>CAWVUS010000041.1:0-24748 GCA_963933195.1 uncultured Planctomycetaceae bacterium
CTGGCGAGTCGGTTGTTCGCCGTCGAAGGTGTCGCCGCGGTGTTGATTACCGACAATCGCATCACGGTCACCAAGTATGGGCCGGCGACCTGGCCGGAAGTTGGCCAACAGGTCGGGGCAGCCATCCGTGAACACATTGCCTCGGGCGAGGCGGCGGTCAGTCCGGAGATTCGCGAATCGATTCCGCCGGTTGACGTTTTGCGTGACCGGATCCAGGGGGTTCTTGACCGCGAGATCAACCCGTCAGTCGCCAGTCATGGTGGTGTCGTCCGGCTTCTCGACGTCAAGGGAAACATGGTCTACGTGCAGATGGGGGGAGGCTGCCAGGGCTGTGGGATGGCCGACGTGACGTTGAAACAAGGGGTGGAAGTCGCGATCCGATCTGAAGTTCCCGAGGTCGGCGAGATTATGGATACGACCGATCACGCATCGGGTAACAATCCGTACTACGCCCCGTCGAAAAAGTAGTCGCGAGCGGCCATTTCCTGGTGCGCCATGCCCCGGTTGCTGCTGTTGTTGCCGACACGGACGTATCGTACGCCGGCACTGCTGGCGGCGGCCGCACGGTGCGGTGTCGACTTGACCGTGGCCTCCGAGGAATCGAGTTCGGTCGCTCGCCTGAATCCTGCCGGATTTCTCACGCTTCCCTTTTCTTCGCCGGATGACTGTGTCGCGCCGGTGCTGGCGTTTCACCAGCAGTTTCACGTCGATGCGGTGATTGGAATCGACGACACGGTGGTTGAAGCCGCTGCGGTGGTGGCACAGGCCCTGGGGCTGCCACACAACGAGCTGGCCTCCGTGTCCGCTGCACGTGACAAGAAGCGGTCACGTGAATTGCTGACGGCCGAGAACGTGGCCTGCCCGGAATCCGAATGGCGGGCCTGGGACGAGCACGACTGCGATCGTTCGCCTGGTTTCGGTTTTCCGGCTGTGGTCAAGCCGCTGTCGTTGTCAGCCAGTCGCGGTGTGATCCGGGTTGATGATCCTGCAGCCCTGGCAGCTGCGGTGTCTCGGGTTGGGTTGATTGTGGCTGCAGAAGAGGGTGTTGATCTGGCGGATGGCTTCCTGGTGGAATCGTTCGTGAGTGGTCCGGAGGTCGCTGTTGAAGGTCTGTTGCGTGACGGCCAGTTGGAAGTGCTTGCGGTGTTCGATAAGCCTGACCCGCTTGAGGGACCGTATTTCGAGGAAACAATTTATCTGACGCCATCACGGTTGGGGCAACAGGACCAGGCGGCGGTTGGCGAGACATGCGCTGCGGCCTGCCGCGCGCTGGGGCTCACCGAAGGAGCGGTGCACGTGGAGATGCGTGTGACGGAATCTGGTCCCGTGGTTATCGAAGTGAATCCTCGGGCCATCGGGGGGTTGTGTTCGGACGTTTTGCGTTTTGGGACCGGCCTGAGCCTGGAAGACGTCCTGTTGCATCACGCGCTGGGTGACCGTGCTCCGTTGCCCGATCGCGTTGATACGGCGGCTGGAGTCTTGATGTTGCCGGTCCAGAGCGGTGGTGTACTCGTGCGGGTCGACGGCGTCGAGGCGGCCGGGGCGGTTGCGGGGGTGGAACGGGTTGCGATTACCGTTCATCCGGGACAGGAATTGACAGCCTGGCCGGAGGGAGGGGCGTATCCCGGATTTGTGTTTGCTCGGGGTCAATCCACAGAAGACGTGGAGCAGGCATTGCACACTGCGGGTGAGGAGTTGACACTGGTGTACGAGACGAGTTGAAACGCTGACATGATGATCAAGATGGGCACTGAACGATGAGCGAAGCCGAAGTGCTGACCCGGACGGCGTGCCTGGTTCGATACGGCCGACCCGGATGGGTGGCCTTGTTCACCAGCGAGGACGGGGTGGAGGTTCGCCGGGGTGACCAGGTGGTGGTCCAGACCGAACGCGGGGAGGAACTCGGGGAGTTGCTCTCCAGTGTTGCAGAGCACCTTGTCGGTGAAGTCACTCCAGCGGGTGAGGTGTTGCGGGTCGCGGCAGTCAAGGATCGGCCCGGTGTTCCGGTGGAATTGGACGACCTGATTGAAACGGTTCGCCAGCGGGATGCAGCCCTGGAGCCGGTGGACGCCGAGATGCTTGTCGACGGACGAACCGTGGTGGTCTACTGCCTTGGAGAGGTCGGTGTGGAGTCCGAGCGGATTGCCGTGGACCTTTCCAAGGGCACCGATCGCGATGTCAGGCTGTCGCCAATGTTCGATCCTGAGCCGGGCGGGTGTGGCAGCGGTGGGTGCGGTGAGGGTGGGTGTGGTTCTGGCCACTAAGCAATTGCAAGGACGGCCGACTATGACCGTGAGAGTGGGCCTGCTGCGGTGGATGGGTGTGAACCTTGTTGGGCTCGTGTTGGTCGGGACCGGCTGGGCGGGCGAACGGTCGGTGTCGCCGGATGCGGTTCGGGAAGTGCTGGGTCGTACGGTACCGCTGCTGCAAAAGAGCGCGGCGACGTATGTCGAGAAGCGAGACTGTTTCAGCTGTCATCACCAGGCGTTGCCGGCAATCACCGTGGCCAGGGCGCGGCGGGCCGGAGTGTCCGTCGATGACGACTTCACGGATGAACAGTCGGATTTCACGCTCGAATACTTCTCCGGACGCGGCGCCAGGGTGCGGGTGGGTGAAGGGGTGCCGGGAGGTGCCTACAACGCCGGCTACGCACTCTGGGGATTGTATGCCGACGGCCACAAGCCAGATTCGGTCACCAGGGACATGGTGGCATATCTCCGGACCAAGCACCGTCACGACGGCAGTTGGCGAATCCGCACGCACCGGCCGCCTTTGGAGGATAGCCACTTCACGGCGACGGCCCTGTCGTTGCGTGGATTGCAGTTGTATGCCGGGAAGGATGGGGGCGGTGATCTGGACGAGAGGACGCCAAGAACGCTCAAGTGGTTGTTGAAAGCCGAGGCGAAGACGAACGAGGATCGGGTGTTTCGGCTGTTGGGCGTGAAGTGGGCGAAAGCTCCGGCGAAGGACGTCAAGAGGTTGGCCAAGGAGTTGATGGCCCTGCAGCGACCCGATGGTGGTTGGGCGCAATTGCCCGGTAAGGACAGCGATGCTTATGCGACTGGCCAGGCCTTGTACGCCCTGAAAGTCGCCGGGACGAAGGTGAGGCGCAAGTCATACCAGAACGGGTGTCGTTACCTTCTGCGGACGGTGCAGCCGGATGGATCCTGGCTGGTGACCACCCGGAGCAAGCCCATCCAGAAGTACTTCGAATCCGGGTTTCCGCACGAAAAGTCGCAGTTCATTTCAATCTGCGGCACGTGCTGGGCATCGCTGGCACTGATGGAACTGTTGCCCGTAGTGAAGTGACCCGTGGTGGATGGTGTCGGCGGGGGCCGCCCTGCCCTAACCCCGGTACTCGTCGCCGCAGTCTCCTATGCTGGCCCACAGGTCGTTGTGGCCCTGTGTGGCTTCGTCGAGAGTCGCCCAGTCGTTTTCGTCGAGGTTGAAGTCGAACACGCGGGCGTTGTCGGAGCGGTGTTCGCTGAGCCCCAGCCGGCAACCGATGATCACTCCGGCGACGCAGTCCTGGTCGAGGATTGCTCGGGTGGCGACGTTGGCCAGCCCGACCTCGTGTCGTCGGGCGACCGTGGACAGGCCTCCAAGCAGTCGCTGAAACAGTTCCCAACCACCCCAGGCGTCGATCATTCGTTTGTACTTCTTTTTCGAATTGGTCTCGAGCGCGGCCGGTCTTGGTTCGTCACTGTCGAGGTAGGCCTCGGAAAGAAGGCCACCGAGAAGCGTGCCGTATGTCAAAAATCGGATGTCGTGTTCGCGGCACAGGGCCAGTTGTTCCTGTTCCGGTCGGCGGTCGACCAGGCTGTATTGCACCTGGTTCGAGACGATGCGGATTCCGGATTCCACGACCCGGGCCAGGTGAACCGAGTCGAAATTGGTCAGTGCCAGGTGTTGGATGTGCCCCTCGGCCTGCAGGTCTGCCATGTGGCCCAGGGCGTCCAGATAGCGTGGGTCGTCGTAGTCCCACCAGTGGAATTGCAAGACATCGAGGCGTTCCACGTCCATGCGTTTGCGAGAGACGGCCACGGCCTCTTCGACGACGTTGCGAGTCATCGGTCCGGGCGACGGGCACCATTTTGTCATGGCCTGCAGCTGGGAGTTTGCCTCGTCTCCACGTCGCTCGCGGAGCCGGCGGCGGAACTCTCCATAAATGTCCTCGGCGGGGCCATAGTGGTCGGCCATGTCGAGCGTGGTGTAGCCTTCGTCGAAATACTCGAAGAGGGTCTCGGTGGCGAGCTCGTGGTCGATTCGCCCATGTCCTCCAGAGAGTTGCCAGAGGCCGACCGGGAGGGAGCAGATCGAGTAGTCCTTGGCGAGGTCTCGGCGGTTGGTGTCAGGAAGTGCCATGTGATGGTCGTCTCTGGTTGCTGATCGGGTTGGCTCGTGTCGCTGTCGCCGGAGCCGCGTGGCGATACAATGGCGACGACGTGGGGCATTGCAGTCGGTGACCCGGTTGAGGTCAAGCGTGGCACAATGCGACTCGAACAAACTGAGGGATGGGAAATGCGACAGCTTGGAATCATCGTGTTGGCGTGCCTGGCCTGGTTGTCGACGCCGGTGAGAGGGGCCGATCCTGTCGTGGCGGACGTGTTGCTGGTGGGTGGAACGATTCACGACGGCACGGGACGACAGGGATTTGTCGGTGATGTTGCGATTCGCGGCGATCGGGTGGTCGCGGTGGGGAAGTTCGAGACGAAGTCGGTGGAATGGCGTTTGGACTGTCGCGGGCTGGTCGTGATGCCCGGTGCCATTGATCTGCACAACCACAGTGACAGGCAGGTTGTGGATTCCAGGACGCGGGCTTGTATCAATTACCTGTTGCAGGGGTGCACGACGGTCGTCACAGGCAATTGTGGATCCGGGCCTGTCGATGTGGGCGACTATTACGAAAAGATCGACAAGGCGGGGGCTGGCGCCAATGTGGTCCACCTGTTGCCGCACGGAGCTCTGAGGCGGCAGGTGGTCGGGACGGAACGACGGCCCGCCACCAAGGCGGAACTGGAGGAAATGCAATCGTTGGCCGAGAAGGCCATGGCGGACGGTGCATGGGGCATGTCAACCGGTTTGATCTATGTGCCGGGCACCTACGCGGACACCGAGGAACTCGTGGCACTGGCCGAGGTGGTGGCGCGGCACAAGGGGATCTATGCCAGCCACATCCGTAATGAGAACGTGCGGTTGCTGGCGGCTGTGGACGAGGCGATGGAGATCGGTCGTCGGGCAGGAGTGCCGGTGCACGTGTCGCATTTCAAGTCGAGTGGACGGGGGTCCTGGGGGCTGGTGAGGCGTGCGGCCGAACGGATCGCCGCTGCCAGGAAAAAAGGTCAGAAGGTGACCGCCGATCAGTATCCGTACATTGCATCGAGTACGTCACTGGATGCCACGGTGATCCCGACATGGGCCCGTGCAGGGGGGCGGAAGGAATTGATCCGGCGACTGGATGACAAGGAGATTGGGGTGAGATTGCGGACGGCGATCGCCGAGAATCTCAGCCGGAAAGAAAATGGGCAGGTTTTGAAGATCGCGAGGTATTCACCGCGTTCTGACTGGGTGGGCAAGAGCGTGGCAGAGATCGCCGAGTTGGAGAAGTTGACGACTGTCGAGGTGGCTGTGCAGGTGGCCAAGAACGGTGGTGCCGCGATCGTCAACTTCAGCATGAGCGAGGAGGATGTGCGACACATCATGCAGGTGCCGTGGGTGGCGACAGCTTCGGATGGCCGAGCTTATCTGCCCGGTGCCGACCGTCCTCACCCTCGGAGCTACGGGACGTTTGCACGAAAACTGGGCCATTACGCCATTCGCGAGAAGGTGTTGAGCCTGGCGGCGGCCGTGCGAAGCATGACCGGTTTGCCGGCCAATATCCTGGGACTGACCGATCGTGGCGTGGTACGGGCCGGTATGGTGGCGGACTTGGCTGTTTTTGATCCTCGAAGTGTCCGTGATGCCGCCACGTTCGAGGACCCGCACCAGTTTTCCGAGGGGTTTCGGTACGTCTTTGTGAACGGGAGGCCGGCAGTTTATCGCGGTAAGCCAACCGGTGCCCTGGCCGGCAAGGCGGTGGTGCACTCGGCGGAGTCGGCCAAGTGACCAGCTGTGGGCCGGGATTGCTGGTGAGCGTTCGTTCGCTCGAGGAAGCGCACGCGGCGGTCGACGGTGGCTGTGTCGTGCTGGATCTGAAAGAACCCTCGCGCGGGCCGCTGGGAATGGCCGATCCGGAAGTGATCCGCGAGGTGGCCGATTGGGGCCGCTCGCGCGGCGTGGCGACGAGCATGGCGATGGGGGAAGTGTTGGATTGGGAAGATGACGCCGCTGCCAGGTTTTCGTCTCCCGCTGTCGACTTTGCCAAGCTGGGGATGGCTCACCTTGTGGATGACGAACGCAATGGCGAGTGGGTGTCGCGATGGACGAACGTGCGTGATCAACTGGGCGGCCCGTGCCGGTGGGTGGCCGTGGCCTATGCCGATGCTCTTCTTTGTGGGGCGCCCGGACTCGAGGCCGTCGTGGCGGCCGCCATCAAAACCGGTTGTGCCGGGGTTTTGATTGACACCTGGGACAAGTCACAAGGAAGCCTGACACAGCATCTCTCGCAGGCGCAACTTGCAGAAGTTCGTGACGCAACCCGCGAGGCCGGATTGTTGCTGGCCCTGGCCGGGCGGGTTTCGCTGGAGGATCTGGGCGAGGTGGTCCGGGTGGAACCGGACCTGGTCGCCGTCCGGTCAGCAGCCTGCCAGGACGGCCGTCGTGACCTGTCGATCGACGAGCGGCGTGTCAGGGAGCTGGTGGCTCGGCTTGGGGGAGCCACGGCGTCGGTTGCCGCGTGGCGGCACGCAGGTTGACCCAGTCGGTTGGTGGGAGCCGGTCGAGCCAGTCGGCCAGGCAGCCGTCGACATGTCCGGCGGCGGCAAGTTGAGACGCCGGGGTGTCTTCGGGCAGGTCGATGGACTTCAGGAGTGTCAGTCGAGATGCTGGCCATGCCAGGGCGACCCAGGCCGCGATGGCGTCGCTGGTGGCATCCCACGTGTGCGGCAGTCGCAGCGGCTGTGTTGGTTCCTCGTGAGCCAGGAACGAGCTGCAGTCGAGTACCGGCCAGCGATCGATGGCCCAGGCGGCGAGGGCTTCGGATCGGCTTTTGACAGGGAGTGTTCGGGGCAGAATTGTTCTCAGGAGGCCGGAATTGAATCCCATCGCGTCGAGTGCCAGTGCGTGTCCCTGGTTTTCGGCGAGTTGATGGGAACTGTGCCAGGTCCTGACGATGTCGGCAGTGGGGCCGCCACCGACGATTACTAGTGGCCGCAGGGTGTCCGGACTCGCGAGGATCTCGGCCAGTCGGGACGGTGTGCCGGGCCAGTCCAGCAGGCTGCCGCCCAGCTTGACGATGTGGGCGGTGGTCTCGTCCGTGGGCATTGCCGCCTCGCGGAAGGGTCAGTCGATGATCTTGTTGATCGGGTACTCGACGATTCCCCGTGCTCCGGCGGCTTTCAGTGCGGGGATGATCGTCCGCACGGTGTTGTCGTCAAGAATCGTGTTGACTGCCACCCAGTCGGGGTCGGACAGAGACGAAATGGTGGGTTGCTGAAGTGCGGGCAGTTTGTCAAGGATCGTGGGCAGGTCGGTCCGTCGGACGTTCATCATCAGTCCGGCCTTATCCTCGGCGTCCAGGCACGACTGCAGCATCAGGGCGATGTTGTCGAGCTTGCTTCGTTTCCAGTCGTCGGCGGCCGCATCGTTGTTGGCAATCAGACGAGTTGAACTCTCGATCACGGTGTCGAGGATACGGAGGTTGTTGGCCCGGAGTGAACTGCCTGTTTCGGTGACCTCCACGATCGCGTCGGCCAGCTTGGGTGGCTTGACCTCCGTGGCCCCCCACGAAAATTCAACGGTGGCTTCAACGCCGTTTTCGGCCAGGAAGTTGCGGGTCAGTCCGACGGCTTCGGTGGCGATTCGTTTGCCGGCGAGGTCGGCGACAGAATTGATGTCGGAATCTTCCGGGACGGCCAGGACCCACCGCACCTTTCGGCGGCTGACCTTGGAGAACACCATCTCGCAGATTTCAACCACGTCTGCCTGGGTTTCCAGTACCCAGTCGTGGCCAGTGATTCCGGCATCCAGGATGCCCTGTTCGACGTAGCGAGCCATTTCCTGGGCGCGGATCAGCAGGCATTCGATCTCAGGATCGTCGATCGACGGGTAATAGGATCGTGAGGAGAACCGAATGTTGTAACCGGCTTGCCGGAACAAGGCCGCCGTGGAATCCTGCAGGCTTCCGGCGGGGATGCCCAGTTTCAGGATGTTTCGGTCCGTGGTATCAGTGGTTGAGGCAGGATCTGTCATGGTCTCAGTCGTTCGTCTTGTAGACCTCGGCTGGGTCGAAAATTCGGTCGCCGACAACAGTCACATCGCCGGTTGTCGTGTCGAGTTGTCGGAAGAAGCAACTGCGGTAACCCTCGTGGCAGGCCGCTCCACCGTGCTGGGTCACCTTGATCAGCAGTGTGTCGGCATCGCAGTCGTAGTAGATCGCCTGGACTTCCTGGAAGTTGCCACTCTCCTCACCCTTGCGCCACAGCTTGTCGCGGCTGCGACTGTAATAGCAGACGCGGCCCGAGTCGCAGGTTTCCTGCCAGGCTTCCTGGTTCATGTAGGCCAGCATCAGGACCTCGCCGTCATCGGCGTCCTGGGCGATGACCGGGAGCAGGTCGGACTTGGTGAAATCAGGACCGTTCACGTGACACGGGTTTCCCATGAAGGAGGTGTTGAGCCGGAAACGATCGCCAAAAAATGGACGATTGGGATCGTAGAGGCGAAGAATCCAAACTAGCAACTTGTTGGAGTGTTCACCAGTGGTGTGTCGACGACGTTGTAGAATCAGTGGGTTCAGACGCGTGGCCCGCCGTCGGCTTTTCTTGCCGTGTGGTGTGCCTTAGTATCGGGAGGTTCTCGGCGGTGGATTGGCAGGTGTGCGGTGTCGGTCCAGTGGCGTGAGAGAGAAACATTAAAGCGGATACGGGAGCGGTAGAGACGATGGCTGAACAGAAAGCGACAAATATCACGTGGCACGAAACACGGGTCGAACGGACTTCGCGAGAGCAGTTGTCTGGGCACCGCGGGGTAGTGATCTGGTTTACCGGATTGAGTGCGTCGGGGAAAAGCACCGTTGCCAATGAGGTGGATCATCTCCTTCACGCCCAGGGAAAGAACACCTACGTCCTGGACGGGGACAATGTCCGCCATGGATTGAACAAGAACCTGGGCTTCAGTGCCGAGGATCGCGCCGAAAATATCCGGCGGATCGGTGAGGTAGCCAAACTGTTCGTCGATGCGGGCACCATCGCTCTGACGGCTTTTATTTCTCCCTACATCGCTGATCGTGATGAGGCCAGGGCGCTGATGGCCGAGGGCGAATTCATTGAAGTGTACGTCAACGCATCGTTGGAGACGTGCGAGGCACGCGACCCCAAGGGGCTGTATGCCAAGGCACGGGCTGGTGAGATCAAGGGCTTTACCGGAATCGATGACCCGTACGAAGCCCCCGAGTCGGCCGAATTGGTTCTCGACGCCAACACGAAGAGCATCGAAGAGTTGGGGACTGAGGTTGTCGCCTACCTCGAGTCCAACGGGCACCTGTCGCTCTAGCTGCGGCCAAAGACGATCCTCACAGAGCTTCGCCGTCCTCCTGCAGGACGCGGCGAAGCTCTTTTTTTGAATTCTTCCAAGATAGTCCTTGCATTCTTCGCCAAAAGAGTGTCAAGTAGAATACAACTGTTTACATTACTGTGGTTGAGTTCGAGAGTGTGTTGCTCATCGATGTCCGATCACGGGATCAACAAACAGGCGAAGCCGGCTGCGGTGTGTACCGTCTCGCCCGTTGATGCTGCCGGAGGTAGCACAGTGTGTGGTGAGGCGAATCAGAGGTTCTGAGCGAGAAAAGGAATGACGCATGAACCAGATCACACGCGGACGGGGACAAGCAAGAAGGAAATTCAACCGCCGAAAGGGCCGTTTACGGCAGATGGCACCATCCCGGATGCCGGGAGTGCTGATGGCGAGTTTGGGGCTGGCGGCACTGGGGGCCACGGTGATGTGGTTGGTGGTGCCGACGGCCGAGGGGGCGAGTGGTTCCTCGAAGACTCCGGTGACGAAGTTGAAGAGGGAACGATCTACTATTTTGGTTTCGACGGTGACTTCGGGTGCACGCGTCCCCCGGGGCTTGACGGAGTCTGGTGTCCGGCGGGGTCAGTCGGCGACGCGAGAGACAGTGCCGGTGACGATTGTTCGTTCGATGCCGTTCCGGAAAGTGAAGGGGAACGGGGCCGCGGACGAATTGCCGAAAAAAATGCCGAGCGAGGTGTCCAACAAGGTGCCGAAGAAGGCGACTCGACGTGGTCGTTTGCCGAGGTATTTTGGAAAGATCGGAGTAAGTCCGACTCAGAAACGGAAGATCTATTCGATCCAGGAGACGTATCGGATCCGGGTGAAGGCATTGACCCGAGAACTTGAGGAGTTGCGTGGCCAAGAACGGAAGGAGATGTTGGCCGTCCTGACAACAACTCAGAAGCAGCGACTGTCTGAACTGATCGGTGAGGCGGAAGCCGCTCGAGAGGCTCGGTTGCGTGCTCGCGAGAAAAAGCAGTCGCGTCGTGCCAAACCGTCAGTGCCAGGAGGGCCTTCTGCACGGTGAGTTTTCAGTTCGAGTGAAACGGCCGTGTGCGGTCGACTCGAATCTCGTTCCCATGACATCACCGGCGTCCGCGTCCTGTGACCGGCCTCCGTGCCTCCCCTGCCCCAGGAGACGGGCGTCGGTGGTGTCAGGGTGACCACGGCGGGGTGTTTGTTGACACCAGTTGAGTAGGAGAAAGAGGACCGAGGCGAGCGGTGGCCTGCCGATCACTGGGCATGAAGCGAGTGATTGGTGGGGACCGGGGACAGGAATACTCGGACACCGCAGCCGCACCACCGGATCGAGGGGCTCTCCCAGGAGAGTCTCTCGACCGGTGGTGTGTCTTTTGTGTCGCTCATTCGGTTTCGGGCCGCTGGCACTCTCGGTAGACGAAGCCTCCGTCGACACGCAGGATGGTGCCGGTGACGTAGTCGGATTCATCGGAGCAGAGAAACGCCGCAGCGTTGCCGATGTCGGTCGGAGTGCCCAGGCGGCCCCAGGGCAAACTGCTGGCTTCCGATTCAATCCGTTCGCGGCCGAATGTTTCGTGTTCACCGGGGGTGTCGATCCAGCCAGGCTCGATGGCGTTGACATTGATTCGGTGTTCAAACAATTCAACGGCAATTGTCCGCATCATGTGGTTCAGGCCGTTCTTGGCTGCTCCGTAGGCCACGCAATGGGCAATTGGCAGGTAGGCTTGGACACTCGAGATGAAAACGATCTTGCCGCCCCCTCCCCGTTCCACCATGTGTCGTGCTGTCAGTTGGCTGACGTGAAATCCGGCCAACAACGTGCCTCGCAAGGTCTGTTCGAAAATCTCGGGAGGATAATCCAGGAACGAGCATCGTTCGCTGTATGCGGGGTTGCTGACCAGGATGTCGATACGTCCGGCGGCCTGGATGGCCGAGGAGACCATCTGTTCACAGCCATCTCGCTCGAAAGCGTCAGCTTCGATGGGGACACAACGGCGACCCATCGCTTCAATTTCATCGACGGTCGCTGCCAGGTCTGTGCTACCCGGTCGATCGTTGACGAGCAGGTCGGCGCCTTTGCCCGCTAACTGCAGTGCACAGCCTTTGCCGATTCCTCGTCCAGCACCGGTGACAAGTGCCCATTTTCCACTGAGGTCCATCGCAGGGTCTCCCAACTTGTGTCAATGATCGCTGCTTATGATGGTACAGCTTACAATGCTCGCGGCGTGGGTTCGATCAACCTGAAGGAGGATGCGCGATGATCAGGCGGTCTGGTGTGTTGGCGGAACTGTTGGTGTTGATGATCGGGTTTTGCGGTTCGAGCCATGCGGCCGAGTCGGGGGTGGTCATCCTGGAGAACCAACGAGTGGCGTTGGGGGTTACGACCGCCGGTGGAGCGATCGTTGAGTTTCGACTGGCCGGTGAGAAGATGAATCCACTGAACTGGACGATTCACGGCCTGGAGCCCGTGGAGTCTGGCAAGCCTTACCTGCGAGGGCATTTCTTGTGTCTCGACCGGTGGGGGGCGCCGTCGGAGGCCGAGGCGGAGCGAGGGGTGCCGTTTCACGGAGAAGCACCAAGAATCAACTGGAAGTTGTCGCGACCTCCGAAGCGTGGTGAACAGTTTCCGTGGTTGCGAATGGAGTGCCGAATGCCGTTGGCGGGCCTTTCGGTGGTTCGCAAGATTCGGTTGTCGCGTAGTGCCAGCGTGGCCCAGGTGCACGAAGAGGTGACAAACAACAGGAAGTTGGGGCGGATCTACAACATGGTCCAGCACCCATCGATTGCGGCACCGTTTTTGGATGAGACCACGCTTGTCGATTCGAATGCGACCTTGGGGTTTTCACAGGAAGGCAAGATTCCTGCGAGTTCTAAGCGTGCCAATCGGTGGCCGCACTTGGAGATGTTGGGAAAACCTGTTGACCTTCGACGATTTCTGCAAAACGGAACAAATGGAGTAGTTCACGATGTGTCCTCATTCATCTTTGATCCCGAGACGACGATTGGCTGGGTGACCGCGGTGAATCCGAAGGCGGGGTTGCTGTTGGGGTACACGTGGCAGACCAAGGATTACCCGTGGCTCAACATCTGGCGGCACCGCGAGAATGGCCGGGTGAAATCTCGAGGTCTGGAGTTCGGCACGACTGGGTTGCATCAGCCGTTCGGAGCCCTGGTGGCACAGGGCCGTATTCTGAGTCGGCCGGTCTTCACCCACATCGATGCGGGCGCATCGGTCAGTCGGGAGTACCTGATGTTTTTAGCCAAAGTCCCGGGCGATTACGCCGGGGTGGATCGGCTGGTGGTTGACTCAAAAGCCGGCGACATCGTGTTGTTTGAGCGGTCGCCGGGAAAACGGCGAATCTCGCTGTCGCTCGATTTGTCCACAGACTCATCACGGAAATGAATTGCCTGGCGGGCAGTCGTCGGGTCACTCGACCGCGAGTTCCAGCGGGTGTGATGTGAGCCGCTGAATTCCGTCGGCCGTGACGCGATAATTTTGTTCGAGCCGGATGCCTGCCTTGAGTTCCGGGCCGTAGAGCCCTGGTTCGGCTGTGAAGACGTCACCTTCTTGAAACGTGTCGTCCCAGTTTGGGTTCAGGTGTGGCCCCTCGTGAGGGAACAATCCAAACGCGTGGCCTAGGTGGTGTGAGAAGGCGCCGGGGCGGTACGTGTCGAGCATGTCCTGGGCCGTTTGGAAGACCTCCCGGCAACTGACGCCTGGTTTCACGGTTCGTTCGACCATTTCCAGCGTGTCGACGATCATCTCCCACGCTTTGAGTTGATCGTCGGTGGGATGTCCATCGACTGATACAGTGCGGCAGTTGTCGGCAAAGTATCCGCGGTAAGCCGGCCCAAGATCGAGGACGAACAACTCCCCTGCCCCGGCCGGCCGGGGGCGTGGGGGGCCGCCGGGTGAATTGGCCTGGTAGTCGTTTCCCAGGGCGGTCAAGGGTTCTCTGGCCACTTCAACCGCTGCGGCGTGCAACTGGTTGAAGACCTCGAGTTCGGTGATCCCGGGAGTGATGATTTCTCGGGCCCGTTGGTACATGGCTTCGGTGCATTCGATAGCCCGCCCGATCATGGCGAGTTCGTCGGGATCCTTGTTTCGGCGCAGTTGCCAGAGTTCGGTTTCGATATCCAGAAGTTCGGCCGAACCCGTTGGGTGGGCGACGTGCTGGAAATGTGGCCCGTACGTGGAGAATTCGACGCCGATATGTCCGGTGACAGGACGATCGTTGAGAGCGTCGGACAGTACTCGACCTGACTCCTCTGGTTGCTCCTGCCGGAGGGTCGAATGCCATTGGGCTTCAAAGGTCACGACCGTGTCGGCAGCGGTGTTGTCGGGGATTGAGTTGGGCGCCGCCAGCGTGCAATGTCCGTCGGCATCGAGTGCCGCGAGGGTCTTGAGCAGGACATGCGGAGTGCGAAAGCCGGTCAGATATTGAACGTGTTCGGGTTGGACCAGGACAACACGTTCGATACCACGCGAGACCATCACCTGGATGAGCCGTTGCTGGCGTTCTCGACACAAGGTCGGGTCAAGTTGGAGGTGGTCGGCGGTTGCCGGGCTGTCGGGCCGATCGGTCACACCAGTTCCTTGATCAAATCTCGTGTTTCCAGCAGGTGTCGTGGACGGCCGCTGAAGTCGTTGAAGGTCATTCCGGGATCGATGCCCAGGTGGCGATAGATCATGGCCAGCACATTTTCTGGCCGGTAGGCGTTGGCTGCCGGAACCTCTCCCCGCGAGTTGGACGCGCCCAGGATGCCTGTTTGCAGGCCGCCACCAGCCAACATCACGCTCATCACCGATCCCCAGTGGTCACGGCCCGCGTTTTTGTTGACGCGAGGTGTTCGTCCGAATTCGCCCATCGATACGACAAGAACATCGTCAGCGAGTCCACGTTCGTGCAGGTCGTTGACCAGAGCGGCGGCTCCCTGGTCGTAGCTGGGAGCCTTCTGCTTGAGGCGGTCGGCGATCTTGGTGTGGTCATCCCATCCGGTGACACGGACCGTCACGCAGGTCACTCCGTGTTCAACCAGCCGACGGGCCAGCAGCAGGCTTTGGCCGTTGGGCGTTCGGCCATAGGTGTCGCGAACGGTTTCAGATTCGGCGTCGATGTCAAAGGCGACCCGTGCCGCGTTGCCGGTGATCAGGTCAAATGCCTGGTAGGTGAAGTCGTCGACGGCCTGCGAGGCTCCCTGGAGATCGGCGAGTCGTCGCTGGGCGTCCAGAGCCCCCAGCAGGCTCTTGCGGTCACTGAGTCGAGTTCGGTTGAGAGTCTTGTTGAGCGCCAGGTTCTGGACCTTGAAGCCCTTGCGGGAGGGGTCGCTGATTGTTTCGAACGGGTTGAAGCTCTTTCCCAGGTGGGCCGGCCCACCGTTCCGCATGGTGCGGGGGACGGCGACGTAAGGCGGAAGGGTCGCGGCGTTAGGGCCTCTGACCTTGGCGACCACGCATCCAAACGCGGGCATCTGGTTGACTCCCCCCTTGGGGCCACGCTTGTAATACCCGGTTTGAGTCAGGTGACTCGAAGGGTCGTGGCTATTACTGGGGTGATGCACCGATCGGATGATGGCCAATTTGTCGGCCAGGGCGGCCTGCCTGGGCATCCATTCACTGAAAAGGACTCCGGGCAGGTTGGTCTGGACCGTGCCGAATGCACCGCGATACTCGCGGGGTGCGTTGGGTTTCGGGTCGTAGGTTTCAAATTGGGTTGGGCCGCCTGCCAATTCGATGAAAATGACAGAGGTGTTCTTGCGAGCAGTTGCCGATTGAGCATCGCGAGCTCGCAGTACCTGATCGAGGTTGAGGCCCACGCAACCGGCGAGGCCGAGGCTGCCAACCTGAAGAGCACTGCGGCGGGAAACGCCGTCACAAAACGTGCTGGAATGGCCGGAGAAGGTCAGCATGGTGGGGAGTCCTTGTCGCTGGCGGACAGCGTGCCTGTGAAAGGAGGGCGGCGGTCAGGCGAGAATGTCGTTGACGATCTCTCCATGGATATCCGTCAATCGGAAGTCGCGTCCTGAATACCGGTAGGTGAGCTTGGTGTGATCGAGTCCGAGCAGGTGCAGCATCGTAGCGTGGAGGTCGTGGAAGTGGACCTTGTTCTCTACTGAATAGTAACCGTACTCGTCAGTCGCTCCATGACTGATTCCCGGCTTGACGCCTCCGCCGGCCAGGAACATGGTCAACGCGTGCGGGTTGTGGTCGCGGCCATCGTTGCCCTGGGCCACCGGGGTTCGCCCGAATTCGCCACCCCAGAGCACCAGGGTGTCTTCCAGGAGGCCCCGCTGCTTGAGGTCACTGATCAAGCCGTGGATCGGCTGGTCGACTTCCAGGGCGTTTTGCGGGAGAGACTTTTTCAGGCCGCCGTGTTGGTCCCATTTGTAACTGTGCGAGACCTGGACAAAACGGACACCACGCTCGGAGAATCGCCGGGCCATCAAACACTGTCGGCCGAAGTCTTTGGTAGCGTCGTTGTCGAGTCCGTAGAGCTTGTGAATGTGTTGTGGTTCGTTGCCGATGTCCTGCAACTGCGGTGCTTCGCTTTGCATTCGGAAGGCGAGTTCGAAGGAGGCGATACGGCTCTCGAGGTCGGAGTCGGGGCCGGTGTCCTGGAAGCGTTGGCGGTTGATTCGATTCAACAGGTCCAACTCGAGGCGTTGGAGTGATCGGCGTCGGACTTTCGATTTGCCGCCGATGAACGGGAACTTTGCCCGTTCCGCTGGAGTGGCCGCGTCGCCCATCGGCGTGCCCTGGTACACGGCCGGCAAAAAAGCGGAACTCCAGTTGTTGACTCCCCCGTGGGTCAAACTGGGGCAAATGGTGATGTAGCCGGGCAGGTTCTGGTTCTCGGTCCCCAGGCCGTAATTGACCCAGGATCCCATGCTGGGGCGAATGAACGTGTCGCTGCCGGTATGGAGTTCCAGCAAGGCACCACCGTGTCGGGAATTCGATCCGTACATCGATTTGATGAAGCACAGGTCGTCGGTGATTTCGGCGATCTTTGGGAAAACGGAACTGACCCACGCACCACTGTCACCGTGCTGTTTGAACGCCCAGGGTGATTTCAGCAGGTTGCCTGTGGCTCCCGAGACAATTCGCGGCTTGGGAAATGGCAGTGGCTTGCCGTGATCCTTGTCCAGTTGTGGCTTGTGGTCGAACGTGTCGACATGGGAGGGGCCGCCGTGCATGAACAGAAAAATCACGCGTTTGGCTTTTGGCGTGAAGTGTGGTTCACGAGGAGCCAGCGGGTTGCCTGGAGTTGACGTGTCGGCGGCGGCCTGGCGGCTCATCAGGTCGGCCAGAGCCAGCATCCCGAATCCGGTGGCCGAGGATGTCAGCATGTCCCGGCGGGTGCCCACCGGCGTGAACTGATTGCAGCAGTGTGAGGTGTTGGTCATTGCGGTGACTTGCAGGTGCGGTGCGTTCACTCGGTGTAGACGAATTCGGTGCTGGACAACAGGACGCGGCACAGGGCCCGCCAGGCGCGAACCCGCGGTGGGATTGTCTTGGAGTCGTCTTTTTCGTCGATGATCTTCTTATCGTCTTCAACGGCCGCCCGGCGATACTCCGAGAGAAACGTTGCGGCCTGGTTGGCCTCTTTGGCGGTGGGACTGCGTCCCAGTAGTGATTCGTAGAGCCTCTTGAGTCGGGCGGGGTCGTCGCCGGTGGGCTTGAGTATGCGGTCGGCGATGTGCGTTGACTGATTGTCAACCAGGACACCGTTCATCAGGAAGAGTGCCTGGGGAGCAATCGTGGTCGTGACGCGGTCGCCGTTTGGCAGGCTCGGGTCGGCGAAATCGAATGCCTGGAAGACGTCAAACAGTGCACTGCGCACCACGGGTTGATAGATGCTTCGCCTGGCGTTTTGGTAGACGTCGGTCTTCATGTTGTGGCCGGTTCCGGTGACGTAGGCCCGGTTCTTGACTGTCATCAAAGAACCCCCGATGCGTCGGTCCAGCCTGCCACCAACGAACAGGAGCGAGTCGCGGACTTCTTCGGCCGAGAGCCGTCGTCGGTCCATTCTCCATTGCAGTTTGTTTTCGGGGTCGATGTCGGCCGCTTTCTGGTCGAACCGGGTGCTCATGGCGTAGGTCGACGAGAGCAGGATTTCTCGGTGCAATGATTTCATTGACCAGTTGCGACGAATCAGTTCAGAGGCAAGCCAGTCGAGGAGTCCGGGGTGTGTCGGGCGGTCGCCGAGCCTCCCGAAATTGTCGGTCGAGCGGACCAGTCCATGCCCGAAGTGCCATCGCCAGATCCGGTTGGCCATGACCCGGGGGACCAGGGGGTTGTCAGTCCGGGTCATCCACGTCGCGAGTTCCAATCGGCCGCTGGTCTTCTTAGGCAGCGGTGCTTGTTTCTCACCGGCGATGATCTTGGGGAAACCTCGCGGCGCCATCGATCCCAGGGTCAGATAGCTGCCGCGGATATGAATCTTGAGGTCTTCGGTTGGGCCGTCGACAACGGCCATCGCCAATGGCAATGTTGGCTTGGAAGACTCGAGAGCCTTCAGTGCCGCTCGCTGCATCTCGAGTCGCTTGGTCGTGGCCTTGTCGAAGGCCGCTTCGAGTTCCTTGCTCACCTTGTAGGGGCCCGAGGAGCCGTAGAGCACGTTTCGCAAAGACTCGAGTTCCGGATCGGCCAGCGGCTTGGTGTTCTTGCCTGCCACCTGTTTGAGCCAGAGGTCGTCGACCATGGTGAACAGCGAGGCGTAGCCGGTTGCCAGGTTGGACAGGGGTTGCTTGGCGTGCTTGCCGATTCGCGGTCCCGTGGTGGGCGGAGTGGATGTGGCGCCTGAAACGACGTGGTGCCAAAGGGCCAGGGGCGAAGTTTTGTCGTCACGGGTTGTCTTGAGGTGAGCGACCCACTGCTGCAGAACGGCGGGTTGGAGAGCGTCGCGGTTGGGGACCTTGGAGGCCAGTTGGCCCAGGGCATTGATTGGCCCGGACCCGGTGTCGGTGATCGGGGCGAGTACGAACTTGTCGATGTGTGGAAATGGCCCCTGTCGGTCAATCCGGATGGTGTTTTTGCCTGCCTTGAGTTCAGCCAGGGCTTCGACACCCCATTTCTGTGTGTCGGGGTACCAGCTTCCAGTGGTCCGTCCCAGGGCGCCGGGATGGGCCAGCCCGCCGTTGACCAGGATCCGGCAAGGGCGACTTTGAACGGCCGCCTGGCGGACCTCCAGTCGGTAGGTGCCGGCCTTTTTGATCGTCACATCGTATTCGGCTGTGCTCAGCCCAGCACCACTGGCGATGACTCCGATCCCCTGGCCGTAACCGGTGGTGAGTTTTGCCGCATTACCGCGATCGTAGGATTCGGCCTCCCGGACAATCACGCCGGGTTGGTTGATGCCCTGGGGCGTGTCGCCCAGTGGTTTGCGGCCGGCCAGCAACTGTGACTTCATCCACGTGACGGTGGCCACCAGCAGATAATCGCCGGCGCGGCGGCGTGACGTCTTGAGGATGTCCTGCTTGGCGACCTGGATCGTCGTGGCGATGGTTTTCTTGGACGTGGCGATTTTCTTTTGGCGACGGTCCTGGCTGGCAAGGATCTCTTTGTTGGCGAGTTGGGTTTCGTTCCATTTCGCGACGACGCGGAAGTTTTCCATCGTCTTGGTGCTCTTGAGGATCCCGGCCAATGCGTAGTAGTCGGCAGTCGGGATTGGGTCGAACTTGTGGTCGTGGCATCTCGCACAGCCGAAGGTCAGGCCCAGGAATGTCCTGCCGATTGTGTCCAACTGTTCATCGATGATGTCCATCTGCATTTTGCGAGGATCATCCTCGGCGAGCATCTTGGGGCCGAGCACAAGAAAGCCGGTGGCGATGACTCGCTTCAGCCTTGTCGCGGTGTCCGCTTTGCCACTCATCAGGTCTCCGGCCAGTTGTTCTCGGACGAACTGGTCGTAGGGCAGGTCGGCGTTGAATGCGTCGACGACGTAGTCGCGGTATCGGAAGGCGTTGCCGTAGCAGAGGTTTTCATCGAGGCCGTTGGAGTCGGCATAACGTGCGACGTCGAGCCAGTGTCGTCCCCATCGCTCTCCGTAGGAGGGGGTGTTGAGCAAGCGGTCGACGACCCGGGCTCGTGACTCAACCGAGTCGTCCGCCAGGAAGCGGTTGATGTGCTCGGGAGTGGGGGGCAAGCCGGTGAGGTCGAAAGTGACGCGTCGAAGCCAGGACAGTCGCGTCGCGGGCGGTGCGGGCTGTAGCCCGGCGGCATTGAGTCGTGCGAGGACAAACTGGTCGATGGCGCTGTTGGCCCAGTGTTCAGCCCGAATCGGTGGGACGTTCTTGGTTGCCAGGGGCTGGAACGCCCAGTACTTCAGTTGGTCCCGGGAGAACAGTGGTCCTCCGGGTGTCTTTGCCCTGGTCATGGGGCGGTTTGCGGAATTGACGTTGGGCCACGGGGCGCCGCGTTTCACCCAGGCGGTCAGGATGGCCCGTTCAGAAGTCGGAAGTTTCTGCTTCGGCGGCATTTTCAACTCTTCGTTGTGCCGGATCGCAGTCACCAACAGGCTCTTGTCGGGCTTGCCGGGCACCAGGGCGGGACCGCGCAGGCCACCAGCCAGCAGGCCACCGAGCGACTCCATGTTGAGCTGTCCTTCGGGTTCGTCACCGGAGTGACATTCCAGACAATGGGCCACCATCAACGGTCGGACCTTCTTTTCAAAGAATTCCAGGTCCTTCGGCGTGGGTGCAGCGGCGCCGGCCGGAACGAGGGTCAGCAGGAGGGCGGCGATCGCGGCGAACGATGCCCTGATGTTGGAGAGTGGTTGAAGCATTGGGGGATAGTATAACAGGTTGGCGGAGGGCTCAACGGGGACTCCTGGCCGGCAAGGTGACGTTGCGATGGGCTTCGGCTGGCGACACAGCGGGCCATCTGGCAAAGTGGAGACAAGATGACCAGTGAGCCAATTCCCGACGCAGATCCCGTGGCGGCAACTTCCGCCACTGATGAGATCTATCCCGAGTTGCCCGAGGCAATGTGCGGCCGTGGTCCGGGTCGGTTGTTCCGGATGATGGGGCCGGGGCTGATCATCGCTTCGGTGACGATTGGCAGTGGAGAACTGGTGATCGCGTCACGGGGCGGTGCGATTTTTTCTTACGCCATGTTGTGGTGTTTCTTTTACGGTGGCGCATTCAAGGCGGTGCAGGTTTACACGGCGGGGCGGCATTTTGCCCTGACGGGAGAGCATCCTCTGGAGAGTTGGAAGCAGCTCCCCGGGCCGCCGATGTGGTTTCCACTGCTGGTGGTTTTGCCGGCGGTGGGATTGATGCCGATTGCATTTTCGGCGATTCCCGAGACGCTGGCCGGCTACATCCATCGGTTGTCCGGAATGCCGACGACCGGTGGTGATGTGGGGCCGTGGGGCTGGTTCGAATTCTGTTCCAACGGCTGGGCCACGCTGGTGCTGGTTGTCTGCTTGCTGCTTGCAGTGATGTCCAACTATGCGGTCGTCGAAAAGGTGTCGATCGGCGTGCTCGGGGTGTTGGTCGTACTGGTGGTGATTGCCGTCGTGGTGCTGGGGCCCGATCTACGGGACGCCATAGTGGGGTTGCTGGTGCCACAAGTGGCAGACTATCCGGAATGGGTGCGAGGCGACCCGGAACTGGCCTCGCGTTTCAGCGGTCGGAGTCCATGGCTTGAGGTGTCGTTGTACCTGACTGCGGTGGGCGGTGGCGCGTACGACTACATTGGCTACATCGGGATGTCCCGGGAAAAAGGGTGGGGGTTGGCCGGTCGGGGTGGAGTGTCACGGGAGGTCCTGGAAAGAGCCGTCTCGGATCAAACGATCCTCAAGCGGGCCAGGAACTGGAGCCGGGTCCCACTGGTGGATGCGGTCGGCTCCTTTGGCCTTGTGATCCTGATCACACTACTCTTCGCGATGCTGGGAGCGATGGTGTTGCATCCCAAGCACGCGATTCCCGTCGACAAGGAGTTGTTGATCCACCAGGAGGACTTCCTGACCGCTCTGCACCCTCAGTTGAAGTGGGTGTTTCGTGGAGGTGTGTTCCTGGCATTCATCGGTACGTTGTACGGGGCGTTCGAGGTCTACCGACACACCTGGCGAGAAGCGGGGGCAGTCCTGGTTCCGGGGGCGACGGGGCGGCTGTCGGCCCGCGGAATGAAGGCGGTGGTGATGGCCTATTGCACGATCGGTGGCCTGACGCTGACCTGGTTGCCGCAGTCGTTGGCCGGCGACATCATCGGGCGATTGACCTTGGGAAGCCTGGTGAGCGGGGCTGCTACCTGTGGCCTGTGGTGTTTCGCCATGATCTGGGTCGACTACACCCGGATGCCAAAGGCCCTGCGGATGGGCGTGCCGCTGAAGGTCGTGACGGCGGTCGCCGGTCTCTCGATGACCGTGCTGGGAGCGACGAGTATCTACAAGTATTTCGTGCCGTGAGCCACAACCAGGGGAAACCTGCAGATGAAGATTGTTGATTTCGAAATCCACCGGTGTCGCATTCCTCTGGATCGCCCCATCGGCGATTCCCAGGTGATTTTCACCGAGCATTTCATGACGGTGCTCGAGTTGAAGGCCGACGACGGCCGCACCGGAGTGGGTTTCGAGTTGCAGCAGGGCATGCCGATTTCTGCGCTGGCCCAACTGGAGGCTCAGTATCGTTACAACGGATGGTCGTCTGTTGAGGGGCAGTCGCCTCTCGGGATGGCGATGCGAATCGGGCGGCCGCGTGGGGGTAATGTCGGGGCCAGTGTCCTGGGCCTGGCGACCGAGACGGCGATGTGGGATCTGGCGGCCCAGCAGGCCGAGTTGCCTCTCTATCGACTCTTTGGCGGCACCGATCCCCGGGTCCGTGCTTATGGCAGCACCCTGGATTTCCATCTCGACGAGTCGGAGTTTCGTTCCTGGATGGGACATTTCACGGAAATGGGGATGCAGGCGATCAAGGTCAAGGTGGGCCACCCGGATGTGGAATGGGATCTCGGCCGACTGGCCATGGTCCGCGACGTGTTGGGGCCTGACGTTGACGTGATGGTCGATGCCAACGAAGCCTGGTCGACCAAGGAAGCGATTTCACGGATGAAAAGGTACGACGACGAGGGGTTTGACATCTTCTGGATCGAGGACCCGATCACCCGCGAGGATTTTTCGGGGTATGCCATGCTGGCAGCCGAGATCGGGACATCCCGGATCAACACGGGCGAATACCTGGGCTTCCATGGGAAGCGGCGGTTGCTGGAGACTCGCGGTGTGGACGTCTTGAACATTCACGGGCAGTTCCAGGCGTCACGTGCGGCGGCGTACCTGGCCGGTGACTATGGAGTTCCGGTTTCGCTGGGAAACACCCTGATGGAACTGGGGGTTCACCTGGCTGCGAGCTTGCCGGAATGCCTGTACCTGGAGTTCAGTGACCTGGCGTGGAATCGCCTGGCCTCCGAGCCAGTCAAATTCGAGGGCGGCCACGCGATTGCCCCAGACCGGCCGGGGCACGGGATCACGCTCGACCGTGATGCGTTGGCCGAGTACTCCGAGCCCGGTTGAAGCGGCGTGTCCTATTGGTCGGCCTCGTCCAACAGTTTCTCGTATTCGGCCACGAGTGGCCGGTAGGCGAAGTTGGCCAGGGTGGCGATGAGACCGCGGTCACTCTGGCCCTGGGCGACGTCGGCCAGGCTGGTCATGGCACCGTTGAGCTGGTCCATCGCGGTTTCCATCTGTTCGATTGCGGTGTCCAGGTCCTTGGCCTTGCGGGCGGTGGCAGCGGCTTTCAGGGCCTTGACCGCTCCGAGGTAGGCCACGTTGAACTCACTTCGCTTGGCGTAATAGAACAGGAGTTGCTTGCCACCGTTGCGATGGATCGGGGCTCCCTGGACGCGGTAGAGTTCGACCATCCACTGCGTGTAGTGGTCGTTGACGTCGTTGAACCACTTGGGAGGTTCTCCGGGACTGTTGTGTTTCAGGAACATGTTGGGGACGGGGAATCCGAAGCCGATGGCGTTCTTGTCGAGTGTGTGAGTCGCCTCCTCGAGATGGTTCCAGCCAATCAGCAACCGTTCGCTGCCGGCGCGGTTGCCGAGGATTCCTTCCCACAGGTCGTGGTGTGCGGACACGCGCGTGGTCTTGTCGTCCCATGACGCCCGCGAGAGATAGTGGACCGTCGAGTCGAGTTCACCGGGAACCCAGTAGCGGGTCGAAAAACCGTCCCAGCCCAGTTTGCGAATTTCCTGGACCAGGGTGTCGATGTGTTGCGTGGTCGACTGGGCGAGTACCCCGACGTTGTCGTCGGCCAGAGTCATGATCAGGCTCGCCTTGACCTTCTTGGCGGGCAACTGGGCCAGCAATTGTTTGCTTTCGGCAATCCGCCTGGCCGTGTAGTCGACGAAGTTCAGCGTGCTGGCGCCGGTGGGCAGTACACGGTCCAGGATCGGAAAGAGTGCAGGGTCGGGTTGCCGGATGACCAGTTCGACCTTGTTGCCGTCGGGCTTTTTGAGCAGTTTGCCGTCATCAAAGAGTCGGCAGAAGAAGGCCATGCCCACGACATTGCCCTTGATGGAAGCTTCGCCGCGATCGCCCGAGGCGATCAGATTCCGACCGCGGGCCGAGGCGACGAGTTTGGCGAGCGTGTGGTCGCCAAGGTTCTTTCGAGTGTTGAGTTCCTCCCAGGCGGTCTCGGCGTGCGCGTTCCATTCGGGGAACTCGGGGACAGACACATACAGGGCGTCGAGCCCCGGATAGGTTGTCAGGAATGCGCGGATCCGTGTGGAAATCAGGTCGGCGACGACCGGGTCGTTCGGTTTGTTTGTGGGGCCGGGGCCGATGGTCAGGCTCTTGAGTTGGTGAACCTTGGCCGAGCCAGGCAGAGCGGTGGCGAACTCCTTGGGGAATTCCAGGACCGAGGTCGATAGCCCGACGGTCATTCCCAATGCGTGGGAGGTATCTATCACGCCGGTCATCAACTTCTTGCCTGCGGCGATCTTTTGTTTGTATGTCGTCTTTCCGACAAAATCGGGGTTCTGAAAAATCTTGGCTCCGTTGAAGGCGACGCGTCCGGGAGTGTCACCATCGACCCGGAGTACTTCACCGAACCAGTGAAGTGCTGTTTTTCGCTGGACACCACGGAACGTGTAGTCAACGAA
>CAWVUS010000042.1:0-24530 GCA_963933195.1 uncultured Planctomycetaceae bacterium
CATCGGCCGGAGCTGCGTTTACGCAGCCAAAGCAAACTGCTTGTTGGCAGTTATAGTGCGATCAGCTTTTTACGTGGCCAGCTGATCAACCACGGCACGCCACCTCAACCTATGGTGACCCAGTCGAATCCAATCGCCCCCTTGTCGTTGAAATCAGTGAAATTCCACAGCACAACAGTGTTACTTCGCAAAACTCGCTTCCTTCTTATATCGGGTTTGGAAGGAAGATCAACCAGCTGATCAATAAAATGGACATAACCTATTGGATACAAACGTTTTGTGTCGTTTTGTTTTTGTTTGAATACCAGGGATGACACCTCAGGAGTTGGGAATCCAACGCGACTTCCCAATGACGGCCGCCCAAACAGTCAACCGATAATCCTGCACATGTCAGCTTGACCATGGTGATTTCATTGAGAAGATAAGCGGTTCATGACAGCCCCGGACTCTATCGCCGCCGATCTGTTCTCAGGCCACCCCAATGCCGTCTACGGTGTCGATTGGTCGCCGGATGGGAAACTCGTTGCCTCGGCCAGCCTCGATAACACCGTCAAGCTGTGGGATCCCTCCACTGGCAAAGAGGTGGCCCGTTTGCCCGGTCATGGAGATGGAGTCAGCGCTGTCGCCTTCTCTCCCGACAGCAAAACACTGTTCTCCAGCAGCCTCGACCGATCGCTGAAGATCTGGAACATCGCCTCCAGGTCACTGGTCAAGACTGTGGCCGCTCACTCCAATTTTGTCTGGTCTTTGGCCTGGTCTCGCGATGGCAAAAGTGTCGTCAGTGGCGGATACGACAACGCCCTGGCGACCTGGACACCCGACGGTTCAAAAATTCATTCCATAACACCAGGTGGCCAGCCAGTGCTGGCAGTCGCTTCGGCCCCTCGCGCCGCCGGAGGATGGAGCGTGGCCGGTTGCAAGAATTCCAACGCCTACGTGGTCGATCCGGGCGCCACCAAGCCCCGGCTCACACTGGCCGGACACAACGGTGCAATTGAAGCGGTCGTTGTCAGCCGTGACGGCAAAACAATCCACACCGGCGGATTGGATAAGACCATTCGCAGTTGGGACAGCAAAACCGGCCAGGTGACTCGCGCCGTCGACGCCCACTCCAGCTACATCCAGAGCCTGGCCCTCTCGGCTGATGGGCGACAATTGGCCAGTGGCTCCCTGTCCGGAGAAATCCGCCTGTGGAACGAGGCTGATGGACGCCTGTTGCGGACTCTCCCTGGACATGCCAACACCGTTTACAGCCTGGCATTTTCTCCCGATGGAAAACGCCTGGTCTCGGGCAGTTTCGACCGCACCGTCAAACTCTGGCACACTGCGACCGGGAAACGGGTGACGAAACAGTCCTAGGGGGTTGATTCAATCGTCCACCACCCGCGTCACCCGAGGACCTGGTGCTTCGAAGATCGTCCAGAAGAGCAGCCCCAACGCGACGGATTGTGGAACCGAGTAGATCAGGCTGTTGCACAGCACTCGAATCGGCACCGACCCCACATCCAGGACGTTATTGAGCAATAGCGGCATCAGTAACGGAAACAACAATCGAACGGCCAGCAAGATTCCTATCGCCGCCAACACCTTGATCTTCCGCCTCGGATCGTGTGACATCCTGAACAGGCAGATCGCCGCACCGCCAATCAGTACCAGCAGAAATGGTGCAGAACCTGCAAGCCCCATCAATTGGATAGCAATTGCTTCAGGCATTGTTCACCTCATCATCACCAAACAAACACGATCGTTGAACAGCATGGCCCAATTCCACTCAACCTGAGTCTAACCGGGCCTCACCTCATTGAATTTTCAAAGCAGCCGTATAGTATAAGGTCGCTAACCGCACTCACGGAGGAGGACCGGCGCGTGACCACCGAAACCACCCAGTCGAACGACAACGCCACACCCGCCCCGGGTTCCGATCGTCATTACGAATTGCCTCCGCTGGGACAGAATCCCTCGAGCAATTCCGAGGGAACCACGCCGGGCAGCTTTGCCCTGGCTCCGAGGATCGCCGCAGGCCAGGCCGGCGCTTGGACCTACTCTTCCCCGGACACACCCGGCATGCCCCTGCCGTCCAACCAGACGGCCTGGGACTTCATGCCCGAGGACTGGGAACTGACACCGGGACACGAATCCAACCGCGAGACGGCCGAGGCCTGGCAACCGCCAGAAGGTTTTGTCGCGATCACCCAACTCGAACACGCACGACTCGGCACGATCACCCCGGAAATGACCAGGGTTGCCGAGCGTGAGGACCACCTGAGTTCCGAACAGGTGCGGGACGAGGTTGCCGCCGGGCGGATGATCATCCCGGCCAACATCACTCATCTCGGATACCAACTCGACCCCATGGCCATCGGCCGTGCCTCCAAGACCAAGGTCAACGCCAACATGGGTGCCTCGCCGGTCTCCTCGGGGACCGATGAAGAGGTCGAGAAGCTGAAATGGGCCGAGCAGTGGAAAGCCGACACCGTCATGGACCTCTCCACCGGAGGCGACCTCGACGAGTGCCGTGATGCAATTCTGCGCAACAGCACCGTACCAATCGGCACCGTGCCCCTGTACTCGATGATCATCGACCGCAAGATCGAAGATCTCGATCGCGAGATGATCCTTGAGACCCTCGAACACCAGGCACAACAGGGCGTCGACTACTTCACCATCCATGCCGGTGTCGTCCAGGAGCACCTGCCACTGGTCCGTGAACGGTTGATCGGCATTGTCAGCCGGGGCGGATCGCTGCTGGCCAAGTGGATGATCCACCACGGCAAGCAGAACCCGATGTACACGCTGTGGGAAGAGATCTGCCAGGTCATGCGGAAGTGGGACGTCAGCTTTTCGATCGGTGACGGACTGCGTCCCGGCGGACTGGCCGATGCCACTGACGCGGCCCAGTTGGCCGAACTGGCGGTGATTGGTGAACTGACCGAGCGGGCCTGGCGACAGGGCGTGCAAGTGATGTGCGAGGGTCCCGGCCACGTGCCGTTGGACCAGATCGAATACAACATGAAGCTGCAGCGGAACCTGTGCCACGGAGCGCCGTTCTACGTGCTTGGCCCGCTGGTCACCGACATCTTTCCCGGTTACGACCACATCACCAGTGCGATCGGCGCGACATCGGCCGGTTACCACGGTGCGAGCATGCTCTGCTACGTCACCCCCAAGGAACACCTCGGGTTGCCCAAGAAGGACGACGTCAAACAGGGATGCATCGCCTACAAGATCGCCGCTCACGCTGCCGACATCGCCCTGGGGATTCCCGGCACCCGTGACCACGACGACGAGTTGACCAAGGCCCGAGCTGCACTGAACTGGGAAAAGCACTTCGAACTCGCTTTCGACACCGACACGGCTCGTGCGCTGCACGACGAGGACCTTGATGTCGACACCGACTTCTGTGCCATGTGTGGCCACGACTGGTGCAGCGTCCGGATCTCCAAGGAAATCACCGATTTCCTTTCCGGTAACGACGAAGCCTACGCCTGGGACAAGGCGCGTGTCTCTGATGCTCTCAGCGACGAGCAGCAGCAGATCCTGGAACAGCGTGGAGTGCTGAGTCCTGATGAAATCCATCGCCTGGCAGCCAAGACCCGTGGCACGATGCAGGGCGAGGATGACGCACCGGCTGCCTGCCATAGCGACCTGGCCGACGACGAATCGGCCCGGCAGATCCAGGAACTGGAACTGCCCGTCGTGGAAGGCAACGAGTAACCGGCGACCAGTACGACAACCGGTACGGCGTGCACCGTGGCACCGGTTCGTCTACAGCTCCTGCTCGGGCGGACGAAACAACAACGCCACCGGAAGAACGACCGTCGCCAGTGCCGGGAATGTCCAACTGATCGGCAGATCCAACGCTCCCAGCAGGGTGCGCAGGAGAAAGAAGGCGACCGCCGAGAGGACGATGCCGCAGAAATTGATCAGGTTCATCGTCCCCATCATCCGCCCCTTCAGATCTGGGGTTGGGCACACCTGCAAAAACACCTGCAATGGAACAACGAAGATCCCGGCACAGAACCCCAGCACCAACAACACGCCAGCGGCGGCCGAAATCCATGTCCCGGAAACCGGCAGTGGGGCAACCTTCGCGATCGACCACAATGCCGCCAGGCAGCCGGCCATTCCCCACGCTCCACGATTGACCAGTGCAAAATTGATGCGATGCCGCGAAAGCAGCGTCGCCGATATGCAACCCACGGCAATCCCCACGCCAATCGACGCCAGCAACAGGCTGGTCTTGGCGTCGCCGATCTTCCACTGGTAAACGCCGAATTCGTTGACCAACTGGTGGACCGTTCCACCAACAAACCAGAACAGGCTGGAAATCAAAAGTACCTTCAGCGCGATGCGATCCTCCCGCAACAGGATCCGTGTCGGACGATCCAGTGCACAGAGCATCGAGGGAGTGAACTGCAGGTCCGGAACGGCCACTGGAGTGCGTCGAACGGTGAACGACAACGCGGTGCCGACCACCGCGATCCCCACGCAACCCCAGCAGATCCACTGCAGCCCGGCGACCTGGTATTCGGTGGTCAACTCCTTCAGCAAACCGGCCAGCGCCCCTCCGAAGATCACCGCCACGAATGTCGTCATCTGGATAATTCCATTGGCCGATGGCAGATCCCGCGGCCGCAGCATCTCGGGCAAAATGCCATATTTTGACGGCCCGAAAACAGTGCTCTGCAACCCCATCAGGAACAGGACCACAAGCGGAGGCCACAATCCGCCCAGGCCAAAGGCGAACACGCCGGCGACCATCACCGCGATCTCACCGAACTTGCATCCGACGATCAGTGACCGCTTGCTGAAACGGTCTGCCAGAAACCCAGAAAAACCCGATCCGAAAACAAACGGAATGGAAAACAGGAAAAAGGCCACCGGCTGGTAATCCCCGCCCTCCTCTCCAACCTCCGTCAGGCAATACAGCAGCACCAGTTGTTTGAACAGGTTGTCATTGAAGGCACCCAGCAACTGGGTCGTCGTCATCCCCCAAAAACAACCGTCCCGCGAAAGCGGCGGCAGACGATCTTTCTCAAGCGGTGCCATCGACATATGAGTATCCCGGGAAGCCTCGACGAGCCGGGTACCTTATCGAATCCCTTCATTGGAGAAAACCACTTTTTCTCGTAGCCCCGGTGACAAGTTGAATACTTTGCCTGCCCCGAGATGGCTGATACGATGAAACCTTGATGGCTTGGTCCCTCATGGAGTTCCTCCGATGCGCCGCCTGCTCTCCCTGGCCCTGATCCCCTGTGCCCTGCTGGTTTGTGGATGTCCCGACAACGGCGACACCCAGTCGCCCGGCGCGACTCCCTCGGCGGGTTCGAGCACCGGCAGCACCGGCGGCAAAAAGAAATACCGGATCGCCGTCATCCCCAAGGGCACCTCCCACGACTTCTGGCTCTCGGTTCGCCATGGTGCCGAGACAGCCGCCAAGGAACTTGGCAACGTCGAGGTCGTCTGGAAGGGGACCCAGCACGAGGGCGACAAGGATGGCCAGATCCAGATCCTCGACGGATTCATCGTCAGCGGAGTGGATGGAATCTGCCTGGCGCCGATCGATCGCGAGGCAATGGTACCGGTCATCACTCGGGCCAAGTCTCGCAAGATCCCCACGGTGGTCTTCGACAGTGGACTGGTCGACGAGAACGCCTACGTCAGCTACGTGGCCACCGACAACTTCAAGGGAGGTGTGATGGCCGCCCGGCGGATGGGCCAACTGCTCGACGCCAAGGGCGAGGTGATCATGCTGCGTTACCAGGTCGGCAGCCAGAGCACCGAGAACCGCGAACGGGGCTTCCTGGAAACCTTGAACAAGGAATTCCCCGGCATCAAGGTGCTCTCGGAGAACCAGAGAGCCACCTCCGACATCAGCGAAGCCAAGCTCAAGTCAACATCCATGCTCCTGAAGTTCAAGGGTGAAGTCGACGGAGTCTTCACCGTTTGTGAACCTCACAACAAGGGCATGCTGGCGGCGCTGGAAGACAACAAGCTGACGTCCAAGGTCAAGTTTGTCGCGTTCGATTCCAGCCCACGGATGATCGAAGGATTGGCCAACGACACCGTGCACGGTGTCGTCCTGCAGGACCCGGTCAACATGGGATATGTTGCCGTCAAGACCATGGCGGCTCACCTGTCAGGAGAGACGGTCGAAAAACGCATCTCCACCGGGGAGTACGTGGCCACCGCCGAGAACAAGGACGACGAAAAGATCGCCTCGGTTCTCAGCCCCAAGAAACACGCTCCCTAGGCTGGCTCGCCCTCGTCCCTCTTCCTCTTCCCGCTCGCCCCTATGCCTTCACTGCTCGGCATGTCTGGGATCGGCAAACGGTTCGGTGCCACTCAGGCACTCGAAGGTGTTTCGTTTGCATTGAGCGCCGGCCGCGTCATGGCCCTGATCGGAGAGAACGGGGCCGGCAAGAGCACACTGATGAAAGTGCTCAGCGGAGCCTGCCAGGCCGACACCGGAACCATGCAAGTCGACGGCGTGCCCTATCGCCCAACCGGCCCCTCGTCGGCGCGAGACGCTGGCATCGCGATGATCTACCAGGAACTCAACCTCGCCCCGGACCTTTCGGTCGAAGACAACATCATGCTCGGGCAGGAAGAGAGCCGCACAGGGCTGCTCAGCCGAACCCGACAGCGGCCGCGTGTCCGGGAAGTCCTCGATCGCCTGGGCCATCCCGAGCTTCAACTCGATACGCCCGTCGGCCAACTGTCCGTCGGGGCCCAGCAACTGGTCGAGATTGCCCGGGCACTGATCGGCAATGCCCGCGTCATCGTCTTCGATGAACCCACCAGTTCCCTCGCCGGCCAGGACGTCCGACAACTCTTCGAAGTGATCAAGCGACTACGCACCGATGGGATTGGCGTGGTGTACATCAGTCATTTCCTGGAGGAAGTCCGGGAACTTTGTGACGACTACACGGTACTCCGGGACGGCCAGGTAGCCGGCGCCGGAGCTCTCGAAGGAACCACCGAACCGGAAATCGTCTCGATGATGGTGGGTCGCCAGGTCGAAGAACTTTTCCCCACGGTGCCCCACACCGCGGGTGAGCCAATCCTCGACCTCGAGAGCCTGTCTGGTCGTCAGATCCCTCACGACATCGACCTCGTTCTGCACCGGGGTGAGATTCTTGGCATCGCCGGACTGGTCGGTGCCGGACGCACCGAGATGCTCCGCTGCCTGTTTGGACTGGACCCGGTTGTTTCGGGAACGGTTCGCGTCGGTGGCGTCGCGCGGACTCCACGGCCCCGAACCATGATCCAGGCCGGTCTCGCACTTGTCTCCGAAGACCGCAAGGACGAGGGCCTGGCCCAGGACCGGTCGTTGTCCGACAACATCACCTACAGTCACCTGGCTCCCTACTCGCGCATGGGTTGGCTCAATCTCCGCGACCGGCACGATGCTGTCACCAACTGCATGGCCGAACTCGAGATCAAGGCCGTTTCACCGGAACAAACGGTCCAGGAACTCTCTGGCGGAAACCAGCAGAAAGTGGCGCTGGCCCGTGTCCTGCACCAGGACGCCGACGTCCTGTTGCTGGACGAACCAACCCGGGGCATCGATGTGGGCACCAAGGCCGAGGTGTACCGGCTCGTGGGCGAACAGGCCGCCGCCGGCAAGGCGATACTGTTCGTCAGTTCCTATACTCCCGAGTTGCTGGCCATCTGCGACCGCGTGGCCGTGCTGGCTCGTGGCCGCTTGCAGGAGATCCGGGCGGCCTCCGACTGGACCGAAGAATCGTTGATCAACTGTGCCATTGGTGGCGAGGCGGCTGTCGTATGAATTCCGCTGGAAGCCGATTGTCGAATCTCGCCTGGTCTCTCGGACCATTGCTTGGCCTGGTACTCGTGGCATTGATCTTCGGTGCCATCGAATACAATGTCGCCATTGGTGAGGATCGCCAACCACAGTTTTTCAGCAAGGCCAGCCTCCAGGTCGTCCTGGACCACTCCTCGATGGTGGGCGTCGCTGCACTGGGGATGACACTGATCATCATCGCCGGTGGAATCGACCTCTCGGCGGGCACCGCCATCGCGATGACCGCAACGGTGATCGCGTGGGTCTATCGCGACGGGCACGCCTGGCTGCTCGGCGATGCGGCCACTCTCTCGACCGGCCAATCCGTAACACTGTCCGTCGCTGCCGTTTCCGTCGGGCTGCTGACCGGTGCCCTGTGTGGCCTGATCAACGGTGGGCTGATCAGCCTGCTGCGACTCGTCCCCTTCATCGTCACCCTGGGCACGATGACCATCTTCCAGGGAACCGGCAAGACGATCTCCGGCAACACGCCCATTCGTGCCTTCGGAAAAGTCCCTGACATGGTCTCTGCCATCCGAGATCCGTATCCCGACCCCAGTTGGCTACTGGTGTCGCCCGGTGTCTGGATCATGTTGATCCTGGCCGTGCTGGTTGCCCTGGTGCTGCGATACACGGTATTCGGTCGCCACCTGTTCGCCATTGGATCGAATGAATCCACCGCTCGACTCTGCGGCATCAACGTTCTGCGGACCAGGATCCTGGTCTACACCATCGCCGGGTTATTTGTCGGTGTCGCCGGGCTGTACCAGTTCACCGTTTTCACCCAGGGCGACCCGACCTCGGGACTGGGCCTGGAACTGAAAGTGATCGCGGCGGTCGTGATCGGCGGTGGTAGCCTCAACGGTGGCCGAGGCAGTGTCCTGGGCACATTGGCCGGTGCCTGCATCATCACGGTCATCCAGCACGGCTGTGTCCTGATTGGCGTTTCGGACCACTACCAGGACATTTTGATCGGCCTGATCATTATCGCCGCCGTGGCAATTGACCAACTCCGAATCCGGCTCCAGGCCAACTGATCCCCATGAATGCCCAGGTTCCTGCACCCCCAGCCCTGCCGGTCTCTTACCAGGACATCCTGGACGCTGTCCCCCGGGTGAGACGCACGCTGGCTCCAACCCCACTGTTCGAATGGCCCGGCCTGGGATCATTGTTCAACGGCCGATTCCTGGCCAAACACGAAAACCACTTGCCCGTGGGTGCGTTCAAGGTCCGCGGAGGACTCAACCTCGTCGCAACACTCTCCGACGCGGACCGGCAGGCGGGCTTGTTGGGATGTTCCACCGGAAACCATGGACAGTCCCTGGCCATGGCCGCGAAACAGGCCGGAATCGCGTGCACCATCGTTGTCCCGGTCGGAAACAATCCCGGCAAGACCGATGCCATGAAACGATTGGGAGCGACCGTCATCGAGCACGGGGCCGACTTCGATGCCGCCCGCAAGTACATCGAGGAAGAACTCGACGCCGACGGGGCCCGCTACGTTCATTCGGCCAACGAACCCGCCCTGATCGCCGGAGTGGGAACAATGGCACACGAGATCTTCCAGGACTGTCCTGATCCGGATGTCATCCTCGTCCCCATCGGGCTGGGCAGCGGAATCTGTGGCACTGGAATCGTGGCCAGGGCCTGCCATCCCAACACGCAGGTCATCGGTGTCCAATCCACCGCGGCCTCGGCCGTCTCCGACACATGGCGCAGTGGACAATGGACAACCACGGAAACGGCCGGCACCTGGGCCGAGGGAATCGCGACCAGGGTTCCGGCCCAAATGACTCTCGACATCATGCGACAGGTCGTCGATGACGTGTTGCTGGTTTCCGACGAGGATTTGCGGCGAGCCTGTCGCACCTACCTCGACCAAACGCACAATCTTGTCGAAGGAGCCGGTGCCGCCACACTGGCCGCAGCGGCCGTGCATCGCGACCGTTTCACAGGCAAAACCGTCGTCGGGATTGTCTCGGGTGGGAACCTCGACCCGGCCGAACTTCCCGGGATCCTCGCGTGCCAGGCTTTCACCTAGCACCGAGCCGATCCCCCGCCGTCGGTATCCGCTGTCTCCCAAGCCGTAACGTTACGCGGCCTGCGAAAACGTCTCGGTCATTTCCTCCGACTCACTCTCCTCGTCCAATTCACCAAGAAAACCAACCAGGTGCTTGGTCCGGGTCTCGTGTTGCAACTTTTTCAGTGCCTTCGACTCGATCTGCCGAATACGTTCCCGGGTCACCTTGAAAATCCGGCCGGTCTCTTCGAGCGTGTAGCTGTAGCCATCGCCCAGCCCGTACCGCAACTTGATAATCTCCCGTTCACGAAACGTCAGGCTCTTGAGTACCTGGCCAATCTTGTCTCGCAGCATCTCGCGACCAGCCGCCTCGATCGGTCCTCCTTCAGACCCATCCTGCAGCAGTTCGCCGAAGCTTCCGTCCTCGCTCTCGCCAACAGGAGTGTCCAGGCTGACCGGGTGCCGCCAGCTTTTCATGATCCGTTCGACTTCATCGACGGTCATTTTCGCTGCCTTGGCCAGTTCCTCCGGCGATGGATCTCGCCCCGTTTCCTGTCGAATCTTCTCGGCCTCGGACTTCAGAGATGAGATGCTCTGGAACATGTGAACCGGGATACGGATTGTCCGAGCGTGATCGGCCACGGCCCTGGTGATCGCCTGCCTGATCCACCAGGTGGCGTACGTCGAGAACTTGTAACCTCGGCGGTACTCGTACTTTTCGACCCCACGCATCAGCCCCGCGTTTCCTTCCTGGATCAGGTCCAGGAAACTCAGCCCACGATTGCGATATTTCTTGGCGATCGAAACAACCAGGCGAAGATTGCCACTGGACAATTGCTGCTTGGCCTTGGTCCAGTCGTCGAACCGTCGAACGATTTCTTCGACCCGGACGATAAAGTCGTCGACCGGTTCGAGTGTCATCAGTTGCAATTCAACGAGCTCACGCTCACACAACTGGCGTTCGGCTGCGTTCCGTCGGCCTTCCAGGGTCTCGATCTGTCGCCGCAATCCGTTGAACCGGTCAACCATCTGTTGCATCCGCTTCAGCAATGGCTGAAGACGAGACGTTCTCAGGCTCAACTCCTCACAAAGCGACGCCATCTTGCGGCGACGCAACAACATCTGTTCTTTCAATTCCTTACGACGACGCCGACCGGTGCCCCGTTCAGCCAACTCGCGATAGTCTCGCTCGTTGTCCTGCATCAGCAGCCGCACCGTCCTCAGGTTGGGCTGCATCCGTCCGGTGATCTGCTCCTTCTGAACACTCTCGGTCTCGGAGGTTCTCAACGTCCGTTCGAAAGGAAGCTCGCCGGCCTGGACTTTCTCCAGTGTTGCCACCGCATGTTGCAACGCGAAGTCCGATTCCAAGATCGTGCGGCGGAGCCGTTTGCGAGTGATCTCTATCCGCTTGGCCAGAAAGATCTCTCGCTCGCGAGACAGCAGCGGAATGCTGCCCATCTGGCTGAGGTACATGCGAATCGGATCACGTGAGGTGGCAGGGTTCTCGGGGACCAACAACTCCCTCTCCGTTTCCTGCCGCACGGTTTGCCGACGTTGCTGTTCAGCGACGACCGTCGGATCGTCTTTGAGTGCCAGGCCGGTCTCTTCCAGCAACATCACGACACAATCGATCAGCGTCGCGTCACCGCCTTCATCAGGCAGGAACTCGTCCACCTGCTGGAACGTGAAGAAACCGCGTTCGGTCGCCTCAGCGACCATTTCCTGGAGTTGACTGTTAAACCGATGCACGGATGGACCCCTTCCCTGGAATTCACGAGTGTGCAGAGGCTCCCGACAGAAGCCGAAGCGGCGTTACACCCCTCATCCCCGGGGTACTCACGCTAAAACGGGCTCTCACCGACAGCATCCTTGCTCTTACTGACAGGACCGTCGTGCCGACGCCCCCGTCGAGAACCACATCGACCGCCTTGGTGTGTCCGGCCTTCCTGGCCTGCCAAAACTGGTCGAATGACAAGGCGGCCACCCTACCCGAAAACTTTCAACTTCCACACAGAAAATCTGTCAATTCAGAATATTCTTCCAGATTTTCCAACTCCGTCACCTTCAGCGATCCATCATCCGGCCTCTTGGCAACAACCCCTGACCGTTAGTTTCACTACGACACCACTCCCGACAACACAACTCGCCCGGGACCACTCCGGTAGCCGATCTTGCCCGATGACACCGACCTTTTTTCTTCACGCCACCGAGTTCTCCATGATTCCATCAACCACGAACTCGCGTTCCGCATCAACTCCTCCGCCAGTCGCCAGTGCGGTCCGTCTCTGTGGCTTTGCACTGATGACCGCATTGCTGATCCCGACGGTGTCATCGGCCCGAACGATTTATGTCGACAATCTTCGTGGCAGAGACATTTGCCGGGGGATCGTCGCCGATCCGATCGACCGCGTTTCGGGACCGGTCCGCACGCTCGACCGCGCCGCCCAACTGGCCCGTCCGTCCGACACGATTCACCTGGCCAACACCGGGCACCCGTACCACGGCGACCTGAGACTGTTTGGTCGTCAGCACAGTGGAATCCCCACCCTGCCATTCCGCGTCGTTGGGAACGGCGCGACCGTCTCTGGAGAGAAACTCATCCCGACGTCCAGTTGGCGTTCGGTTGGTGGACTCTGGCAGGTGGCACCCCGCCGCAAGGGCCGCTTCCTGTTACTCAAGGATGGCAAACCACTTCCCCGCCAGTCGCTCAAACGAAACGGTCCCGCTCCGGAACTCGAATCGATCCCCGTCGGACACTGGGGCGTCTGGCGAGGAAAGATCTACTACCGGACGACGGAACTGCTGGACACGGTGACGAGCCGACTCTCGATCGCTGGTGGAGATTGCGGCATCTCGCTGTTTGCCGTCCGCCATGTGAGTATCGAGAATCTCGTGGTCCAGCACTGGCGACTCGACGGCATCAGCGCTCCGGGACTCTGCCGCGACGTCGTTCTGAAAAACGTCATCTGCCGCGAAAACGGACGAGCCGGGCTTGTCGTCTCCGGAACTTCACAGATCCGGGCCGAGACACTTGAACTCACCGACAATGTCGAGCATTCGTTGCTGATCGAGAACGTTGGCCTGGCCGACGTGGTCGATGCCAAGTTCAGCAAACCGCCGACGCTGGCTCCCTAGCCGGACTGGGCATCGGTCTCGACGTCGGCCACGTCCCTGAGTCGCAACCCGGACCTGTGCAAACACCACAGTCCCACCAGGGTCACGGGAACATACTGCCAGAGATGGTAGTAGACCGACGCGGCGACGGTGACGTTGGGATCCACGGCATACATCGCCAGCACGACACTGAAGCACCCCTGGATCACTCCCACGTACCCCGGTGGCGCCGGCAACAGGATTACCACGGCGATCACCCCCACCACGACCAGTGATGCCGCAAACACATCACCGGCCCCCAGGGTCTTGAGTGACACCCAGACCATCAATCCCATCACGAACCACTTGGCAATCGAAGCGGCGACGATGCCCACCGCCAGCCGGGGACGTTTCAACGCCACCAGTCCGCCGGCCGCGGAGGTCAGCAACTCCACCATGGCCAATCGCCATCTCTCCGGCAAAAACACCAGGCAGCGGTTGCAGATCCACTCGAACATCCGCAGACACCGATCGGCGGAACACACGAAGGCAACGGCAGCCGCCAGCAACACGCCGGTCGCCACCGCGAGTGTCACCGCCGCCTGTTGATACCTGGGCGGCAAAACCGGGCCACTGAGCAGCCCCACACCCAACAGGGCCAGGATTGCCAGAAGGTCGAACAGACGCTCGAGAACGACAGTCGAGAGTACCGCGGCCCGGGGAACGTCACGGGTCCGCCCCAGGACGTGCACCCGCACCAGTTCGCCCAGGTGGGCTGGCAGGATGTTGTTGGCCATGAAGCCGATCATCAACGGCCCGGCCACATCCCGCACCCTCATTGGAGACACCGGCTCCAGTAGCAATCGCCACCGCCAGGCCTTCAACAGGAAGAACACGAAGAGCAGCAAGGGCATCAGCGGCGCCAGTGACCAGTCTGCCGCGGACAACTTGGCCACGACCATCGTCCAATCCACGTCACGCAACGCGAACCACAGGCAGCCACCGGCAACCAGCAGGCCGGGCACCAGCTTGATCAACTGCCAACTCCCACGACGACCGTCGCCCATGGATCTCCTACCTTCACACCGTCAGCACACCCAACTTAGGATCACTCGTCCCGTCGGCCACTCTTGTTGATTACGACATTTTGATTCCCAACACGGAATCGTCTTGTCATTTTTGCGGCCGGATTCTATGTTGACGCCTGCTTCGAGGTCCATGCGGACTCAACTGGGGGACAGGATGTGCCCCGTCGCAGACCTCCCTGCACAGTGGCAAGGACGCCGGCCGATGAGCCTGCTGAAGCTGTATCGTCCGCCCCAGGACACTGCTGGTAGCGAGGCCTCTGAATCCGCTCCGGTCATCTATTCGATTGCAAGTTTTCGATTCCCCGCCGGATCATCGCGGCGAGGGACTATGGCGGCACGAGCCCAGGCGATCCACGCCAACCGGGTCTGTCGTGAGTGCGGCCGGTCGACGGTCGTGCCAATGGAATTCCAGGACGCGTCGTTCAGCCGCAACCTGATGCCGATCCCCGGCACCGCCACGTTGGCCGGTTTTGCCTGTCACGACTGTGGCGCCAGTTGGTCACTCAACCAGGCATCGGCCGACGGCTAGCGACCACGCTTTCCGGGCGTTATGCTGACCCCGTTCTGACGTTTTCGGGGAGTTGCGCATGGCGAAGGTATTGATCATCATCGGTGACGCGACTGAGTGTCTCGACACGATGTACCCCTATTTCCGGATCGCCGAAGACGGCTACGAGGTCGTCGTGGCCGCTCCCGAAAAACGGCTGTACCACATGGTGCTCCACGAGATTCCTCCCGGCACCAACTGGGACATCACACAGGAAACTGCCGGTTACCACTTGCAGAGTGACATCGCCTTCCGGGACGTGGTGCCCGAGGACTATGCCGGCCTGTTCGTCTCCGGTGGCCGGGCTCCCGAGTACCTGCGGTACGACCAGGATTTGCTGGCCCTGACTCGGCACTTTTTCGAGGCTGGCAAACCCGTTTGCAGTGTCTGTCACGGCATCGAGATCATCGCAGCGGCCGACTGCATTCGCGGCAAAACAATCACTACCGTGGCCAAATGTGCTCTGGATGCCACCACCGTCGGAGCCGAGTATGTCGACGAGGCCTGCGTGGTCGACGGCACTCTCGTCTGTGGCCGCACCTGGCACGACAACACGCCGATGATGAAAGCCTTCATGGGATTGCTCAATGACCAGAACCCAGACCGGTAACGCCCCCCTCTCCAACCCAAACCGCTTCGCGGCAGCCTGGCTGCTGGCGAGCCTCCTGTCGGCCACAACGGTCGACGCTGGAGACTGGCCCCAGATCCTCGGTGAACAGCGAAACGGTTTTGCCCGGGGTGAGACGCTTTCTGAATCGTGGCCAGCAACCGGTCCACGCGTATCGTGGAGTCGGCCGATCGGCACCGGTTTCTCCGGTGTCGCCGTGGCCTCCGGTCGCGTGTTTGTCTTCGATCGCCAGGGCGACAAGGAACGGGTGACCGCGGTGGCCGCCGACACCGGAAAGCAACTGTGGCAAAGCAGTTTCCAGGCCAACTTCGTGCCCGCCTATGTCAACGACAATGGCCCTCGCTGTGTGCCAACCGTGCACCAGAATCGCGTCGTGGTCTTCGGTGCCCAGGGAGGCCTTCACTGCCTGGACACAAAGACCGGCAAAACAATCTGGAGCCATGACACCATGGCATTGTTCAACTCCAAGCGGTCCTTCCGCGGTGAACCCCCCGAGGGATATTTCGGCAAGGGCAGTTCACCGATCATTTTTGAGGGCCTGGTCATCGTCAACGCCGGGGGAGCCGAGAAAAATGCCGGCGTCGTCGCCTTCTCCCTGGCGGACGGAAAACTCGCGTGGAAATCCACTGACGTCCGAGCCAGTTACTCGTCGCCGACGGCCGCTCGCATCGGCGGAAAAGCACAGGTCATTTTTGCCGCCCGTCTCAATGTCATCTCTGTCGACCCCAAAACCGGAAAAGAACTGTTCCGTTTCCCCTTTGGCCGCACCGGACCCAATGTGACCGGGGCCAATCCTGTCGTGCTTGGAGACCAGGTCTTCGTGACGGCCAGTTACGGTTTTGGAGCGGTGATGGCCAAGATCACTGGTGGGAAGATCCAGGAGAGTTGGCGCAGTGACGACATTCTCTCAAGCCAATACACCACGGCCATCGCCGATGCCGGCAAGCTCTACGGCATTCATGGGCGACAGGATGTTGGTGGGGCGGCTCTTCGCTGTGTGGATGCCACCAGTGGCAAGGTCGCGTGGGAGGAACCCGGTTTCGGCTACGCCACGTTGATCGCTGCCGATCGAAAACTGTTGATTCTCAAGACCAACGGAACCCTGGTGCTGTCGCGTTTGTCGCCAACCGGTTACCAGGCCCTGGCCACGGCCAAGGTCCTGACCGGCACAGCCCGCGCACTCCCGGCCCTCGCCAACGGCCGCCTGTACGTCCACAACAGCCGTTCGCTCAAGTGCCTCCAGGTGGGACGGGCAGCGCAGTGACCCGGATCATTTCCTGCCTCACCAACAGCTACGGGCGGTTCGGCGCCCAGGCCGCCATCGAGAAAGTCCGCCAGGCCGGAATCGAATGGATCGAGTTGCCAATCCGGACCCACGGAACCGACTCGATCTTCGGCGATGAACCACTACTCACCGACCAGGCCACCCCGGACCAATTGTCCGAGTTGGCCACGCGTCTGGCCGACCATGACGTCCGGTTGTCCAGTTGCAACGTCACCAGTGGCAACCCGCTCGACCCCGAAGTGCTCGCAGTCACGCTCCGCAAACTCGACATCGCCGCCGACCTTGGAGTCGAACTGGTCGTGGGTGGCGCCGGCGAGGCCAACAACGAAAACGAGTTGTCATCGCTCTACGCCAACCTGCGACAAATTGGCGACCGGGCTGCGAAACTGGAACTGACCTACTGCTTCGAGACTCATCCCGGGATCTGCCAGGACCACGGCGGGATGATCGACGCCATGCACGAACTCGAACACCCGCACCTGAGGATCAATTTCGACACCGGCAACATCCTCTACTACAACGAGCCGATCAATGGCGAAATCGCCCTCGCCAAGGTTTGCGCGTGGGTCTCACACATGCACCTGAAGGACTCACACGGCGAGTACCAGGACTGGTACTTCCCCGCCCTGGGTTATGGCGGCGCCGTGGATTTCGTCCGGGTCCTGGAACTGATGGACGTCTGCGGATTCACGGGGCCGTACAGCCTCGAAATCGAAGGCATCAAAGGCGAGGCGGAACTGTCGCTTGACGACCACCACCAACGGATTGTCGACAGTGTGAACCACCTGGAACTGTGCGGCTTCTTGAATTGACCTCAACGGACGACCCAGCAGGAAACATCCGGCATGACACTCTTTCGAATGCTATCGGTCCTCTGCCTGACAGTCGCTCTCGCTGCCCCCGTCCCGGCGGCGGGCAACAAGTACAACCATGTCAGCCACGGCCCCATCCTGGGCCGACTTTCTGCCAATGGTGTGGGCATCTGGGCCCGGACCATGAGAACCGGGCACTTCGCCGTCCGCTACGGCACGGCCCCTGGACGTCTCGACCGTGAGACCAAACCGATCCCCACCCGGCTTGAACGGGACAACACCGGCTGGGTCCACATCACCGGCCTCAAGGCCAACACCCGCTACTACTACGAACTGTTCATCCCCAACCAGACCGGGCTGACTGGAAAGACCGGTTCGTTCCTGACGATGCCCGACTCCAGGCAAATGATTGATGCCAAGTTGAATCCCCGCGGGTTGTTCAACTTCAGCTTCGAATTCGCCTGTGGCAACAACCAAAACCCGGGCCACAGCAACGGCCCCGGGCTGCCCACCTTTGGAACGATGCTCCGGCAGATCAAGGACCGGATCAATTTCGCGATCCTCAATGGTGACTGGCTCTACGAATCCCGACGCGAGTTCCAACCGGGCCAGTGGCTCAAACAGGTGGACATCAGCCAGGAGGACACTCCCGGAGTCGTCCAGGTGGCCCCATCCATCGTCGGCGTTTGGCAGAATTACAAACAATTCCTCGAACAGGGCCAGAACCTGACCAACTGGCATCGGCACGTCCCGACCTTCTTCACCTACGACGACCACGAGATCCTCAACGACGTTTGGGGTGCCGGCTCACCGGGACTTCGTGATCGACGAGCGGTATTCCGAGATGTCGGCGTCAGGGCCTGGTACGACTACCTCGGTTGGAGCAACCCGACAGCTTTTCCACAACCGGTGCACTTCGGTCGTGGCAAGGTCCGGCGAGGCAAGAGCGTGATCGAAGATCCAGCGGCCGACTTCACCAAGCTCGATCTCAAGCAGGTCAATAACCTGCACATTCACTGGGGCACCAGCACCGACGGTATCAATGACAATTCACTCGACGGCGTCGGTGGAACTCCCAACGCCGGGGTCTACCGTATCGTCAAGGTGCTCGGCAAACACCGAATCAAGGTGTGGCCCGAAACTGAACTCGACGAGACCGTCTCGTACTCGATCGGACGCCGGTCGTACTACCGCATCCGTGTGGCCAACTGCGACCTGTTCTTCACCGACACTCGCGGCCAACGTCAGATGCATGACACGAAAGACCCCGCCAAGAAAGGGCTCTCGATGCTCGGCCCCATCCAGCGAGACTGGTTGCTGGAAGGGGTTCGCACCAGCGACGCCGACTTCATCTTCGTCATCTCGAGTGTCAACTTCATGGTGCCACACGTCGGAGGCGGCAAGGTCCGCGGCTCCAACAAGGATGATGCCTGGACGGTCTTTTACGACGAACGGGAAAAACTGATCAACGCCTGGGACAAGATCGACAAGCCCGTGTTTGTTCTCACCGGCGACCTGCACAACAGCTTTGTCTGCAAGATCACCGACAACGTTTGGGAATTTGCCTCCGGCCCTCACAATTCCAACAACCACTGGGTCACCGATGAAGGCGACCGGCCGGCCAATGGCCGTTTCCAGTACGGTCCCCGCCCGGTGGACATCCGCTGGAGCAGCCACTTCCGCGCCGACATTCCGAGATTCAATCTGCAGCACCCCTATTTCTGTGTCGTCCAGGTGAACAACGTGTTCAACAACCCGATAGAACCCTCCGGGACCCGTTGGGTTGCCTTTCCGCGGCCGCAGGTCATCTTCCAGTACTACCACGGCAAGACCGGCCACCTGGCCTATGCCGAATCCGTCCTGGCCACTCCCAGGAAGCCTCGACCCGCGACCAGGGACAAAGACTAGCGGGGTTCCTGAGATGAAAATCACAGATGTCCGGGCCTGTCAACCAATCGCGCCCGGGTCACCCGACGACTGGCGAACCACGATCGGCCAGATCCTGGTCGCCATCGACACCGACACCGGCCTGACAGGCTATGGAGTCGGTGGTGGCGGACCTGCCGGGATTCACGTGATCGAGGCGGAACTCCGCCCCGCGTTACTGGGACGCGACCCGAGTCCGGTTGAGGACATCTGGGACGACCTCTACGACCTGACGCTTCCCTACGGACAAGCTGGGATTGCCGTCATGGCCCAAAGCGGCGTCGACCTCGCGCTGTGGGATCTCCGTGGAAAAGACGCTGGACGCCCCGTCGCCGCGATCCTCGCTCAAGACGGCGTGGCCCGCATCGGTGAACCACTGCCCACCTACATCACGGTCTGGGACGAACTCGCCGAGGCGCACGCGGCCGGACACAGGGCGTTCAAGCTCCACGTCGAACGCAACGCGGGCCCCGACCGGGTCGATCGTGTGATCGAAACGGTCCGTGGTGCACGGGACATTGTCGGACCGGGAGTCCCTCTGATGGTCGATGCCTGGATGAAGTGGGATCTCGACACCACGCTGGCCGTTGCGGCGGGGCTCGAGGGACTGGGTGTCGAGTGGATCGAGGAACCGCTGCCAATCCACGACCAGGACGGCTACCGCACGCTGGCCCGCGAATCCGCGATTCCGATCGCTGGTGGAGAGCACGAGTACACCGCCCGTGCGTTCCAGAAACTGATCGACGAGGAATTGCTCCAGGTACTTCAGCCGGATGTCTGCTGGTGTGGCGGACTGACCGAACTGGTCAAGATTTACCGGATGGCCCAGGGAACCGGCATCCGTGTCTGCCCACACCGGGGTTCGGAACTCTGGGCACTCCACGCCCTGGCCGGCCTCGATCCCGACCCCCTCCCCGAATCGGGTCGGCCCTGGATGACATGGGTCGGAGGCCAACCACCGATCCAGGATGGTTTGGTCACGCTGTCGGATCGCCCAGGACTCGGCGTGGAAATCGACGAGGCCCAATTGCCCGGCCTGGCCTAGGCCCGGAACAGCCTGGACTTGATCCCCATCCGATGCAGCCAGAATTTTGCCAACACCCACAGGGTGCTGGTTCCGTAACGGATGCTGCGCCAGAGATTGATACTCGACGCCTCATCGAAATAACGGACCGGCACCGGAATATCGCCGAGTTTAAAACCGAAGTGAACAGCCTGTGCCAGGAACTGGCTGTCAAAGACGAAATCGTCGGAATTCTCGTCGTAGGGAATTGTCTCCAGGACCTCCCGCCGGTAGGCCCGGAACCCACTGTGAAAATCACCCAGGTTCTGTCCCAGGGCAATGTTCTCGATCGTCGTCAGGATCCGGTTGGCCAGGTACTTCCAACGAGGCATCCCACCGGCCAACGCTTCCCGCCGCGTCCGAATCCGAGATCCCAACACGCAGTCACAGACTCCCAATCTGAGAATCTCTGCAGCGACGCCCAGCAACCGGGCGTCGTACTGGTAATCGGGATGGATCATCACCACAACGTCGGCACCGGACTCTAACGCTCGTTGGTAACAGGTCTTCTGATTGGCACCATACCCCCGGTTGGTCTCGTGCGTGATCACCGTCAGCCCCAGTTGCCTGGCGATCTCCACGGTCTCGTCAACACTGTGATCGTCAACCAGGATCACCTCGTGGATTCCCTCCGAGGGCAAGTCGGCCACGGTGCGTTCAAGTGTCCTGGCGGCATTGTAGGCGGGCATCACCACCACGGTGCGAATCGTCTCCGGCACCCGGGACTCTTCAGTCGTCACACCATCGATTGGTTGCTGCGCATCCATCATGCCATTCTCGACATCTGCCGAGTGAGCCGACAACCCCCTGCTGGCACGAACGCGCCTGCGACATCCTCACCCGCGCCGGTTACAATGATCGCGCCGGTCACGCCGGGCCCCGGAAATCTTCCGGGATCACACGGAGGAGAGGACAGGGAGAGAAAAACCCGATGATCCATCACCGCAAAGTGGCCACCGTGGTGGCCTTGTTACTCGCGTTCGCGCACAGCCTGCCCGCCGCTGAGCCTGCCGCAAAGTCCAAGACCACCTGGCAGGCCGGTGTCTCTCGCGTGGTGATCACACCTGCGGAGCCGATGTGGATGTCCGGTTACGGCGGCCGATCGAAACCGGCGGAGGGAAAACTCCACGACCTGTGGGCCAAGGCCGTGGCCCTCAAGGACCCCACCGGCAAAACCGCGGTGTTCGTGTCCACCGACCTGATCACCGTACCGATCAAGATGGTCGATGCAGTCATGGCCGAGATCACCCGAAAGCACGGCATCGGTCGTTCCGAGGTGATGTTCACCTGCTCACACACGCACTGCGGCCCGGCCGTCGACGACATGCTCAGCTACATGCTCGACATGCAAGATTCCGACTGGAGACAGGTCCGTTCGTACCAGAAAACGCTCAACGCCAACCTCGTCACATTGATCAGCAGTGCCCTCAAGGACCTGAAACCCGCGGCGGTCTCATTCGGAAATGGTCGATGTCATTTCGCCGCCAACCGACGCGCCCCGAGGGGAATTGGCCCCTACGATCACGACGTCCCGGTCCTGCGAATCGGTTCCCCGGATGGAAAAACGCTTCGGGCGGTTGTTTTCGGGTACGCCTGCCACAACACGGTGATGAGCTACTACAAGTGGAGCGGCGACTACGCCGGATTCGCCCAACTCTATCTCGAAGGTCGCCATCCAGGGGTCACCGCCCTGTTCTTCGCCGGATGTGGAGCGGACCAGAACCCGTTGCCCCGGCGGCGAGAGGAACTCGCCGAAAAATATGGCCGCATGCTCGGCGTCGCCGTCGACCGCGTTCTGAGTTCTCCCACGACACCCGTATCGGGTCGCATAGCGACACGTTTCGAGAACATCGAACTCACCTTTGACAATCTGCCCAAGAAGGAAGAATTGCTCGAGGTACAAAAAACGGGCAGTCGCTACAAAAAAGCCTGGGCTGGAAACCTCTTGAAACAATACGAGTTGTATGGTCGCCTGCTGCCCACCTATCCGTACCCGATCCAGTCCTGGCAGATCGGTCCCAGCCTGACCTGGGTCGCACTGGGCGGCGAAGTGGTAGTCGACTACGCCGTGAGCCTGAAGAAACTCCTGGGCCACCACGATCCGAACCGGTCGGTCTGGGTCGCCGGATACTCCAACGACGTCATGGCTTACATCGCCTCGGAACGCGTGCTCGAGGAGGGGGGATACGAGGGCGAAACGTCGATGATCTATTACCAGAAGCCTTCCAAGTGGCGAAAGGGACTCGAAAAACAAATCCTCGACACCGTGGTCGCCCTGACCGCCGACAACAGGACCCAGGCCGCGAGACCGGCCCAACTTCCAGGCGACCTCGTCTTTGACGGTAAGACCCTGGCCGGCTGGACAAAGACCAAGTTTGGAGGTGAGGCCGAGGTCGTTGTCCGCAATGGACAGTTGATTCTTGAAACCGGTGCCGACATGACCGGGGTTACCTGGAACCGGGCCAAACCGCCACCGGAATGGGACTACGAGGTCATCCTGGACGTGATGCGGGTTGAAGGACACGACTTCTTCTGCGGCCTCACCTTCCAGGTCGGCAAGGACCCTTGCAGCCTGATTCTGGGTGGTTGGGGCGGCGGTGTCTGCGGACTTTCCAGCATCGACGGATTCGACGCCAGCGAAAACGACACCACCGGTTACCACGAGTTTCAGAACGGACGCTGGTACCGGGTCCGGCTGAGAGTCACCAGGCAACAGGTCACCGCCTGGTTGGATGGCAAGGAAATTCTCGACCAGCCACTCAAGGGCCGTAAACTCAGCATCCGCGGTGAAGTGGATCTCTCACGGCCGTTTGGCCTCTCGACATGGCAAACAACCGGTGCGGTTCGCAACCTGCGACTCCGGAAACTGACCGCAAAAGAAATTGCCCCCGCCAAAAAGTGATACCGGGAACGGCATCACACCCCGCCAATCCGATGCCCGTGGGGTTACCCCACTCCGGCGGTTGACCGGGTTTGTGTTCGACACCTAGTATTGCCCGTGCAGTTGACCTGGTGACACGTTCTCACCAATCACTCACCTGGAAACACCATGTCTCGCCGCACAGCCTATTGGCACTTGTTTCGGTCCTGGTTTACCGGCCCGGGATTCCCAGGGTGGCCCAGCGATTGTTCCAAGTAGGCGGGGAGACGAGAACACGCAAGACCACACGCCCTGGAATCCCAAGGGGATTCCAGGGCGTTTTCTGTTTGAGCACAGTAGTTCCCATAGGCCCCACGAGGCCACCAAGGACAAGCCATGATCGTAGTCATGAAAAAGAGTGCGACGGAGGAAATGATCCAGTCCGTCGCGACACGAATTGAATCATTGGGCCTGAAGGCGCACGTGATCGTCGGAACCGAACGCACCGTGATCGCCGCGATTGGTGAGAAGCGGGATGGAGAAGCTGAAACTCTTTCGGGGCTTGACGAGGTCGACAAGGTCGTACCAATCTTGGCTCCCTACAAGGTCGCCAGCCTCGAGACCAAGTCAGAACCGACCACGGTACGATCACACGACCTGGTTTTGGGTGGCGGTCACGTCGGCGTGATCGCCGGCCCCTGCTCGGTCGAAAATGAAACACAGATCCTGGAATCCGCCCGGGCAGTGAAAGCCGCCGGCGCCACGGGACTGCGAGGCGGTGCCTTCAAACCTCGCACCAGCCCATACTCATTCCAGGGACTCAAGGAAGAAGGCCTGAAGCTGCTCGCCGCCGCTCGTGATGAAACGGGCCTGGCCGTGGTCACAGAGGTCATGACACCACAGCACGTCGATTTGGTCAGCCGTTACGCCGATGTGCTCCAGATTGGAGCCCGCAACATGCAGAATTATCATCTGCTGCAAGCGGTCGGTGAATCCGACAAGCCAGTCCTGCTCAAACGCGGACCGTCCGCGGCAATGGACGAATTCCTGTTGGCCGCCGAGTACATTCTCGACCAGGGCAATCCCAACGTCGTCCTGTGCGAACGGGGCGTCCGGACATTCGAAACCCACACCCGTTTCACGTTGCCACTGGCCACAGTGCCTTTCCTCAGGGAACGGACTCACCTGCCGATCGTCATCGACCCCAGCCATGGAACCGGAATCGCATCACTGGTGCCACCAATGGCGGCCGCCGCTATCGCGGCCGAATGCGACGGGCTGATTATCGAGGTGCACCCCAACCCATCCGAGGCTCTCAGCGACGGTGCCCAGTCCCTGACGCCCGAACAGTTCAGCGACACCATGAACCGCTGCCGCGCCGTTGCGACGGCGGTCGGACGG
>CAWVUS010000043.1:0-24032 GCA_963933195.1 uncultured Planctomycetaceae bacterium
TTGTGTTTGCGGCGAGATTGGCCTGGAAATCCAGGAGTAGCCACTTGATGGAACCCCCGGGCCATCGAGACAACACTTCGGTTTGCAATGGAACCGTTGTTGGCGTGGGGCCGGTGGTGAGAAGAGTGACTGCGTCAGCCGATCGCAGTTCGCCCTTTTGGAACGGGACGCCCGAAGTGATCGGGGCCTGGTGCCTCGGGATGCCGACGGGTTCCGTGACAGTGAGCGAGAACTCGGCGGCGTACAGACCGCCACCAACGAAGATCGTCGTGAAGAGTGTTAGTGCGAGAGATAGTTGCTGAGGCCGCTGCATGTGTGGCTCTGCTGTTGAAGACAGTGCGATTCTACAATGTTTTGACACTCCAGTCAGTCAGGGGGCGTTTTGAATGGTTGCATTCTGCCGAGGGCAAAGAGATCATCCTGCGTGGCGAAGACGGGTGCCGGCCGGTAGCGGAGCATGGCGTCGATGGTTGATGTGATGGACGTCCAGTGTCCGGCGTGTGGACATCGAACGCGAGTTCTCCCCGACAGCGTGGGGCGACAGGCGCGTTGCCAATGCGGATTTACGTTTCCCGTGTCGAATGCCGTTTTGACTGAAGTTGACCCCGAGGCAACGGCGAGCGGTGACGTGTCTCCGCCGCAGACGACATACAGGCCCGGCGGAGTGTTGCCGGGTGTCGGCCCGGTGCCACGGTCAGCAGGGCCGCCTGTTGGCGAGGCCCCGGAATTGCCCTTGGAAATCGAACGCCTGCTGCCAGGGGATGAGACAATCTTGTTTGCCGAGCAGCCCCCGGTGTTGGTGGGTCGGGTTCGGGGCTTGCTGAAGCTGGTGGCAGTCGGTGGGCCGCTGTCTCTTTGGGTCCTGGTGATGACGGTGTCCGGGCAGGGAGGGGCCGTGTGTGTGGGGATTGCGGCAATGGGCGGGGTGGGCGTGGTGTTGCTGTTGAAGTACCTCGGATGGCGAAACCGTTTTTATGTCGTCACCAATCGTGCGACGGTGGTGCGGTCGGGTTTCGTGAAACGGAGCGTGACGCTTGTGCCACATCATTGCGTGGTGACAATCAGCGTTGAGACGGGGTTCGCTGATCGATGGTGTCATACGCAAACGGTGCGTTTGATGACCGTCTCGCCTGGCTGGACCCGGCGGGGGGTGCTGTTGGACGGAAGTGCCCATTCAGATCGTGTCGTGTCGTTGCTGGGATCGTTGATAGCTCGGCAGGATGATTTGCTGTGAGTTGCGTGAACAGGAGAGAGAATGATGTCTGAGACCAGTTGGGTGCTTTCGAGCATCGAGCGTGATGTGCACGTCGAGCGGTTCAAGATTGATGATGACGATGTGAAGGGGACTCCCAAGGGATGGTCGGTTCGAAAGCGAACGCTGCGGGGTGGCCGCCGGGAAGGGGTCGAACTGATTGAAATCAACAACGGTGCGATTGAGATCACCGTTGTGCCCTCACGTGGAATGGGAATCAGGGATGTGGTGGCCGGGGACGATCGGCTGGGGTGGCGAGCGCCAATCCAGGGCCCGGTGCATCCGCGGGACGTCGACCTGGGTGAACCCAGTGGGCTTGGATGGCTCGACGGTTTCGATGAATTGCTCGTGCGATGTGGGCTGGAGAGTAATGGAGCTCCTGAATTCGACGAACAGGGGCGGTTGCTGTATCCATTGCATGGGAAGATAGCCAACCAACCGGCGGATGAAGTCACCGTGACAGTGGATCGTCGGCGAGGTGAAATTCGCGTCTCGGGGGTGGTTGACGAAATACGGTTCCACTTCTTGAAGGTTCGGATGGTGTCGACGCTGGTGACTCGATTTGGGGAGTCCGGGTTTCGGGTGGAGGACGAGGTGGAGAATCTTTCGGCGTCGCCGGCCGAAATTCAGATGCTCTATCATTTCAACGTTGGGATTCCGCTGTTGGATGCGGGGTCACAACTCGTAGCACCCTCGTCGGAAGTGGTGCCACGAAACGATCACGCGGCCAAGGATGTCGCGTCGTACGCGAATTACCATGGGGAGGAAGCGGGCTACGAAGAGCAGGTGTATTTTCATCGGATGCACACCGCGGGTGATGGTCGTGCCCGGGTTCTGCTCAAAAACGCCCATTCCAGTGCCGGGGTGAGTCTGCTTTACGATGCTCAAAAGTTGCCCTGTTTTAGCCAGTGGAAGAACACGACGGCGGTCGTTGACGGTTACGTGACGGGTATTGAACCCGGGACGAATTTTCCAAATCCGCGGACGTATGAAGGGGCCCAGGGACGGGTTTTGGAATTGGCCGGAGGGGCCCGTACGACGCTCGGGCTGGGTGTGGAATGGCACCGCGATGCCGCTTCCGTCAGTGCGGCAGAGATGGCCGTTGCGAAAATGAAAGCGGGACGAGCGACAAAGGTTTACCCAGAACCACAAAAAGGCTGGTGTGACGACGCGTGAAGGGACTGGGCGAAGTGAAGTGCGGTGTTGCGGATGCCGCGACAGAGTGGGGAAGTGAAAAATGGCCCGGATGAATTACTGGTGGGGAATGCCGCGATGGTGCGCCGTGGCTCTTGGGTTGGCCCTGGCAACGAACCTGTCGGCTGCCGAGCCGGAGAGATTGCGGCAATGGGCGCAATGGCGTGGGCCGCTGGCGACGGGCGTGGCACCACATGGCGATCCGCCGGTTGAGTGGAGCGAGACCAAAAACCTGCGGTGGACAGCTCGGCTGCCCGGGGCTGGGCACTCCTCGCCCATTGTCTGGGGTGATCTGGTGTTCGTCACGGCCGTTGTGCCACAAGGAGCCAAGGTTGAGCCGAAGGCGGATCCGGACCCTGGTGCCCACGACAACCTGCCGGTAACGCAGGCTCATCGATTTCTTGGACTCGCGTACAGTCGGTCAACCGGTGGATTGTTGTGGCAGAGAACTCTTGCCGAAGAGCTTCCGCACGAAGGAGGACACCACACGGGCAGCCTGGCGTCTCACTCGGCAGTGACCGATGGGAAGCGGGTGTATGCCTTTCTGGGGTCCCGCGGGCTCTATTGCCTGGGCCTCAAGGGCGAAGTCGTGTGGAAAACACGGCTGGGCAAGATGGCGACGAAACACAATCACGGTGAGGGTGCTTCGCCGGTTCTGCATGGGCAAACACTGGTTGTCAATTGGGATCACCAGGGGCAGTCGAAAGCCGTGGCGTTGGATGCACTAACCGGTAAGACAAAATGGGAAGTCAAACGGGACGAAGTCACGTCGTGGTCGTCGCCAATTGTGGTGGAGCATGAAGGGCGAACGGTGGTGGTGATTTCCGGGACAAACTTCCTTCGGGGTTATGACCTGGAAACCGGCAACGTGTTGTGGAAGTGTTCCGGGTTGTCGAACAATATCGTGGCCACCCCGGTGTATGGAGACGGGATGTTGTTTGCCGGGAGCAGTTACGACACCCGGATCATGATGGGAATCAGTTTGGCCGGCGCTTCCGGGGATTTGAGTGGCAGCGAACACGTTGCCTGGAAGACCCGGCAGAGAACTCCGTATGTTCCCTCCCCCCTGCTCTACAAGGGCGGGTTGTATTTTTTGCGACACTACCAGGGGATTTTGACGCGGCTTGACTCGCGGAGTGGTGACGAAACGACCGGACCGTTCAGGCTTGGTGGCGTGAGCGACATCTACTCGTCGCCTGTAGCGGCAGCCAACCGGATTTATATCACCGACCGTCGTGGTGCGACGCTCGTTATCAGTGGTGATGCCAACCCGAAATTTTTGGCCCGGAACGTGTTGAACGACAGTTTCAGCGCGTCGGCTGCGATCGTCGGTCGCGACTTGTTTTTACGAGGCGCCCGGAAGCTTTACTGCATCGCCGAACCGGAGGCGGGAAAAGGCAAATCCGGAAAGTCACCCGGTGACTAGTGCGGGTTCGGGCGTCGGGGTGGGACGGCGACGAACCGTCACGCGATGATGTCGTGGATCACCCGTCCACCAACGTCGGTGAGCCTGAAATCTCGGCCGGAATGACGGAATGTCAACTGTTCGTGGTCCAGTCCCATCAGGTGGAGAATGGTGGCGTGCAGGTCGCGAACGTGAGCGCGATTTTCTACCGCCCGCATTCCGAATTCGTCGGTGGCCCCGTACCGATACCCCGGCTTGACACCGCCACCGGCCATCCACACGGTGAAGCCAAAGTGGTTGTGGTCCCGCCCCGGTTTGTTGGCCGTGACATCGGTTGTCGGGGTCCGGCCGAATTCACCTCCCCAAAGGACGAGTGTCTCGTCGAGCAAACCACGAGTCTCGAGGTCGGTGAGCAACGCGGCGATGGCCCGGTCACATTCGAATGCCTTGGGGCGATGGTCGTTGATGTCGGTGTGGTCGTCCCAGGGGATGTCCGGCGCGAATGCCAGTTGGACGACCCGGACACCGCGTTCAGACAGGCGGCGAGCGATTAGGGCGCCTTCGGCAAAGCCACCGTATTTTCGGCCACCGGCAACTCCCTTGGTGGGTTCCGGGCCGATTCCGTAAAGGTCGTGAGTGGCCTTGGATTCCCGGCTGATGTCAAAGGCTTCCGGTGCGGCGAACTGCATTCGAAATGCGAGTTCGAGCGACTCGATCCGAGCTTCAAGCGCCCGGTCGGTGCCGGAGCGAATAATTTCCAGACGATTCATCCTCTGCAAAAGTTCAAATTGTCGTCGTTGCGCTGATTTTGTGAGTCCCGGGTTCTCGATGTTGGCCAGGACGCGTTTGGGGTCAAAGTCGTGGGTGTCGATGAAGGTCCCGGAGTGGATTCCAGGAAGAAAATTGCTGCTCCAGGCGGTTGGGCCCGGACGGGGATCGCCGTTGTGGCTGAGGACGACGAAGGCCGGGAGGTCTTGGTTTTCGGTTCCCAGCCCGTAACTGAGCCATGAACCCCAACTGGGGCGAGTGGGTTGGTTGGCTCCGATGTTCATCATCAGCAAGCCGGAAATGTGTTCGGGGATGTCGGTGTACATCGAGTGGATCAGGCAGAGTTTGTCGGCATGTCGTGCCACGTGAGGAAAGAGTTCGCTGATCCAGAGTCCGCTTTGTCCGTGTTGTTGAAAACGGTAGGGGGAGTGCAGGATCCCGGTCGTTTTCCGCTGGGTTTTGAGGTCGACGGTTGAGGGGCGTTGCCCCTCGTATTTGGCCAAAAGGGGTTTGGGGTCGAACGTGTCGATGTGTGATGGACCCCCGTTCATTAGTAGGTGGATGATCCGTTTGGCGCGGGGAGCGAAATGCGGAGAGTGCGCGGTCAGCGGGGCGGGGACGTCCTGGCCAAACAGTTCGGCCAAGCCAATCATGCCAACGCCCGCGGTCCCCTGGCTGAGCATCAACCGTCTGGAAATTGATGGTGGTGTGATCACGTGTCAAAGATCCGACTGAACGGGTGTGTCATGGACGGAAAAGGAACTCGTTGGACCCCAGGAGTGCCTGGCAATATTGTTCCCACGGTGTGAGTTTCTCGTCACCGCGATTGTCGGGAGTGTCTCCGAGGAAGTCGCGGGCAACGGCCAGTTCCCGTGGGGATGCCTTTCTCGCCACGAGAAGTTTGAGCACTCTTGTGATTCGTTGGTCGCGGGAGGAGGTTCCGATTGCGACGCGAGCGGCCAACTGCCGGGCACGTGTTATCACAAAAGGGCTGTTGAGTGCGAACAGTTGTTGTTGGGGGATGGTGGTTGCGGTGCGGCCACCGCTGCTGGTTCTGGGGTTGGGGAAATCAAAAAGCCTGAGCAACTTGTCGGAGTCCGTCTGAACGTCACGGTGGACGGCCGTATAGATGGTCCTGCGTGAAGCCAGGAGGAGGCTGTCGCTTGCCGGTCCGCCAATTTGGTTGTCTAAGGCCCCCGACACCGCCAGCATCGAATCGCGCCAAGCTTCAATGTCCAGACGGATTCGTGGCATCCGCCACAGGAGGTGGTTGTCGGGGTCGATCCGGGTGTGCAAATTGCTGGACGTCGTGGAGAGTCGATAGGTTGCGGAGAGAAGAATGTCGCGGTGGACCTGTTTCAGAGACCAGCCCGAGTGAACCAAGCGGTGTGCGAGCCAGTTGAGGAGTTGTGGGTGAGTCGGAGTGTCGCCCATTCGGCCGAAATTGTTGGCAGTTCCGACGAGTCCGCGGCCGAAATGGTGTTGCCAGATCCGGTTGACGATCACTCGTGCGGTCAAAGGGTTTGCGGGGTCGGTGATGGACCGAGCCAGTTCGAGCCGACCGCTTCCGGAGGTGAACAACGGTCGGGTCTCTCCGGCAAGGATCTGGAGGAAACGTCGAGGCGCTATTGGGCCAGGTTTGCGCAGGTCGCCTCGCAGGGCGATCCGCATGTCCGAGTTGCCAGTGTCCTTGACCGAGTGGGCACGTGGGAAACGGCGTGACATATCGCGTTGGGCGGCTGCCAATTGACCAGCGACACGGGAAGCCAGGGCGGGTGTGTTGCTCTTCTTTGCGTCAGCCAATTGTTTGGCCAGCGCGGCGATCCTTGCCTTGGCCTGCGCGTAGTCGTCTTTTTGGTCGGCCGCGACGAAAACGAGTTCGTCGACGTAGCCGGTGTTGTTGAAGATTCCAGCAAGCGAGTAGTAGTCGGCGGTCGGGATCGGGTCGAACTTGTGGTCATGACACCGGGCACAGGAGACAGTCAACGCCAGAAGGCCCCGGGTGACCGTGTCGATCCGGTCGTCGAGTGTTTCGGCTCGGGCGATGGCAATTCCGTCGGGAGTACCGCCGTCGTCCTGGTACATCATTCCTAATGACAGGAGCCCGACGGCGATGACACCGTCCCGGCGTGCTGGGTGTGGCAGGAGGTCTCCGGCGAGTTGTTGGATGACGAACTGGTCGTACGGCAGGTTTGTGTTGAGAGCCGACACCACCCAGTCGCGATACCGCCACGCGTGGGGCAACGGACGGTAGAAAAATTCGGTCCTCAATTGATCATCGGCGTAGCGGGCGACGTCCAGCCAATGTCGTCCCCACCGCTCACCGTAGGCCGGGCTGGCCAGGAGACGATCGACGAGACGTCTCCAGGCGTCGGGACGGTCGTCGGTGGTGAAGTCGTCGCATTCGCGGACGGTTGGTGGCAGGCCGGTGAGGTCCAGTGTGATTCGACGAATCAGTGCCGTCGGTGTGGCCCCGGTGACGGGCGTCAGGTGTTTTGCTTCAATCCGAGCGAGGATGAATCGGTCGATGGGGTTCTGTGGCCACGCAGTGTTTTGGACCGGAGGTTGACTGGGACGTGCAATAGGCTGGAAGGCCCAGTGCCTGCGGGCTTGTGCCCAGTCGATCGGTCGTGGTTTTGCATTGACGGGCGTGGAATCGGTTCGGGGGTCGGGAGCACCACGTGCGATCCATTCGCGAATCAGTTGAATGTTGGCCTTGTTGAGGACGCCAGCCGGGGGCATGGCAAGGTCCTCGTCGGTGTATTCAACGGCACGCATCAGCCTGCTTTTGGCGGGTGACCCCGGGACGATGGCGATTCCCGAGTCTCCACCCTGTTTCCAACCCGGTCGTGAGTCGAGACGGAGGCCACCTTCGACCGGTTTGCTTTGGCTCGAATGACAGGAGTAACAATGTTTGACGAGCAACGGGCGGATCTTGGTCTCGAAGAAACGGCGGTTGTCTTCGGCGGTCGGGTCACTGGCCAGTGTGGAGTGGCCGCACGCCAGGACGGCGAACGCCGCTGCCAGGAACAATGGGAGATGTGGGAACGGCATGATGCCTTGTTGTGATTCAATCGGTTTCGGTCAGGTTACATAAGCCAAGCAGTAATTCGAAAGACGAACCGCGATGTTTCGTCGTGGTGGTGGCAGGCATGGGGTGGCGTTAGAATCCGCGGCAGATTCGGAGACTCCTGTTCGGCCGAGGGATTGGGGAGGGCTAATGTCCAATCGCAGGTGTGTTGCGGCGTGTTTGGTGTTTCTGTTCGCAGGTGGTGATGCGATGGCCTCGGATAAGGCGGCGCGGAATATTTCGGTAGCCGCGGTCTCGTTTGTTCCCGAAAAGTTCAACCTCGAAAACAACGCCGTGAAGTTGGAGCAGATGTTTCGGCGGGCGTCGGCAGGCGGGGCTCAGATCGCTGTGGCACCGGAGGGGATTCTGGAGGGCTACGTCGTCAACGAGATTATCGCGGGGAAGGCAGCGGTTGACGACATGAAACGGGTGGCCGTGGAGATCGACTCACCGATGATCAAACGATTTCGGAAACTGGCAGCCGAGTTGGAAATGTGCCTGGTGTTCGGTTTTGCGGAACGGGTGTCCGGTGACGTTTTTAATTGTGCCGTGTTCATCGACCACGAGGGTGAAATCTGTGGGCGATACCACAAGATGCAGTTCGCCGAGGGATATCATCCCAGTTGGTGGTTCAACCGCCTGGGGAGCCGCAGTCGAGCGTTTGACACCCCGTTGGGCCGTTGTGGGATGCTCATTTGCAATGACCGCTGGAATCCTCGCCTGGCAGAGATTCCGGCGTTGGACGGAGCTCAATTCCTGGTGATTCCCTCATTCGGGTCTCGGTCGGTGGCGCAGGATCAGGCGGTCCTGGCGCGAGGAAAAGAAAATGGGTTGCCGGTGATCGAAGCCAATGTTGGTGTGACACTGGTCGTGAACAAGGGCACAATCGCAGTGGTCGACCGGCAGGAGGAAACCGTGACCTTTGGGACGATCACTGTTGGTCCCCGTGTCAAACGGTCGCGTAAACAACGGGACAAAGTCGAACGCGCGTTCCTGGACTGGCGGAAGACCGAGATGGTCCGCCGTTACAACAGGACGCAGGCGCGACTGAAGAAAGACCGCGGAGAATAGCGGGCCGGGCTCGCCGTCACTTGGCCTTGGCGCACATGACCCAGATCGGCGTTCCGCCAGTCTTGTAGATCTTGATCGGTTCCAGTGCGCCGGTCTTCTTGTTGATCCTGTAGGTGTGCAGGTCGTTGGAACGTTGTCCGCAGGCGAAAAAGAACCTGCCCTGCAGATCAATACACGTGGCCCGCGGGTGATACCCGGTCGGGTAGTGGCCCACGATCTTCATGTCACCGGTCTTCGAGTCAATGGCGACTGCGCACAGCGTGTCGTCAGGTTTCTGTCCCTTTGCCAACTCCGCGGTGCAGCGATTGGACACGTAGGCGAAACGCCCGTTGGGGGTGATTTGAATGTCCGCGGCATGACTGGACGGCTTGTGGCCGGGGGGAAGCGTCGAGAGTGTAGTTTTGCGAGTCAATCGGCCGGTCTTCTTGTCGAACGCCCATGCGGTGATGCCACCGCCGTTTTCGTTGGAGGTGTATCCAAAAGGAAGTTTCGGGTGGTGCTTGTAATGACGCGGTTCGTGGTAGCGGTGGTCGGCGTCGGGGCCGTCTACAAAGGGTGGGTCATTGGCGACCAATTTGCCGGCTTTTTTGTCGAGCACAAACTGGTAAAGCCTGTTCGGGGATGTGTGAGGGACGTAAACGTACTTGCCGCTGAGATCCAGTTCGATGCAGTGGGCTGTCTTGGCGGTCTTGATATGCGAGAGGAGTTTCGATGTGGCGACTCCGTCCTCGATGCTGTACATCGTGACGTCACCAGCACCGTAGTGGGCCGCGAGCAGGAAACGTCCGGTGGGGTCGACCTGGATATAGGGGGGGCGGGACGTGATCTTGGCGGTGGCGAGCAGTTTGAGAGTGCCGTCCCGGTGCCGTTGATATGTGGCGACTCCGGCGGCGTTTCCTTCGAGTCCAGTGACCGAGGCATAGATGAACTTCTTGTCTGGCGAAAAGGCCATGGCCCCGCCGTTGCCGGGAAGTTCGACCGAAAAACGCTGGGTCAGTCCCCCGGTGTCCTTGTCGATCTCGTAGGCGACGATTGTCTTGTCGGCCGTAGATGCGAGATAGAGGAGTTGGGCGGCCGAGGCTGTCGAACTCAGGGCGGTGGTCATTGCAAGGGCCAGGCAGGTGAGGGTCAGGTGACGCATCGGGTTGACTCCAGGGTGTATCGGCAAGTTGGACTCGTCGTCATTGCAGCGTGACGGGTGACCAGACGCAAGTGGTCGGGGGTGTGGCACAGTGGGATGCGAGGGCCCTGTTGGCGGCTCTAGGCGATGACCCCGTCGAGAACCTCGCCACCGATGTCGGTCAATTGTCTGAGTCGTCCAGCGTGCAGGTACCGCAGTTCCTCGTCCTCGAGCCCCATCAGGTCGAGGATCGTCGCGTGAACATTTCGGATTGGGATTTGTTCTTCAGCGGCACGCAGTCCGAATTCGTCGGTGGCGCCGACGCGGGCTCCACCCCGTACATTGCCGCCGGCCATCCACATCACGAGAGCCCACGAGTTGTGCTCACGTCCGGGGCTGCCTCCGAGACTCCCGTTGACAAATGGTGTGCGGCCCATTTCGGACGCCCAGACCACGAGTGTTTCATCCAGCAAGCCTCGTTGTTCGAGGTCAGCCAGGAGCGCGGCGACTGGACGATCGACTTCCTTGCTGTGGCGAATCATTCGCCCCTTGACGTCCCCGTGGTCGTCCCAACTGTACGGGTTGTTTTGTACCCCGTGTATCAGCATCGTGTAACGCACGCCGTGTTCGACCATTCGACGGGCCAGCAGGCATTGTCGGCCGAAGGCAGCCGTGGACGGGTTGTCGAGTCCGTAAAGGCGTTGGGTGCCGGCCGTTTCCCGGGAGAGGTCGACGACCCCCGGGGCTCTCGCCTGCATTCGGAAAGCCAGTTCGTAGGCGTTGATTCTCGCCTCGAGGTCACCGGCGTCCTGCCGCCGATCGAGGTGTCGGCGGTTGAGGTAGGCCAGCAGGTCGAGTTCCTTCCGTTGACTGGGGCGGGTAAGCCCCTTCGGGGAGGAGAGGTTGAGGATTGGTGTTCCGGTGGGGCGAAGCAGGGTCCCCTGGTAGGCGGCTGGCAGGTAGCCGTTGGCCCAGACGGCCGCTCCATTCATTGGCGCTCCGCGAGGATCCTGGATCACAACATAACCGGGCATGTCCTGGTTTCCGGTGCCCAGGCCATAGGTCATCCATGAGCCCACCGAGGGGCTGCCCGGGAATTGACTGCCGGTTGTCACGTGCAGTGTGGAAGGGCCGTGGTTCTGGTTGTCTGTTTTGATGCCGTGGATGAAGGCCAGTCGATCGGAGTGTTCACGGAGGTGCGGGAACAACTCGGAGAAATGGTGTCCGCTGTCACCGTGTTGCTTGAACTTGAATGGACTGCCAACGATCGAATGGGGGAAGGTGAGTCGGCCCTGGAGTTCACCGGTGATGTTCGGGATGCGGTTGAGCGGTTTTCCGTGCAACTTGTTGAGTAACGGCTTGTGTTCAAACGAATCAACCTGGCTGACGCCGCCTTGCATGAACAAGAAAATGCAGTGCTTGGCGCGGCGTGGTTTGTGTGGTGCCTGTCCGGCGAGTGGGTTGACCAAATCACCATCAGCTCGGGCGGCGTCTGCGGTCAAGCCGGTCAGGGCCAGGGCCCCGAGACCGTTCCAGGAATGCGACAGGAAATCGCGCCGGGATGACGGGGGCAGAGCGAGGGGAATGTTGTGTGGCATGGCGTGGGAGGTTAGTCGATATAAACGAATTCGTTGCTGTTGAGGAGAACGCGGCAAAGGCCGATTAGTGGTTCCGACGTTGCCGTGGAAAGGAAAGTGCCAAGTCGCTTCGTCTCTTCCGGCGATGGATTTCGTCCGTACGCGATCTGGAAGGCAAGCGTGAGTTGACGTCCGGTGTCGTCGCCGGCTTGGGTTCGTATCCGCTTGGCGAAATGGCGAGATTCCTTGTTCACAAAAAGGCCGTTGTACATGGCCAGAGCCTGAAGTGGCGTTATGGAGGCGCGTCGCTTGGGACGGGATTGTTCGCACACCAGGGCGTCGAAAGCCTGCATGAACGGCATGCTGAGAGAACGTTGCTGGTAGATGTATATGCTGCGTTTGCGACTCCGTTCATCGTCGTGGGTGAACCACTTGCTGGAGTTCCACTTGACGCGTTCACCGACGTCGTCGGGAAGCATCGGGAAAATGGGAAGCCCAAAGTGCTCGGGGTTGAGTCGCCCGCTGACAGCCAGCACGCTGTCCCGCACAGCCTCGGCCTCGAGGCGGCGACGCCGGAACCGCCAAAACAACAGGTTGCCGGGGTCCACCTCGTTGGCCTGCGGGTTGTCCACCCGGGAGGCCTGTCGGTAAGTCGAAGAGAGCACCATCAGCCGGTGCATTTTCTTTTGACTCCATCCCCCGTCAACAAAATATTTGGCCAACCAGTCCAGGAGCGATTCGTGACTGGGGCCGATTCGCAGGGTTCCAAAATCACTGGGGGTCGCAACAATGCCCTGGCCAAAATGCCAGTGCCAGATCCGGTTGACCATCACCCGGGCTGTCAGTGGGTTGTTGGGGCTGGCGATCCAACGTGCCAGCGCCATGCGGCGACTGCGGGTCGGCCATCGTTTGAACGGGTCGAGGCGAATGGGGGCAGGTTCCTGGTGTCCGGTGACGCAACTGAGAAAGCCCGGTTTCACCACTTTGCCTGGATTGTTGTATTCGCCGCGGATCATGACCCGGGATGTGGGGACCCCTGGTTCGTAAGGGGGACCGAATGCGTGTCGTAGCGACATTGCCACGGGCTGCAGTCGTTTGATGTCGCCGGGAATAGCACGCTGGCGGATCGAAAGCATCCGGTAGCGATGACGTTCCTCGTCGGTGATCTGTGTTGCGTTGGGGTCGTTGATCAGGCTGGCCAGGGATTGTTTCTTTCGGGCCGAGGGGTAGACGGCGGTGGTGATGAATTCTCCGGAGCCACCAATCTCCAGCCCGTAACCCTCCCCCTGATGCGTAGCGGAAAAGACCGTGACAAGTGTTCCCTGTTGGTCGCCAACGAAACTGGCGGTGGACAGGGATCCCTTCAGGAAGGACGTGTCAAAAAGAACCGCAGAGGCCTTTCGGGTGCCCAGTGTTGCGAGGCGAGGCTGGAGTGATTCGGTGGGCTGCTTCAGAGAAATGCCGCCAACGCGGTCAGTCCACAGGGAGGTGCGGAGGCCGGACTTTGGGTTGGGGCTGGTCGGGTCGGCATCAAGGTCGGAGGCATCGAACCAAAGGCGGAGTCCTTTTGACGGTGGGGCGGTCGGCCCGGAGTCGGCGGACTCGTATTTGTGGTGAATCCAAAGGTGCAATTGCGAACGTTCGACCGAGGTCAGCGAGTGGTCGTATATCAGGATGTCCCCAAACGCTCCCTGGTGACCGGCCTGCCGCGGCTGGCCGGTTCCCTTGGTGTGTTGGCCCAGGGTGATGTGGGTTGGGTTGGACAGGTCCCCGAACCAATGGCCGCTGTTTGAACCCGAGAGGGAATCGATTTGTCGTCCTGCGTGACCGTCGGTTTCGAAAGACCACGCGGATCCGTTGGAACTGGCAATTACGGTGTGCCGCGTTCCATCAGCCACCGGTGTGGCGTCGAAGAAATAATTGTTGCCCAGTCCACCACCCATGGATTGGAGGGCGAATCCGGCTGGAGGCGCCAGTCGTTTTCCGAGGTCGGCCGAGAGGCGAGCGAGTTCTTGCTTCACTGTCCCGGCCTCTTTTTCCAGGGAGCCCAATGACTGTTTGACCCAGTCCGCCTCACCCTTGCGGTAGAATTTTGCCGGCAGTGATCCGCCAATCTGGAAACCATCGCCTCGCAACGGTGCGGGGATGGCAACGGTCGCGAAGAACGCTTTCATCCGATAGAAATCTTCGGTGGGTATCGGATCGTGCTTATGGTCGTGGCATTTTGCGCATCCAACAGTCAGGCCCAGGAATACCGAGCCGACCGTCGCGGTGATCTCACTGAGCATTTCATGGCGGGTCTCGTCGCCACGAGGTTCGGTGAACGGGGCAAGCCGAAGGAATGTCATGGCGACAACTCGTTCGGGGTCCGGTAAGGGAAGTTCGCCTGCGCCGAGGACTTCTGCGAATTCGTCGCCAGCCAATTGTTCCTTGATGAAAAGGTCGTAACGCTTGTCTCGGTTGATGCTGTCTATGACGTAATCCCGGTATCGCCACGCATGGGGCAAATCGGGGTCACCCTCGTACCCGGCCGTGTCCGCGTAACGGGCCAGGTCGAGCCAAAAACGTGCCCAGCGTTCTCCATGCCGGGGGTCTTTCAGAAGACGGTCGACGACGGTCTCGTAGGCTCGGGCCGACTTGTCGGCGAGGAACGTCTGCCGTTCTGCCGGAGTTGGGGGGAGGCCAATGAGATCGAAATAGACCCGCCGCAACAGGGTCTCTTTTGACGCGGCTTTTGCCGGAGAGAGCCCTGCGGACTCAAGTTTTGCCAGAACGAACCGGTCCAGCGGATTGCGACACCACGAGGCGTCCTTGACCGTCGGAGCAGGAACCCTGGCGACTGGCGTATACGGCCAATTCTGTTGAGCCTGTAACGGCGTGGAGAAACCAATCGCAATGGCCAGGAATAAGAGAAACCTTGTCATCGTGTCTCGGACCGCCGTGTTTTCCTGAAGATACATCGGGTGGGCAGACTACAAGTTCTCAGTGTCACACGTAGAATGCTCAACATCAATCTGAGGCCTGTGATGGCCAAAAGAATTCTTGCGAAAAGTGAGGTGGGCACGATGCGTTACGGAGACTGTCGCTGGGTCGACATCGACGCTTTGGACAAAGAGGGGGTCGCCGTTGTTTGTCCGATAGCTGCGTTGGAGCAGCATGGACACCATTTGCCTCTTTTGACCGACACGTATTTGGCGACGGAAGTGGCCGAACGTGTTGAAGGTGCCTTGCCTGACAAGGTTTTGCTGACACCCACCTTGTGGGTGGGTGCGTCGGATCATCATCTCGATTTTCCCGGTACCGTCTCGTTGCCAAATTCACTTTATGTCGAGGTGATCAAGAACGTCGTTCGCTGTTTCGTCAGTGCCGGTTTCCGTCGGATTCTATTGCTCAATGGTCACGGTGGGAATATAGCTCCAGGGACGGTGGCCATCACCGAATTGGCAAACCAGAGTGATGAAGTCGATGGGCTCTTGTTGGCATTGTCGAGTTACTGGGACCTGGCCGGTTTCAGTTCCGAGACGACGTCGCTGGAAACACCGATGGTCTCGCATGCGTGTGAGTACGAGACGTCGATGATGCTGGTCGTCAACGGTGAGACGGTACATCCCGAGGAGGCCAGAGCGGGTGATCCGGTGATCGATACACCGTTTTACCATTCGGAACTTGGAGGCCGCGCCACGGTGGCTGGCCGTTTCCATCGTCTGAGTCCGACCGGGGCGATGGGGTCGCCGGAACTGGCCACTCCGGAAAAAGGCGAAGAATTGTTGACCCTGGCGACGGCTGAGGTTGTGAAATTTATTGAGGAGTTCCTGGGATGGGATCAACGCGTCGTTCTGAAGCCTTGATTGGGCTATTTGTCGTCTTGGGGTTCGCCGGGAGCCTGGGAGCCGAGGCTCCGCTGAGTGCTGTGGACGGATTGTTCGATGCAAGTCGGCCCCGAACACTGGGGCTCGGCAAGCTGGCCTTCACGGAAACGGTCCTGTACCAGGCAACCAAAACGACCTACCGGTTCTGCCACCATCCGAACCTTGTCCGGCGGGGGGATGAGGTGTGGTGCATGTGGTCCAACGGACGTGTGGGCGAGGACGAGCCAGGGCAGCGCATCCTGTTTTCAAAAGCCCATGTGGGGAATTTGAGCAAATGGTCTCGCCCAAAACAGATAGCCGAAGATCCAGCGGGTCGCGGCGCCTGTGTGGCTTCGGGATGGGTGGTGAATGGGTCGCGTTTGGTGGCATTGTACACCATCACCGGGGGGACAAATTTCGATCCCAAGACGGCCCTGTTTGCCCGAGAGGCTAAGGCGTCGGGAGGTTGGTCCAAGGCGAGGAGACTGCTGCCGGGATTCTTTATCGCCGGCCCCGTTCGTATGACCAACGGAGATCTGTTGCTCGCGGGTGAACACGTGGGAGACGCCCGGGAGAAGGGGCGAATGGCGTTGTATCGGACAACGGCAAAGGATGGGCTGTCCGGTTGGCTGCCGTGTCCGATTGCGCCTATGGACCTGAAGGTGTTTGGATACACCGAACCGGCGCCATATGTTCTCGGAGATGGTGTCGTTGTGTGTCCGTTCCGAAATTACAGCGGGGTGTTGTATGCCAGTGAAAGCCGAGATTCCGGTCGAAGTTGGTCGGTTCCGGTGGCAACAAACTTTCCGGATTCACTGGCGCGTCATGCAACAGGACGACTGCCCGACGGCAACGTATTTCTCGTAAACAACGCGTCGGCAAAACGACTCGATCGTTCGATCTTGACCATTGCACTGAGCCAGGATGGTCGGCAATTCGATCGCGCCGCGGTGATCAAGAACGAAGAGACGAAAGTCCGTTTCGAAGGCAAGCACAAGTTGGCTGGCTGGCAATATCCGCATGCAATCGTCGTCGGAGATGACCTGCTTGTGGCATATTCGGTCAACAAGGAAGATGTTCGACTGGCTCGAATTCCGCTGAAGGCGTTGAAGGCATTGAAATGACACCTCCGCGTAAGCGTTTTCGAGCGGAACGATTGCCGACTGGAGTGTTGTGGTTGGCCGTCGCGACCTGGGGGTGCCTTTTCACAGGTCCGGCGAGTGAGCCTGCCGTGTTCGCGGACGAAAAATCTCAAGACTTGTCGAATCGTTTTTCGCGAGAAGTCCGGCCATTCCTGAAAACGTTTTGTGTTGGGTGCCATGGCGGAGAAAGACCCAAGGCCGAGTTGAATCTTCAGAAATGGTTGAGCATGCGGGCCGTGGCCACGGACGCACGTCGGCTCGAACTCGTCCTGGAAAAACTCGTCGACAAGACGATGCCTCCCAAAGAGTCACGACGGAAGCCCACCGGAAAACAGCGGGGCATGGTTGTGGACTGGATGCGACAGTTGCAACGTTTCGAAGCGGATCGCAACTCGGGTGATCCGGGGCCAGTTTTGGCCCGGCGATTGAGCAATTCGGAATACGACTACACGATCCGCGACTTGACCGGTGTTGATATTCGGCCGACCCGAGAGTTTCCGATCGATCCGGCAAATGAATCCGGGTTCGACAACAGCGGTGAAACCCTGGCCATGACGCCGGCGTTGTTGAGCAAGTACCTGGGGGCGGCTCGGTACGTGGCTGATCACCTGGTTCTGAATCACCAGGGGATCTCCTTCGCGCCCCATCCGGTGGTAACTGACACGGATCGTGACAAATATTGTGTCCAGCGGATTGTCGAATTTTATGCCAAACAGCCAACCGATATTGCGGACTACCTGGAGACGGCCTGGGAGTTTGACAATCGGGACGTGCTGGGGCGTGCTGGTGTGTCACTGACCGAATTTGCAACCCAAAACGGAGTCAGCCCCGGGTACATGGAGCTGTTGTATCGTTTGTTGGCCGGTAAGGCCGATACCGATGGCCCGGAGGCCGGGCCGTTGTTTGGATTACGCAAACGTTGGCGTGCGATCCCTGTGGCGGTGTCGCGGGCGCAAACACCAGCAACAAAGGAATTGAAATCGCTGGCAAACTGGATTCACAGCGAACGAAAACGGTGGGAGATTCCCGAACTGACAATTGTTGCCAGGGTGGTCCAGACCGGTTCGCAATCCATGGTACTGATGAAAAATCGGACTCTGGCTTCGAATCGGACGAAAGGACAACTGCCGCCGAATCCAAACAAGGATCCAGAACTCAAAAGGCTGCGCGAATCAGTACGCGAATTTTGTTCTGTGATACCGGATGCTTTCTACGTGTCCGAGCGGGGGCGAATGCATCTGAAGAAAAAGGATCGAAACAAGGGACGGTTGCTCAGTGCTGGTTTTCATCTGATGACCGGTTTCTTTCGTGATGATCAACCTTTGTATTCGCTTGTCCTTGATGCGGCGGGACGCAAGGAAATTGACCGATTGTGGAGCGAACTTGATTTTGTGACCCGGGCACCGCAACGGCAGTTTCGTGATTTCGTATTTTTTGAACGGGCCGAGTCTCCTCGATTTATGAAGAGCGAAGAATTTGACTTCGCAAGATCCGAAGACAAGGACATCACCAGTGTCGAAAAGATGAAGAAATTGACCGACGTGTATGTCCGGATTGCGGAAAAACGGGACGCGTCACCGCTGGTGATGACAGAAATCAAGCGGTACTTTTCGCAGATGTCGGTGAGGATCCGACGGGTGGAAGTGGAGCGACTGTCCGCTGAGTCCGCTCAATTGCAGTCGGTGCTCCGATTGGCCGGGCGCGCGTATCGACGACCTTTGGAGTCGGTTGAACGCGAAGAACTGCTTCGGTTTTACCGAAACCAACGCGAGACGCACGGCTTGGCCCACGAGGAGGCAGTGCGAGACCTTGTCGTGGCGGTTTTGATGTCGCCTCAATTTTCCTACCAGGTGATGGCCGCGGCGCCTGGAAAAGCGACGACCGCGCTGACCGGTCACGAATTGGCCAGTCGGTTGAGTTATTTCCTGTGGTCCAGCCTGCCGGATCAGCGGCTTCTGGACCTTGCCGGAGATGGGTTGCTTCGCCGGCCCGAGGTGTTGAGTCGAGAATTGAAACGGATGCTCGAGGACCAAAGAAGTGACGCGCTGGGCGTGGAATTCTTGGGGCAATGGCTCGGTGTGCGACAGTTCGAACAATTCAATGCGGTCGATCGGAAAAGGTTTCCAGGCTTCACGCCCAGCCTACGTCGGTCGATGTACCAGGAGCCCTCAAGGTTTTTTGTCGACACGTTGAGGACGAACGGGTCACTCCTGGAATTGATTGAGGGGCGTCACACATTCGTGAACAAGGAGTTGGCCCGGCACTACGGCATTCCGTGGCCTGGCGGAGGCGCCGAGGGAATCGCCGATGGGTGGGTACGAGTCAAGGATGCGACGTCGTTCGGTCGGGGGGGACTGCTTCCGATGGGGGCGTTTTTGACGACGAATTCGTCCGGGCTGCGGACCAGTCCGGTTCGGCGCGGGTACTGGGTTGTCCATCGTCTGCTTGGCGAGCACATTCCCCCTCCACCCCCGAAAGTGCCCGATCTTCCTGCTGACGAAGCTGATCTGGGCGAATTGACACTGAGAGAGGTTCTGGCGAAGCATCGGAAAAATGAGTTGTGTGCCAAGTGCCATTCGCGGTTTGATTCATTCGGGTTGGCTTTTGAGGGGTATGGGCCGGTGGGGCGACGACGAGAGGTTGATGGAGGCGGTCGTCGCGTGGATGTCCGAGCAGAATTTCCGGGCGGTGGGATCGGTGTGGGTTTGGAAGGCCTCCGGCGCGAACTTGCGACACAGCGGCGAGATCAGTTTGTCGCGAATGTTGTGCGACGGCTGTTCGTCTACGCGTTGGGACGGCGAGTGATGTTGTCGGATCGCCGTGCGATAGAAGGGGCGATCCGCGCCCTTGAGACGGGAGGGTTTCGATCGCAACTGTTGATCGAAAAGATCGTGTTGAGTCGGCAATTTCTTCAAAAGAGAGATCGTGAGTTTCATCCGCTTCGCTAGGGCGGGCGTCCGGAACATGTTGCCGTGTTTTTGATGGGCTGTGCTATAGTGTCCACCGAAGGTGATTGGCAGAGACAGGGTGTGGGAAGGCGGAAAAGATGATGAGTAGTGAACGGAATGCGACTCACCGGCGGGCTTTTCTGCGAGGCGCCGGCGTCACGATGGCTTTGCCGTGGCTGGAGTCGATGACCGCTCTGGGGGCCGTGAAAGCCGATTCGAAAAGCCCCTATCCGAAACGGTTTGCCGCGTTGTTCATGGCCAACGGAGTGAATCCGTTGCACTGGTGGGGTAAGGAGACTGCCAACGGTCTTGAACTTGGCAAGAGTCTGAAATCGCTGGAACCGATCCGCAGCAAAGTAAACGTGATCCACGGGCTGTTCAACAAGAATGCAACCGGCGTTGGGATCCACCCCGGGCAAACAGGGAATATCTTGTCCGGTGTTTCGCTGAAGAAGGGGGCCGTTATTCGTGGCGGAATCAGCGTTGACCAGGTGCTGGCCAGGGAATTTGAAGAAGAAACGATTCAGCCGAGCCTGGTGTTGGGTTGCGAGCAGCCGATCACCGGTTACCACGAGACCAACTTCTCGATGGCATACAGTTCCCACATTTCTTGGCGAGATGTGACCGCTCCGGTTCCGATGGAGGTCTACCCGTCCCTCGCGTTTGACAGCCTGTTCGACAATCGCGGTAGCCGTCGAACACAGAGCGTTCTGGATCGGGTGAGAACACAGGCGGCCGGCCTGAGGCGGCAGGCCAGTTACATTGATCGGGCCAAGTTGGACGAGTATCTGACCAGCGTGCGAGAAATTGAACGCCGGATCGAACGAGTTCGGCAACTCAAGGACAAGGCGGATGACAGCGCCAAGAAAGCAAACAGCCCGCTGGTATCGATGCCGCGTCCAGATGACGGCTTGCCCGAGGATATTCGTGAACACATGCGGTTGATGTGTGATGTGATTGCCCTGGCGTTTCAGACCGACAAAACGCGTGTTGCGACGCTCCTGCTCTGCCGGGACATCTCGGGGCTGTTTTATCCCTTCCTCAACGTCCGCCTGAATCATCACACGTCGTCGCACCACGACCAATCCGACGACTACGAACGGGTGTCGACGTATTACTGTGACCAGTTGGGCTACCTGGCCAAAAAACTTGACGCCATGTCCGAAGGCGACGGGACTGTCCTGGATCATTCGTGCCTGCTGTTTGTGAACAACATGTGGTCAGGAAGTGCACACGATTCGACCAAGGTGCCACTGATCCAGGTCGGTGGGTTGGACGGTGCGATCAAGACCGGACGGGCTCTCGATTACCTGAAACGGGGCGATGAGAATCGGAAGCTCTGTAGCCTTTATCTTTCGATTCTCGACGGCATGGGAATCAAGGGAAATCACTTCGGTGACGCTGACAAGTGTCTCGAGGGGTTCTAGAGACGCGGAGACAGATCGATCGTGGCCGACCCGTTTCCACAGATTGTCGTGAGTTCGACGGATCTGGATCTTCCCGTTGACCAATTCGGTGGATACGGGCGTTTCGCAGACTTTGAGCCAATTGCGCGTGGAGCGAAAGCGGAACTGCGATCTTGCTGGGACCCTGTTTCGGGCCGCCGCGTGGCGGTCAAAACCCTGCGGGACGAGTTTGCCCGAGACAAAACCGAACGCCGGCGTTTCCTCCGCGAGGCTCGGATCACCGCCCAACTGCAGCATCCCAACACCGTTCCGGTTTATGAAATCGGTCGGTATGACGGGGATTGCCTGTATTTCACAATGAAGTGCATTGCCGGTGAAGATCTGTTCAAGGTGCTGCAACGTTTAAGTTGGAAAGACCAGGTCACCGAGGCGGCGTATCCGCTTGAACGGCTGGTTGAGGTGGTGGTACAGACCTGCCAGGCCTGTGCATACGCACACGCACATGGTGTGGTGCACCGCGATCTAAAGCCGGAGAACATCTGGGTGGGAGCTTTTGGTGAAGTGATCGTGCTGGACTGGGGAGTCGCCAAGGTGTGGGGGGCGTCAGCCGTTGACGTTTCGGAAAACGAAGCGGGGATGGGCGATTGGGAGCTCGACCAGGAGTTGACGCCATTGACCCGGATCGGCCAGCGACCGGGTACGCCCCTGTACATGTCTCCCGAACAGGTTCTTGGAAAGCCGTCGCTGGATGAACGATCCGATATCTTTAGCGTCGGCGTGGTCTTGTACGAGTTGCTGGTGTTCCGCGAAGCGTTTCGCGGCCGCACGGTCAGGCAGACCTTTGAAAACATTCTCCACGACGAGCCCATGCCATTGCAGGAGGTCGCCGGCGACCGGGTGATCCCCGAGTCACTGCAGGCGATCGTGGATCGGGCTCTGGCCAAGGAGCCGGCCGATCGATTTCAATCAATGGTTGAATTGGTTGATGCGCTTGATTCAGTCCGGGGCGGCTTGCTGGCCGGTGACGATGGAGGCATCGGTTGACATCCTCTCGCAGCGGGAGAGACTACCGAGGCAAACGTTTAGGAACCAGGTCAGGAGAGTGCGATGCGCGAAGCTCGATTCCGGATGTGTTTGGCCCTGGGAATCATCGGCGTCGTGGCTTCTGTGGGCCAATCGGCGAGTGGAGCTGAGGCACGGGCCGGAAAACTGAATGTGTTGTTTCTGGTCTGCGATGACCTGAACTGCGACATGGGTTGCTACGGACATTCGCAGGTCAAGACACCCAATATTGACCGGCTGGCGCGGCGAGGAGTTTTGTTCTCAAGCGCGTTTTGTCAGTTTCCTTTGTGCGGACCGAGTCGGGCGTCTTTTTTGACCGGGATGTACCCCGATCAGACGCTGGTGCGGCGCAACGCGATTTACATACGCGAGCACATCCCGAATGTCGTCACCCTGCCCCAGATGTTTCGGCGAAATGGATACTTCGCCACGCGGATCGGAAAGATGTATCACTACAACGTTCCGAAACATATTGGCACAAGTGGTCACGACGACCCGTACTCGTGGAACCAGACGTTCAATCCTCGTGGTCGTGACGTGGATGATGAGTCGAAGATTTTCAGTCTTCGCAAAGGCCAATTTGGGGGGACCTTGAGTTGGTTGGCTGCTGAGGGGACTGATGAAGAACAAACCGATGGCATTGCTGCATCAATTGCCATCAAGCGACTCGAAAAGCATTCCAGGAATGGAAAGCCGTTTTTCCTTGCTGTTGGCCTGTACCGGCCACACACACCATACGTTGCGCCAAAGAAGTATTTTGAGATGTATCCGACGAAGTCGATCCGGGTCCCGAAGGTTCCCAAGGGCTATTTTGAAACACTTCCCAAGGGGGCACGCGACACGATCCTGAGGAAGAAAGATCAGGTCAATCTTCCCGACAATTTGGCTCGCGAAGCGATCCAGGCGTACTACGCATCCATCACGTTTGCCGATGCCCAGATTGGAAGAATACTCGCGGCACTGAAACGGACAGGGCTCGACAAGAACACGGTTGTGATGTTCACCTCTGATCATGGTTATCACATGGGTGAGCATGGTCATTACCAGAAGACAACACTTTTCGAAAATGCCGATCGCGTTCCGCTGGTGATCGCCGGACCAGGTGTGACTGCTGCTGGGAAAACGCATCACGGCCCGGTGGAAATGGTCGACTTTTACCGAACACTCGGCGACTTGTGTGGCCTCGAAGTTCCCGACACGGTTAGTGGCGTCAGCCTGGCGGCCGCGCTGCGAGATCCGAAAGCCAACATTCGGACATCGGCGTTGACCCAGTATTCCAACGGTTACAGTTTGCGGACGACGCGTTTTCGTTACACGGAATGGGGAAAGGACGCCGCTGGCGGAGCCGAGCTTTATGACAGGGCCGAGGATCCGGGGGAGATGGTGAATCTGGCCGGGACTGTTGAAGTGAAAGCGACGCAGTCGAAATTGTCGAAAGTATTGCGTCAACGAGTGGCCGCAGCCCAGGAAAAACCCAAGGGCTTGGTTCAAATTCGCTTTTCAAATCGACGGAGAGTGCGATGAACCGTCTAGTCGCACGGTGTTTGGTCCGCTTTGTGTTCGCGGTCGCGTCTGTGGCGGCCGTGGGGGAATGTGGTCTTCCGCAGGTTCCTGAAGGGTTCAAGATCGAACTGGTGGCCAGCGAACCGTTGGTCCGAAACCCGTGCGCGATGGCCTTTGATGCACAGGGCCGAATGTGGATTGGGATGGGGCCGCAATACCGTAGCCCGAAACCGGACACTCCCGGGGACAGTGTTTTTCTTCTCCGGGATACCGATGCTGACGGCAACTATGACAAACGGCAGGTCTTTGCCACCGGGTTGAACAGTATCCAGGGCCTGGCATGGCACGGCCGAGATCTTTGGATTGCCAATTCGCCGGATCTGACCGTCGTGCGTGATGAGGACGGTGACGGTGTGGCGGACAGGTATGTCCGTGTCTACACAGACCTGGGCAACCTGGAACACGGGCTTCATGGGCTCCGCTGGGGGCCTGACGGTCGGCTGTACATGTCCAAGGGGAATTCCAAGGGTTTGACTCGTCCTGGCCGGTTGGCCCCCCTGCCCTTCCGTGAATTGTGGGGCGTTGAATCGCCGGCGGGTGCGCCGGAGTTTCCCAGACCACGTGTCTCCGACGCTGCTGGATACAAAAAGAACTACCACGATCCCA
>CAWVUS010000044.1:0-23551 GCA_963933195.1 uncultured Planctomycetaceae bacterium
TGTCAGCGACATCCCCAGGAATACAGTGCCCAGAGTCTCCACTCGATCAAAATTGTTCTTGGCCTGGAACTCCGCGGGAATCGCTCCCCCCTCGGCCGTCGACGGGTTCATTCTGACGAACCCGGTTGCCACGAGTTGTTCGAGCGTCGGATCTTTCAACAGGTCACCGGCCAACTGCCAGGTGATGAACTTGTCGAGCGGAAGGTTCCGATTCAGGGCCAACACCACCCAGTCCCGAAAAGGAAAAATCCCCCTCCGGTTGTCCAGGTGCAGACCATGAGTGTCACCATACCGCACCGCATCCAGCCAATACCTGGCCTGGTGTTCCCCGAAACGCGAATGGCTCAACAACTGATCGACAAACCTCTGGTAAGCATCCTGACGCCGGTCGGCCAGAAACGCGGCCAGGGGCTTGGGATCCGGCGGCAATCCCGTCAACACCAGTGCCACCCGTCGCGCCAAGGTTCTCCGATTGGCCGCACCAGCAAATTCCAACTTGTTGACTCGCAACTTCGCCGCGACAAAAGCGTCGATCACATGTTTTTGCTGGCCATCTGGTCTGGTCTTCACCGGTGGCACAAACGCCCAGTGCCTGGCGTAACTCCCCCCCTGCCGAACCCATCGGTCCAGCACATCACGCTCTGTCGCGGTCAACTGTTTTGCAGCGTCGGCCGGAGGCATCGGATCGTCGGCTGAATGGATCCGAATCAGGACCTGGCTTTTCTTCGGCTCCCGCGGGTCAATCGCGCGTCGCCCTTCCTTCACCTTGGTCGCCGCTGCGAACGAGTCCAGCCGCAACGCGTCCCTGGCTTCTCCATCCGCCCCATGACAGACAAAACACTTGTTGGAAAGGATCGGCAGCACCTCCCGCGAAAAGTCCACGGGCTGATCTGCCGACACACGGCCGGCTGTCATCGAAAGCAAGCCAAATACGCAGGCCGCCATCCCCAAGCCACGGCCTCGTCGTTCCCGTCGTCTCATAACGTCCCTTTTTCTGTCTCGCGTTTCCCCGACCGCAACCTCTCTCCAAACAACACTCGATCGGGGTTGTTCCGAAGTGTCTTCTGAGCGTTCCGGGCAGCAAGCCGGACAAAATCAATCGGATCTGATTGTGCGACTTTTCCCAGGCCGTCAACAACCGAACGTGACCGCAAACCAATTCGGCCCAGGGCTTCACACGCTGCACCACGAACATCCTGGTTCTCGTCGCCCAGTGCCGCGACCAGTCCGGGAACCGCGACACCGGCAGTTGAACCAATCCGTCCCAGAGCCGTGACCAACTGCAACAACTCCTGGCCGGTCGCCACTCCCAATTCTTTCGACAGTCGACAGCAGACGATTCCGGACGCCGCACCTATTTCACCGAGTGCGACAACTGCCAGTCGTCGCGTGTGCTTTCGGGGCGAATCAAGACAGTCACTCAATCCGGACACTGCCGCGACTCCCTGGCCACCCAGGACTCTCGCCGAAATTGCCGCCACTTTTTGATCATCGGCGTTGAGCAAGCGCAGCAATTTCGGGATCGCCTTTCCGGCTCGTGGCCCCATCCGCCGCAGCGTCTCCCCAGCCAGCCGACGACTCTTGAGTCGCCCACCAGACAACCGTTCAACCAACTGCGGCACGGCTGTAGCGCCAATAGCCGCCAGGTGTTCGGAAGCGTGGCCACTGGCCAACCAATCCTTGGATGACAACAGCGAAACCAATTGAGTGACCGCCCTCTTGTCCCCGGTCAATTGCCACCAGGCCCACCAGGCATCCGAACGAACCATTGGCTGTCCATCCAGTCGCAGTGGCCCAACGGCTTCTCGTGCCGCCCTGGCACGCAATCGCCCCAGCGCCACTGCGGCCGCTCCGCGAACATCTGCATCACGGTCGCGACAGGCGACGACCAATTCCGGCACAGACTCCATCGCCGCTGGATGACCGATTCTCCCCAGGGCCACGACCGCCTGCCAGCGAACGTTGTCGTCGACATTCCCGAGAATCGAACGCAAACCAGGAACTGCAGCAGTCCCCCTCTGCACCAACTGATCCGATGCGGCTCTCATTTCCCGTTTGTCGTAAATTCGTGCTGCAGCCACCAATCGCGAAACGATCGTCTCGGTCGACTCAACATCTGCTGCGGACACCTCGACCAGCAACGAGACATCAACACCGCCGCACAGAACGAGGACGACCACGGCACTGACAAAAGGACGACGACTCCACATCGATCGTTTCCACAAAACACGCGGGTGACAAAAACAGTTCCGCTCGCTCAACCAATCAACTCCGGAATCACGTGCCCGGTGTCACCGACCCCCGTGAGACGAAAATCCAGTCCCTTGAACCGGTGAATCAATTTCTTGTCGTCGATTCCGAACAGCCGCATCACGGTCGCCTGGAAATCATTGACGTGAACGGGATTCTCTTCGATCGACCACCCCAATTCATCGGTGCGACCGTGGGTGTATCCACCGCGAGCTCCACCGCCGGCCATCCAAATTGGGAAGGCGTGTGGGTGATGATCCCGACCGTCCTTGCCCTGCACCAGGGGCGTGCGGCCAAACTCGGTACCCCACACCACCAGTGTCGAATCCAACAGGCCGCGCTGCTTCAAGTCAGCCAACAAGGCACCCACCGGTTGATCAACGACGTTGCAGTTGTTGGCCACGTTGCCTTCCAGTCCGCCGTGAGCGTCCCAACCACCATGAAAGATATTGATGAATCGCACACCTCGTTCGACCATCCGCCGAGCCAGGAGACAGTTGCGAGAGAAGTCGCCGGGCACGCCTTTCCGTTGTACACCGTAACTCGCGAGAGTCTGCTTGGTTTCTCCAGCCAGGTCGATCAGGTCAGGAGCCGCCGATTGCATGCGGAATGCCAATTCGTAGGCCGCGATCCGGCTGTTGATCTCCTGGTCCCCCAATGCCCCAAACCGACCCCGGTTGAGATCTTTCAACGCATCCAGCGAAATCCGTTGCGCGGCGGTGTTGAGTCCCTTGGGATTGTTGAGGTTAAGAACCGGTTCGCCCTTTGATCGAAACAGGACACCGGCAACAGTCGAGGGCAAAAATCCATTTGAATACAGCGTGGCTCCGCCACGAGCAGCAGGTCCAGCAGCCAACACGATGTATCCCGGCAGGTTCTTCGAAGGAGCTCCCAGGCCATAGTTCAACCACGCTCCCATGCTCGGCAGGCCAAACTTCTGTTGGCCACAGCACATGAGCATCTGGGCCGGATGGTGATTGAACGCTTCGGAATGCATCGTCTGAATCATGCAGATATCGTCCGCGTGCCGGGACACGTGCGGCAGGCGATCGGAGAACCACATTCCACACTCACCGTGTTGCCGGTACGGCCGCTTCGAAGCCATCAACGTCGCGTTCTTATTGATGAACGCGAACCGCACGCCCTTGGTGAGCGAATCGGGCAATTGTTGGCCATTGAATTTTTTGAGCGTCGGCTTGGGGCTGTACAACTCCAGATGACTCGGAGCACCCGCCAGGTAAATGAATATGCAGGCTTTGGCCCGGCCGGAGAAATGTGATCCCGAGCCGGGTGTCGGGCGGACCCGCAGTGTGTTTTCGTCTGCAACCAGTTCGCTGGCCAGGTGAGCCGACAATGCCAGGCCACCCAGCCCACTCGCGCTGGACGTCAGAAAGTCCCGACGCGTCGTGTCTGCAATCAACTGTTCCAACTGGTTCCGCATGTGCGGTACGAAAGTTCTCATCGTTCCACTACTCCCTGGTAATCACTTCGTCCAGGTTCAAGAGTGTCCGGGCCACGGTGACCCAGGCCGCGGTTTCTTCGACCATCGGCTTTTTCACACCAAGGCCTTCGGTCAGTTGTGCCGCCGCCTGCTTGTCGTCCTGGAAGTGTTTCGACAATTTCGAGTGCAATTGCTGCACTCGGTCCGCTTCGAATGGACTGGGCTCTCGCCCAAGAGTCCTCAAATATGCCGTGCGGATTCTCTCGCTCAACGCCTCATCAGATTCCGCCAGTTGCCGTCCCAACTGCCGGGCGGCGTCAACAAAAATTGAGCCGTTAAGCAGCGTCAGTGCCTGTAACGGCGTATTGGATCGTTCACGACGGGTGCAACTGACTATGCCATCGGGCCGGTCAAAGGTCATCAACATCGGCAACATCAAGTTCCGTTGCAGGTGGATGTAGAGACCCCGACGACGCAGTTCCTCCCCCTTGTCCTCGGACCACTTGTTGACGAACTGAATGGCCTTGGCCCCGGGAGGCAACGGCGGACGAAAACTTCTGCCCCCGACCCTGGGATTCAACGTTCCAGCAGCGGCCAGATATTGATCGCGAATCAGCTCTCCACTGAGCCGGAAACGGTTTTGCCGTGACAGCCACTGGTTGAGAGGATCTCGTCGCACCTGCTCGGCATCGGCAGCTGATGATTGTCGATACGTACCAGACATGACAATCAGCTTGATGAATCTCTTACGACTCCACCCCAACGCTCGGAACTCGGTCGCCAGCCAGTCGAGCATCTTGGGGTGGCTGGGTGGAGACCCCTGGCTGCCAAAATCCTCGGATGTCGACACCAGGCCTCGGCCAAACAATTGTTTCCAGACCTGGTTGGCTGCCACTCGAGCCGTCAGTGGATTTTTCGGGCTGGTGATCCAGCGGGCCAGGTCCAACCGATCCGCTGACTCGCCTCGTGGAGTTAACGGGTGGAGGAAGGATGGAGTGTGAACAGTGACCTGGTCACCACGATCCAGGAAATTTCCGCGTTTGTGAACATGAGTTGGACGTGGTGTTCCGCGGCGGACCATCACATGGCCCGTCGCGACGAGTTTTGGTTCCTTCTTCTTGAACTCCGACAGTTCCTTTCGAAGCGGTGCCACAACAGGATCGACAGTGATGTAATAGTCTTGAAGTGTTTTCTTTTGCTGGGACGTGCGATCGGCTGCCGGCAAATTGACAATCTGTAAGATTGCCGACGGAACCTTTTGGTGCCGATCCAGTCCCAGCGGATCGTCGACCGAGGTGAGTTGGATACGGAATCGCCCGAGTGAGCGATTCGGCTTTGACTGCTTCAATTGAATCCGAACGCGTCGAACGGCTCGCTCGGTGAGCTTCAATTGACCTGGATCAACCGAAACTGTCGGCTGAAAATGTGCCTGCAGGAAGTAGAGCCGCGACTCCTTGAACCGGGGCATTTTTCCGAGCACGACGGTCTGGTTCTTACCGGGGAACCGCTTGACCGGGAAATACACCAGGTCGGTCGAGGGACCGACCCGATAGCCCGGACCACCTTTGCTGGAATTCGCCAACACGTCACCCCGTTGCACGCTCCACGGAACCGGCAGCACCAGTTCAACCGTCGCGCCGCCGACCCCCTTGGAAACGATGTCGTGCTTCTGGATGACCCGAAACCCGCCAGACCCGTCAGGACGCAAGAGGTAGAATCCACACGCCGCCCCCTTGACTGATTTTGACCAGTACCGCAGTCGGTCGATGGACCCGGCCGCCGGCATCGGGGAACCGGCGTACACTGTGAACACTTGTGCAGCCCCATCCTGAATACCACCGGGCAACTGATTGCCTATCCAACCGGATTTTGTGACGGACGACGCGATTTCAAAAACCGCAGTGGACGGCTGTGCGGCCCGGGGATTCCAGCCATCGGGAGTCTCGTCCCCAAGCGACTTGAGAACCGTCGCATCTTCCAGGTGCCCGACGTCTCGGGCATTGCCCAGCGGCAGCTTGATCAATGTGCCGTCGGGAGTACCGGAAACCATCGCGGTCAGCCTGGAAAGAACAAACCGGCCATCTTTTGCTCGCCCCGGCCCCCTGGACGGCAAAGCGTCGTCCGGCAATGCCTGCACCCGAATCGCACTCAATCGATCCAGCGTGGTTGTCGCTTCGATCGTGTACGTATCACTGCCTCCTGGCTTCCCGGCCACCCGGATCGACTGATCCGTTCCAATCGTCAGCACGGCTCCCGACGACGCCTCCAGTTTCGGCATCTCCAGATCCTGCCAACTGGTCCCCTGGCCCTTCAAAGAGACCTCCCAGCGGCGTTGTCTCTGACCCAAACCGGAGATCATCTTCTTGATCCTCGCTTCGATCTTGGCCAGTTGACTCTGAAACTGTCGCCGTTTCTTTTGGAATTGTTCTCCCGCCGCGCCCGAAGGGGCCACCTTGATGTCCTGCTCGTCCGCGTTGTTGAAGAAGGCGAACAAGCCGTAGTACTCCCGCTGAGTGATCGGGTCGTACTTGTGAGAATGACACTCACTACAGCCAACCGTCAGGCCCATCCACACCGTGAAAGTCGTGTTGACACGGTCCACGACGGCCTTGACGCGGAATTCCTCCTGGTCGACACCACCTTCCCGATTGGTCAGCGTGTTGCGATGAAACCCGGTTGCCAATCGAACCTGGTCGGTCGCTCCCGGCAATAGGTCACCGGCAATCTGCTGCTCGGTGAACTGGTCAAAAGGGAGATCTCGATTGATGGCAGCGATCAACCAGTCCCGCCATCGAAATGCGTGAGGCCTGGGCAAATCCTTCTCATAGCCATCGCTGTCGGCATATCGAGCCATGTCCAACCATTCCAGCGCCCAGCGTTCCCCGAAATGCGATGATTCCAGCAACCGATCCACCGCCGACGAATAGGCGGCCTGGGGATCCCGTTGCCGCTCGACCAGGAAAGCCTCGATTTCGGACGGTGTCGGTGGAATTCCGGTCAGATCCAGGTGCAGCCGCCGCAGCAAGGTATTCGGGTTGGCCTCGGGAGCAGCCACCAGGCCATGCTCTTTCAACCGGGCTCTCACAAAATGGTCAATCGCGTTCCGAACTCCCTTTCCCGCAATTTCCGGCACTGGCGGCGCGTGGATCGGCTGGAACGACCAGTGATCAGTGATCGGCCTGGCAATGCCGCCGTCATCTGGCCACGTGGCACCCTCGGAAATCCATTTCGTGATCAGGGCTACCTGGGCGTCGGACAATGGTTTCCCCTTGGGGGGCATACGTTCATCCGGATCGGCAGACCGAATCCGCTTCAGCAACAAACTCGCGGCTGGCTTCCCGGCTCGGATGGCCACTCCCGAATCACCGCCGGCCAGTGCCGGTTTGCGGAAATCCAACCTCAGACCCGACTCCTGCTTCTTGGCCCCGTGGCAGCCAACACAGCGGTCGACCAGGATCGGCTTGATCTGTTTTTTGAAATCGACCTTGTCGGCAGCTGACAGGTCCGATCCCAGTGAAACCAGGCTCCAGGCGGCAACCGTCAACAACAGGCTATATCTGTCAATTGTCATGGCAAACAACACACAAGAAACACGGGGCAGCATCACGAAAAAGCCACCAACCAGCAGCCGCCGATTGTAGCGAACTCCGGGTGATTCCCGTCACGAGTTGATCACTGCGGATCATGCAAACCTTACCACCGAGTCGATCACCGGTAACAGCAACCGGGACGGACTCGATTCGCTGTGCAGTACCGTCTGTTCAGCCACGCGCATCCGGGTCCCCGTCCCCACGTCTTCACCGGTATTCAGGTTGCGGCTGAATCGGGGAAAATTACTACTCGAGACATCGAGTCGTATGCGATGTCCGGCGGCAAAGACGATACTGGTCGGATTCAGCGTGATCTCGAATTTTTCGGCCACACCGGAAGCCAGCAATTCAGTCTGTTCAAGGCCGTGACGATACCTGGCTCTCAGAATCCCTTCGGTCACCAGGCAGGCGGTCCCATCGGGATGGACATCGACCAATCTCGCCGTGAAATCGGTGTCCACGGCATTTGATTCGGCAAACAGCACCACGCTGACCGGGCCGGTGACTTCCACCGGTTCAGCCAGTGCTGGAGTTGTATAAACCAGCACGTCATCCCGGGCTTCCAGGCCCCGTTGATCGACAGCTCCAGCCTCCAGGGGATCCTCGGCATGGGCCGTCATCATGTGAACCGACAACACCCCGCCCCGCGTGGGTACCGGCTCGGCCGGGTCATACGCAAACCGGTCAACGGGTTCGCCGCCCGGCGGATCTGTCGTCAGGGTGCCGTCGTCCATCGACGACGACGCCCGTCCCGAACTGTGAAAGAACAACGGGGTGGTCACGGTCCGCTCAAGAGGCCATTCGCTTTCGTTCCTCCACGAATTGACACCCATCGTGAACATGCGAATCGGCGGCTCGGACCCAATGCCGTCGTCTATCCCTTTCAACTGCCAATCAAACCACCTGTGTTCCTCGTTCCGGATGTCAACCAACGATCCCGGTCCAAAATCGCGCCCTCCCAACGAGGTGGATCCCGGCTCTTCGTGGGACCAGGGACCGACCAGGATTCTCTGCTGCTCGCGGGCCTTCTGATTGGGCCCATGTTGTTGCATGCTGGCGAGATTGCGAAACCCGGCACCGGTGTACGGATCGAACCACCCACACTGCTGGAATGCCGGCACGGTGATCGCGTCGTGTCGGCCACGAATGTCGAACGGCTTCCAGTAATCTCCGTAGGTGGGATGCGCCAGCCACTCACGCCAGTAATCCACCTTACGGCCGATCGCCAGTTCATCCATTTCGATCAACGGCAGGTGACTCCAAAACCGCCGATTCTGAAAAATGTGCCGCGACTGTCGCCCGACCACCGTCGCGAGATTTGTCTGCCAGATGACGGCCGCCCCCAGCGACAGCATCAGTTGAAAGGCTCCACCGATGTAGTGGCAATCGCTGTAGAAATCGTCACAAATCACGTGTGGAGCCATGCAGGTCAACTGGGGATGTGCCAGCGGAGCCGACAACCACTGGGTCAACCCGCCGTAACTGCGGCCCCAGGTCCCAATTTTCCCGTCACACCAGGACTGTCCTCCCACCCATTCGATCGTGTCGTAGCCATCAGTTGGATCATCGGCATAGGCTCGAAAACTGCCCTCCGATTCGAAACGGCCTCGGCAATCCTGGGCCACGAATGCGAATCCACGACGTGCCCAGTACGCCGCAACATCCAGGAACACATCTCGACCACTCTCGTAAGGAGTCCGGGTCACGATGGTTGGAAACGGACCATCACGGTCTGGCAAAAACACGTCGGCACTCAGCCGAACGCCATCTCGCATGGGAACCGCAAGATCATGCCGCAGCTTCAGGCCACATTCTGCTGGTCGCTTCGAATTCAAGATTGGCTCTCTCGTGAATCGCAAATGAGATCCTCACTCTACACGGGTTGTCGCAAAACTCATCCCTGGCGAGACCATGGTCGGTTCCCAGTTCGTTTGTGACCGCGTGTTTTCGACGACTGGTATACTCGGCGGAACCTCCAACAACACGAGTTGTCCGCATCACCGGGTGAAGCATGAGATTCCAAGTGAACGTGATTGTCGTCTTGGCCGTCCTGTTGGCCGACGGTTCAAGGGTGGATGCCATCGCGGCCCCTCCCAACATTGTTCTCGTGTTCATTGACGACATGGGCTGGGGCGACTTTTCGTGTTTTGGAAATAGGACCGTCACGACCCAGCACATCGATCGCCTGGCTGATGAAGGAGTACGTTTCGAGCAGTTTTATGTCAATTCGCCCATCTGCTCGCCATCACGCACGGCAATTTCGACCGGTCAGTACCCTCAGCGGTGGCGGATCACCTCGTACCTGAGCAATCGTCGGAGCAACACGGAACGCGGCATGGCCCAGTGGTTGGCTCCCCGTGCCCCGATGCTCGCCCGCCTTCTCTCTCGTGGCGGTTATGCCACTGGCCATTTTGGCAAGTGGCACATGGGTGGACAGCGTGACGTGGGCGAAGCGCCCTTGATCACCGAGTACGGCTTCGACACGTCACTGACAAATTTTGAAGGCCTGGGGCCACGAATCTTGCCGTTGAAAGACGCCTACGACGGTAAGCCCCCCAAGCCACACGCCCTCGGTTCCGATCGACTGGGCCGCGGCCCCATTCGGTGGGAAGACCGTTCGACGATCACCGCTTCATTCACATCCGCTGCCATACAGTTCGCTCGACAAGCGGTTGCCCAAAACCGCCCGTTCTATATCAATCTCTGGCCCGACGATGTCCATTCACCGTTCTTCCCTCCTCGTGACAGGCGTGGCGACGGAGCCAAGCGGACACTCTATCACGGGGTTCTCGACACGATGGATGAGCAACTGGGACAACTCTTCGAGTTCATTCGCAACGACAGCAGACTCGCCAACAACACCTTGATCCTGGTCTGTTCGGACAATGGGCCGGAACGGGGAGCCGGTTCGGCAGGGCCATTCCGTGGATTCAAAACACAACTGTTCGAGGGTGGCATTCGATCTCCCCTGATTGCCTGGGGCCCCGGCCTGATCGCCAAACGCAGCATGGGGACCCGAAACACACGCTCGGTGTTCTCTGCCATCGACCTCGTCCCCACGCTGCTCAGTCTCGCGGGAATTTCGGCCCCCGATTCGGTCAAGTTCGACGGTGAATCATTGCCGGAAGTCCTCCGCGGCAACTCACAAGCCTCACGCTCTCAACCACTCTTCTTTCGCCGGCCTCCGGACCGAGACGCTTTTTATGGCGTGGATGACCTTCCCGACCTGGCTGTTCGGGAGGGGAGATGGAAGCTCCTGTGTGAATACGACGGAACCGATCGACTGCTTTTCGACCTTCACAACGACCCGGGCGAGACCGCCAACATGGCGAACAAGCATCCGGCCATTGCCCAACGTTTGACGAAAGCAGTCTTGGGGTGGCACGCGTCCATGCCACCAGACAACGGGGCCCGGTTCCGGAAGCCCGGCCGCAAGAAAAAGGCCCGGTGACACGACAGACTCATGATCTGCCGAGTCCCGCGACGACGTCAGCGTCGAGAAAGCTCTTTCAGCTTTGACCGCGCCTCAGAGATTTTTCCTGCGGAAATCGACTTCGAGATGTCATCCCAGACGCTGGACCGGGTCGGTTTGGCTTTCGCTCGACGACAGTGCAGCAATTGAAAAGGCAAACGCAGGTCGGACGGGGTCGGTGAGAATCGTGGATCGATGTGGCGACGCCGGAGTTGTTGCAACATTTCGAGATCCCGGTAGCCGAATTCTCGGCTCGGCTCGAGTACGGTCCCTTCACCCCAATCATTCCATGTCGCGACCTGGACTATCGCTGCCTTCGACTGCAGCGCCTGTATCATCGATGTCCTGAAGGTCGCTCCGTCATCGTCTTCCACACGACCGTAGCTGGGCCGCACGCCAGCTTCGGAATAAATGTCCACGAACCGCGGAAAGGCCACCGGAATCGAATGAGACCATTTCGCCGACGTCGCCTGAAATCGCTCGACCGCTCCAAGCCCCTGGGTGGGAATGGGCCAGTCGAAAGCTCCGACTGCAGAAGATCTCCTGCGATGCTCGCTGAAATAGGTCACCGGTGACTTCAAGCCATCCAGGCACTGCAGCCACTCCCGGTCCGTCAAGCCGTTCTGTCCGAATGACAGCAGGACAGGTTTCCCGTCCAATCGCACATAACTTTTGAGTCGAAACCATCGCTTGGCCAGCCACTCGATCTCGCCAGTCGCATGGGGCACTCGGTCCGCCGTTTTCAGTCGCCCGGCCTTCACCAGTGTCGGAATGGTCTGATCCTCGTAACAGATTGCGAACTTCATTCCGAGACGGGTGACCTGTTCAACCAGGCGTTGGGTATTGCGGTGCAGGATTGCGTAGTCACGGAATGTTTGCAGTCCGTACCAGTCCACGATCACACCGTCGATCCCGGACAGCTTCATGGTCAGAAGATGATATTCCAGAACGGCCGGATCGCCCGAGTCGTAAGGTCCAATCATCGGGTAGAAGTGAGAAGCCACGCCACGCTTGCCGGCGACGATCTTTTCCGGGTCAAACACGTTCATCGTCCAGTGCCAGCCCCACACCTGGCTGACCGGCTTCGCCACATACCACGGCATGTAATGAGCGAGGATCAACCGATCGGTAGCACGCTTTCCAGGCTCACGTGCTGTTGTGTCGGCCGGAAAACAACACAACACGATCAGGATCAGTACTGGTAACTGGCCGCCGTCAGACGCCAACGCTCCCCGACAAAATCCGGACACCGTTTGACCTTTCCGGACCAACATGTTCGAGAGCCTTTTTGGTCGTCAGTTTCGGTTCCTGTCAACGCAGCGTACCGGGGCGACGCCCCTGTGTCGCGAGAACAGGCGGCAGGCCCTTCGACCACGCGACCAGTGACTTTCCACTCGGGCAGCTTGTCCTGGTCGGGCCTTCGAATCCGAAGGTACTGGTCCCGCCGCCGTACTGCGTTCGAATCCCGGCTGTAACGGGGACCCCAAGCGCATTGCACATGCCGCGCAACAAACGCTGGCCACCATTTCCGGCCGCCACCCGACATCCGTGCATTTCCACGCTTCCATTGGCCGCAAACAGTCCCCGCAGCGGCAACACCGCCCGCATCACCGACTCGTAATAGCGAACATCGAATTCTGACGACGGGTAACCACGCGTACCGCTGGAAACACCCATGCTGCCCGGGCTGCCGTGGCCGTGAAACCGCAACAGCGTCAGGCTACCCGGCCGAGCCCACGACCGTATCTGGGCGACAACATCATGCACACCATTACACATGCCACCGGAAGTCAACGGGTTGCCACCGGCCTGACGGATGGCAACAGGCTCGTCCCATTCGTCGCCCGACCTGGTGATATCCACAGCATCGAGAATCGTCAATCCGCGACCGACGGCCAGGGCCGCCCATGATTGTGGCCCGATCTTTCCGTCAGCCTTGAGCCCCGATGAGTGGTCACGCTGGAATTTGACCAGTCGTTTCTGCGTCAGGGGACCGAAGAGACCATCGACAACCAGGTCCTCTCCTTGCGGCTCTGCGGCATTCAGCAGTGTCTGTACCACCGCGACAGTCGGCAGGCGGTCCGAACGTTTCAATAGTGGATAGGCCACCCCAATATTCTCCGTCTGTGATGATCGTTTCCAAGGTGTCGGGAACAGGCGACGGCACCGGAAATGTTCCGGTCTCGCCGTCGCGGCCACGAGCAATTCTCGCGCCATCCGGCAAACCACTGTCGCACGGGGTTTCGTCTTCGCTCGCCCCACGGCACAATTCGCGTCGGTCTCACCGGCGTCGATTTGTGAGCTGAAATCACTGCGGATATAAAAGATGGCAACATGATGCGTCTCCTCACATATCGGCTGCGTGTTTCGGCATTCATGACCCTGGTGATGACCGTTCCGGGCACATTTTGCGGTCAGGCTGATGCGGCGAAGCCGCCTCCGGTGATCGCGCTCCATGACCGGAACACCATCAAGCAGCCCGACAGCACGCGTGACACACCCAACGCACTCATCACCCGGATCGCCGACCGCGTCCGGGACCGACACGCCCGTGAATCCGGTGGCTACGACCACTTTCTCAGTTGGTACTGGGAAGAACGCACGGTGACGATCGAATTGATCGACAAGGTCGCCAAAGGAGGTCGGGACCTCATCGTCAACATCACCTCCCTGGCACCGTTGAACAGACCCGACTTCCGTTGCTTCTTCCGTGGCATCAACACCGTCGCCGAGTACCACCACAACGTAGCTACGCGTCGTACAGACACGAACCGTTACACCACCACCATCACGTTCAACAACCAGACTCGACGGCCGCTGGCCATAGGGGACCGGATGGAATTCGAGTTCAGCCCGTTCCTGGTGGCTCCTCGCCACGGTCGAAAGAATTACTACGGTACGGCGTTCCTGTACGTGGTGGGTCGCGGCATTGTCCCATGGCAGGCAACTGGAAAACGGCAACAGTCCCAACCACTGCCCCAATCATCCTGGCCGGGTGGCCGCACCACCCTGCCGTACCAGTACTCCAGAGAACCTGCCGAACGATTCAAGCAGATGGCCGGAAACATGGCACCGGCCAATGCGCAGGCCTTCATGCTCGGGCGACGACTCCACCACACGGACTTTGGCAACGGAACTCACTCCGAACAGCCCAACCCCACCTTCCCCGGGCACGCCGGCCAACTCGGCCCCCAATTTGTGGCTCGCAGTTGTATCGCCTGCCACGTCAATAATGGGCGAGCGATCACGCCTCTGGTCGGCATGCCCATGTATCAGACGGTGATCAAGGTGGCCGACGACGTCCGGGGCAGCCCCCACCCACAGCTGGGCACCGCGGTCCAGCCCCAAGCCATCAACGCTGCCCCTGAAGCCACCGCGACAATCTCGTCCTTCCAGGAGATTTCGGGCCGATTTGCCGACGGCACTCGCTTCACGCTCCGCAAACCCGTCTATTCATTCACCGGTCCGATCCCGAAACATTTTTCCGTCCGACTGACACCCCAACTTGTTGGCCTCGGTCTGCTCGAAGCCATCGATGAATCCACCATCCTGGAAGCAGCGGACGCCGATGATGCCGACCAGGACGGGATTTCTGGCCGAATCCAGGTAGTCTCCGACCCGGAAACGAGACAACCTCGCCTCGGACGATTCGGTTACAAGGCCGGGCAGGCGAGGCTGCGGCACCAGATCGCCGCAGCCTTCAACAGTGACATGGGAGTCACCACCCCGATCTTTCCAGGCTCCGATGGAAAATCGGCGTCCGGAGAACCTGAAGTGACCACCGGCGAACTCGACCACCTCACCCGCTACCTCTCCACCCTGGGCGTCAGTGCTCGTCGCAACCTGGAGGATCCGATTGCCCAACGTGGTGAACGCCTGTTTCTCCAGGCCGGGTGTGCCAGATGCCATACGCCTCAATTGCAGACCGGACCATTCCACCCTCTCGCCGAACTTCGCAACCAGGCAATTCAACCCTACACCGACCTCTTACTGCACGACATGGGGCCGGGGCTCGCAGACAATCTCGGGGAACACCGCGCCAGCGGAGCCGAATGGAGGACAGCACCACTGTGGAGCATCGGCCTGACTGCTGGCATCAGTGGCCGCGAAGCATTCCTACACGACGGTCGTGCCCGCACACTCGTCGAAGCCATTCTCTGGCACGGCGGCGAGGCCGCCAACTCGCGAATGACTTTCCTGAAGTTCTCCGCTACTGACCGGACCGCTTTAACCAGGTTCCTCAAAAGCCTCTGATTCGCACCCACCACACGCCTGCCTCCCTGAGCAAATGGAAACAAGCCATGAGTGTTGCCGAACCGAACATCCCCAAATCCCTGGCCGGGTGCGGGGTCACCTCCGAGGAATGGGTGCTTCGGGAGCAACTCGCCTCGGCCTACCACGTTGTCGAACACCTGGGATGGTCCGAATCGATTTACGGGCACATCACCCTCAAGGTGCCCGGACCTGAGCGACACTTCCTGATCAATCCCTATGGGCTGAGGTATGACGAGGTGACAGCCGAAAACCTCGTGAAAATTGACCTCGCTGGTCAACCTGTCGGTCCGATCGACCAGCCGGTCAACGTTGCCGGATACGTCATCCACAGTGCCGTCCACGAAGCGCGTCCCGACCTGACGTGTGTCTTCCACACCCACACGACTGCAGGAATGGCCGTGGCAGCGCAAGCAGATGGACTGCTGCCGATCAGCATTCACGCCAGCGGTTTTTTCAACCGGATCGGATACCACGATTACGAGGGTCCCAGCCTCGAAGGGGACGAGAAGTCGCGACTGGTTGCTTCTCTGGGAGAACACAAGGTCCTGATTCTGAAGAATCACGGACTGCTTGCCGGTGGAACAACCCTGGAAGAGGCATTCATCCTGATGTTTCGACTGCAACGGGCCTGCGAGATCCAGGTCGCTGCCCGGGCCGGTGGCGCTGCCCTGGTGATCCCCGATGAGTCGACGTGCCAAGCGGCCGCCGAGATGATCGACCGATTCCTCGCTGGCAATCCGGGCCACGGTGTGGGCAAGCTGGAATTCGATGCCTGGGTACGACTGGTCAAGCAACGACCCTGCTGAGATCCGGCTAGCGTCGCCTCGTCATCGCCTCCATCAAACCCACGGCACTCGGAGGATACTTCCAACCGGGCAACGGCTTGTGACCTTCCGCCCCGTACCAGACCCGAACCCGGTCACCCAGAACGACCAGCTTGGTGGGATGCACCGAGTGATTGTTCCCGGTCTTTCCGTCGGCAGACCCGAAGTTTCCCGGCGGAGCCGGTCCAAGAACCGGCCGACCGCCCAGGGCCGGTGCCCAGTGAACACCGTCGCCACTGGTCGCGGCAAACATTGTCCACAGTGAACCGCCAGTGGGCACGGTGACGATCGTGTTGTAATACATCAGGTATCGACTGCCGTCAAAGTACACCGACGGCCCAAGCTGCTTGGGTCCGGCCAATCCGGGCAATGACCGGCCGCCGTTTTGCTTCGTCCAGACAATTCCATCGGGACTGGTCGCAAGGCCGATCGTGTGTTTGCCGTTGTATGCCCCGTACCACATCATGAATTGTCGGCCGCGACGAATCACGTGCATCCCTGTCGCCTGGACCGAGTCGATGGCCCCCTTCTTGCCAACCGTCATCACGGGCCGTCCCCCATTGGCACGAATCCACTTGATCCCGTCCCGGCTGACAGCCAACCCCACCTGCTCCACCCGGACATGGGCCGGTCCGTCACCAATATCTTTTCCGGCCCGGCCGTCGATGCCGCCGTACCACATCATGAATTGCCCGTTCACTCGCAACACAAAGGGATGGGCGATACCACAATCGTCAAATGCCCCGTCCGGACCGTAGTCCAGAACAGGCTCCCCCTTGTTGCCGATGACCCAGCGAACACCATCCGTACTCGTGGCCAGCCCGATTCGTTCATGAAACCCGTAGGGAATTCTTGGGTCGCTAGCCCGACTCATCCCCACAAACCACATCCGGTAGGTCTTCCCGTCGAACACGACTGTCGGAGATCCAATCGCCTGGCTACACCACCTGGAGCCGCTGTCAGGAAACACCGCAGCCCCACCCCGTCCAGCACCAGCAACGCGGCGGTAAGTGGATTTCAGCAGACGCGAAACAGAGACCTGTGGCTCAGAGGCCATCACGCTACCGACGATCGCCAGCCCAACAAAACAGCCGGCCACTCGACCACCGATCTGGCGGAGAACAGATTCACTAGGCATTGCAACTCTCGCTCAATTGAAATGGAACCCGGCACCAGTTGCGGACCAACTCGCCAACCAGGCAGCTACCGATAATCACGCCCGGTCAGACTCTGCAGGACCGACTTCTGCCACGCCCGCAGTTTTATCGTCATGTCCCGGACCACCGGAGAACCGGATTTTGCCAGGTTGTTTTCCTCGGCTGGATCTTTCCGGACGTCATACAACTCGAGAGTGTCCGGCTTGTTGCCACGGGTCTTGACGATCAGCTTGTATTGGTTCTCCAAAAGCACCCGTGCTCCGCCAAAATCCTGATCACGAACCTCGGGGTGATGAAAATTCGTGAAGTTTCGGGTGTAACGATTTCCGAGCATCTTCACCAACGGCGTCGTCCCCTGCTGGAGCCGGGGGACTATATACGGCCGGCCCCGACTGATGTTCGCCGTATTGAAACTCCAAAAACCAATCGGCCTGGTTCGCTTGGTCATTTTGCCCGTGAACAATCCGACCAGGCTGACCCCGTCCAGTGGACGCTTGGGCAATGGCTGGCCAATCATCTCACACAGTGTGGGCAGGATGTCGCTGGTGACGGCATTGACGTCACTCACCCGGGGCCTGGTGATCGCCGCCGGCCATTCGATCAGGCCCGGGACCCGGATTCCGCCGTCGTACATCGTTCCCTTCCGACCACGAAACGGCGACGTCACGATGCCACCCGCCGGTGTCCCGTTGTCGCCGCAATACCACACGAGCGTATTTTTTTTCAGGTCCGCCTGGCCCAGCCACTCTCGGAGTTGCCCGATCGAACGATCCATCGCGGTGATCTCGGCGTAGCGTTCCTGCAACACCTCGCCCAACGGGCGGGTCGTCGGCCGTCCCGTCTTGTTCGACGTCAAACGAACCGTCTTTTGTGGATACGCATCACGCAGATCCTTGTAGAGCGCGAGGTCTTTTTTGAGTCCGCTGTAAGGTTCATGAGGCGACCCGAACCAGACGACCGCAAAAAACGGTTTCCCGGCCGTCCTGGCCCGCTTGATGAATTTCACAGTCTCGGACACCAGGATTTCGGAGCCCTCGCCCTGGATCTTCGCCGGCACATCGCCGTTGCGAGACAGCACCGGGTCGAGTTCAAAAAAGTTGTCGTGCGAAAGCCACGTGTCGAATCCCATTCGCCCCGGGTTCGTCGGCGAGTCCGCCTTGACCGGGCCAAGGTGCCACTTGCCAAAGTGGGCCGTGGCATAACCGGCTCGCTTGAGAATCGTTGCCACACTGATCTCTTCAGGTCGGATCGAGAAGTTGGGGGCGAACGTCCCACACCGGTTGGGATGACGCCCCGTGATCACGCTGACCCGTGTGGGTGAACAGGACGGGTGTGCGGAATAGAAACGGTCGAGCCTGAGCCCCGTCGCGGCCATCTGGTCCAGCACCGGGGTTTTCAGGTGAGGATGTCCGTTGTAACCGGTTTCGTCCCAGCCGTGGTCATCACCCATCAACAGGATGATGTTTGGATGTTCTGCCGCCATCGAGGCGCCACACATCACGACAAACGCCAGCAGCACGAGCGGAAGCACACGACTTGGTAACATCGATACTCTCAACTAATCGAATTCGTTTTTCGAGACCACTCGGCTCGCCCGGCAATCCTACCAGACAGCCACACCCTCGACCCCAGCACACACACAACCCCCAGAGATCCCGACATGGTTCCGGTCAGTTATTCCACATACGGTTTCACTCAAACAGCCTACGAATCGGTATTCGACCGCATCGCCGAGGCTGGTTTTCGACACGTCGAGTTTGCCTGTGACCGGCACGGAATCGAGAAAGACCCCCTCGCACAAGCCGCAGCCATCCTGCGAGCCCTGCAGGACCGGAATCTTTCGGCCACCACGGTTCATGCACCGGCACGCACCAACGTCCTGGGCGGCGTGACCGAGGAATGGCGAACCACCGCCGTCGCGGTCCTGGCCGATGCAGTCCGGCTGACCGGCGAGATCGGAGCATCGGGTTTGGTAATTCACGGAATCCCCAACCCGATGTTTCTCCCCCAAGACCGGGACATCAAATCGCTTTACTCCCCGATGATTGATGCCATGCGACAATCGGTAACCGAATTGGTACCGGTCGCCGAACAGGCCGGAGTGCGACTCCTGCTCGAGAACCTGCCGTACAACCGGGATCTTCGCGTGGCAGGCCAGGATGCCGATTACCCACTCATGCACGTCGAAGATCTCCGCGAGTTCATCGACCCGTTCCCCGCCGACCAGGTCGGACTTATCGTCGACGTGGGACACTCCTGGACCAACGGCCGTGACCCCGCAGCTGAAATCCTCGCCGCCGGCGATCGACTTTGGGGCACGCATCTCCAGGACGTCGATCGCGACGATCCACAGGACAACCACTGGGCTCCCCTGCAGGGAGGCCTGGACTGGAGTTCCATTCTCAGCGCACTCGAGCAGGTCCATTACGCCGGAACGTACACGTTCGAGATCATCCGTCCGCGCCACGATGAAACAGCCGAGGACCTGGCCCGGCTGACCATCGAGGCCGCACGCTCATGGGGCCTGACCTCCCCGGAGACCGACTGACAGACCTTGTCACCCTGCTACACTGGCCCGACCGTCTACCCCAGACACTTCTCACGGGAGTCCCCGGATGTTGGTTCGACAACACACACTTCTGATCGCCTGCTTGGCTCTCGGATTTTGCACACCGGGTCTCCGGGCCGCTCCCACACCGGCCGCTATTTTCGGTGACGGCATGGTGCTTCAACGGGACAGACCGCTGGAAATCTGGGGAACAGCTCTGAAAAACGAGCGAGTGACTGTCGAATTCGCCGGGCAAACCAAGACCGTCAATGCCGATAACGATGGCCGCTGGACAATCACACTGGAGTCGGTCCCGGCCAACGCAGCCCCCGCTGAACTCGTTCTCCGAGGTACGGACTCGCGAAAGGTGCTTCATGGAGTTGTGGTCGGCGATGTCTGGCTTTGTGGCGGTCAAAGCAACATGGCGATGACACTCCGCTCGACGGTGAATCGGGACCTCGAAATCGGTTCAGCTGACTTCCAGGCGATTCGCTTCCTCAGAGTCCCGCTGATCAGTCGCGGGTCTCCCCAGGCCGATTTGCCTTCCCCCAAACCCAAGGCCCAGGAGGGCAACTGGAAACAGGCAACCACCGAGCATGTCGGCAACTGCACAGGTGTAGGATTCCACTTCGCGAAGGTCTTGCACCGGATGCTTAAGGTTCCAATTGGGATTGTTGATGTGTCCTGGGGCGGGACTATGGCTCAGCACTGGGTGGCCCAGGAAAAGTTGGAACCGATCAAGGCAATGGCTCCGTACTTCGACCAGTACGCCACTCGCCTCAAACAGTGGGACGCGTTTGGTGGTCCCCAGGCCGCACAACACGCTTACCAGAAAGCACTCAAGGAATGGGAGGCACGTCGCGACGAGGCAAAGAAGCAGGAAAAACGGATTCCTGGGCGACCAAACGCTGCCCTGTATCAGGACCCTCGACAGCAACGCCACCCGGCCGGCATGTACAACGGAATGATCCATCCGATCCGACACTTCACGTTTCGTGGCATCCTCTTCTACCAGGGCGAGAACAACTCGTTTGGCGAATCGTGGAAGCCATTCCCACACACCTTCCCCCTGGTCATCAGGCAATGGCGGGAAACATTCGGACCACTTCCCTTTGGGATCATCCAGATTGCCGGTTGGAGCAACAGGCGAACAATGACCTACGACATGAACCACCACACCAACGTCATCCGCGAAATTCAGTTCGACACCTGGCGAACAACTCGCGACACCGGATTGATCGCCACCTACGACACGAATTCCAACCAGAGCATCCATCCGGCGGCCAAGCGACCCGTCGGCGAGCGATCCGCCCGGTGGGCCTTGGGCGAGGTGTACAAGTCTCCGGCAGCAACAAACGGACAACCCTTACCGTGGAAAGGCCCCATCTACACGTCGCACGAGATTCAGAACAACCGGGTCATCGTTCACTTCGAAACGCCCACCAACCGTGGCTTGCGTTTGGACAAGGACGACGACATCGGGTTCTACATCGCCGGCAAGGACCGAGTGTTTCACCACGCCAAGGCTCGGGTAACACGTAAGAACCGTACCGAGCAATTGGAAGTCTGGTCAGATGACGTGAAACAGCCCGTGGCGGTCCGATATGCCTGGTCCAACCTGCCGGTGGGCCGGTTGATGAACCAACTGGAACTGCCCGCCTTCCCTTTCCGAACTGACAACTGGCCACTGACTCCTCACCAAAGCCAGGGAAATTATCACAGGACCCCTCGCGGCCCCAAGACACTGAAACCCGGTGGCAACTAGGCAAGGATCTCGGGCGGCACAAACCCGTGCACATCGGTCAGGCGTTGGTCCCGACCGCCGTGACGGAATGTCAGTTGTTCGTGATCAATCCCCAACTGGTGCAAGATGGTGGCATGCACGTCGTGGATTGTCAGGATGTTCTCTACAGCCGCATTGCCAAACTCGCTGGTCTCTCCATAGCTCATTCCACCCCGGATACCACCACCGGCCAGGAAGATCGAGTACCCGTTGACGTGATGGTCTCGGCCACACGTCGCCGACACCTTGGGAGTATGCGGAGTCCGTCCCATTTCGCCGGCCCAGACGACCAGCGTCTCATCAAGTAATCCACGCTGCTTCAGATCGATGATCAGGGCCGCCACCGATTGCTCGGTGATCCGAGCATTTTTCTCGTGGTTTTGCTTCAACTTGCCGTGCTGATCCCAGGGCGAATTATTGCTATCGAAACTCGGACAGGTGATTTCGACAAACCGGACTCCAGCCTCGACCAACCTCCGGGCGCGCAGGGCCTGTGTTGCGTAGTACTGCTGGTGCTCGTCCTTCGAATCGACGCCATACAGTTTCTGGATGTGCTGTGGCTCGCCGCGAATGTCGGCGACGCCGGGCAAAACGCTCTGCATCCTGAACGCCGTCTCCATGTTGACGATCGCGGCTTCGATCGCCGACGCGTCCGACACCTTCCCGGCAAACAGTTCATCCTGCCGGGCCAGGACCGCCAGTTTGCGACGCTGAATGGTTTCGGTGTCGGCCGGACGAATGTTGTCCACCGGCACGCCCTTGGCGCGCAGCAATGTCGCCTGATGACTGGCCGGCAGATACGAACTGGCAAAGTTCTCCATACCTCCGTTGGGCACCCAGTCGTTGTTCAGCAACACGTAGCCCGGCAGGTTCTGGTTTTCCGAACCCAGCCCATAGGAAACCCAGGCACCAAGGCTGGGAGCCTGGCCCAGAACTCGTCCGGTGTGCAACAGCAGGTTCTGCTGGCCATGCAATGGTTGCTGTCCCTTCATCGACTTCAGCACACACAACTCATCGGCAATCGAGGCAATCCGTGGAAACAGGTCGCTGACCCACAACCCACTTTCGCCACGCCGTCGAAATTTCCAGGGTGAGCCAAGCCAGACACGATTCGGGTCGTTGTAAAGCGTGTTGTTGAGCAGGCCACCGATCTTCTGTCCCTGGTGCTTGGTGAGCATCGGCTTGGGATCGAATGTGTCGACGTGACTGGGGCCCCCATCCATGAAGCAAAAGATGACACTGCGGACCCTTGGACGCTGGTGGGGCGCAACCACATTCGGACTGGACTGGGCCTGCTCGGCCTGGAGCGCCGAGAACGCCATCCAACCGAAACTCGCCGAAGCCGACTGCAACAGGCGACGCCGGCTGAGGCCGTCGGAAATGGGAAAAGATGGTCTGGTCATTTTGCTGATTGTTGCCACAAGGACAGATTGCGAATCGATCGTTCAAATTGTGCCCGGAGACGCGGAAAAGGTCGACCCCCGCCGACGATCATCGAAAGTGAATGAACTCCTTGGTGTTCATGAGCGTGTGCGCCACGTCCTTCCAGGCGCCTTTGTCAGTCATCAGTTGGTCGGTCCCGCCGCTCGACAGGCTACGCGCCAGTTCCACCCAACGATTCAACTCGCCCTTTTCTGGCGATCGGCCCAGTGCTCGCACGAACATTTCTCCGATTCGGGACTTCGGATCCGAGTGACCATCCGTCACCAGACGTCCGGCCCACTGATCGGCCAGTCCAACGACAAACGGATCATTGAGCAACACGAGGGCCTGTGCGGGGACGTTGGTCACATCCCGCCGTCCGGTGGGAAGTTTCGGGTCTGGGAAATTGAAATTCAACAGGAATTTTGATGGAGCCATGATCGACACTTTCAGATAAATCGACCGCCGCCCCTTTCCATCGATTGGCCCCGAGAACAACCGTTTGGCCGAATCCTCGGCGTGCCGATACGGGTTGATCGATCGACCGTACAAGGTGCGATCCAAACGCCCGGACACGGCCAACAACGAATCACGAATAGCCTCCGCTTCCAGTCGTCGTGTCGAGACGTGATGCAGAAGGCGATTGTCCGGATCGACCGCCACGGCCTTCGCCGACGGCCGCCCCGACTGCCGAAACGCACGGGTCAGCAACAGTCGCCGTATCATCCGCTTGTTCGACCACCCCCCGGAAATGAACTCTCTCGCCAGAAAATCGAGCAGGACCGGGTG
>CAWVUS010000045.1:0-22979 GCA_963933195.1 uncultured Planctomycetaceae bacterium
ATGACCGCCAACATGGACGCCGTGGGCGCGTTCTCGGGACAGGTCTGGCTGGGCGGACCTGCGGGAGAGGACCGGATCGAGATTTTCGATCGGGGCGACGTGGCGATTGACCGGACATTGAACCTGACACCCAATGCACCACCCTCTTATGGCGTGACCGCGATTGGTTCTGATGACAATGCGGTCGGAGCCTCCGCCACGGGCGAGTACGAATTGTTCATCACCAAGGTGGATTTCAGTCCACTGGTGACCTCCAGTGCGACCGGCGACACTCTGCTGGGAGGGTCGGGTAACGACACGATGTGGGGTGGCAGCGCGGCGGATGTACTCAAGGGTGGGTCCGGTGCGGACAGCGGGAGTGGGCTGGGGGGAGCTGACTATGTCAACGCCGGTAGCGGCAACGACATTCTGCGAGGCGGGCTCGATGACGACACGTTGTTGGGTGGCAGTGGTTCGGACAAGCTCTACGGCGATGCCGGTGACGACACGCTCGATGGCCAGGGGGCCAGTGACACCCTGGATGGAAACGATGGAGATGACGTGTTGCGATGGCGGATCGGCAACGGGTCGGATGTCATGAACAACTCGGCCGGTTCGGCTCGGGTCGAGGCACTGGGGAGTGGTGCGGCTGATTCCCTGTCGGTCAGCAAGACCAGTAGCAATCGTCCCAAGCTGACCGTCGTGGATGGCGTCAACACGGTGACCATCTCGAAGACGATCTGGCGGACGGACATCCTGGCCGGTGATGGCAACGATCAACTGGTCGTGGGCGCCCTGGAGGACGTTTCGAGCACGTTGCTGGTGATCAACGGCGAGGGAGGTCGTGACACGATCTCGGCTGCCGGGGTGCACATTGACCAGGTTCGCCTGCGGTTGGACGGCGGTGACGCGAACGACACGATCACCGGTAGTCTCGGTGGGGACACCGTGTGGGGCGGCCTGGGTGACGACGATGTGGACGGTGGTCGTGGCAACGACACCATCATCGGTGGCGACGGCGACGACGATCTCGATGGCGGCGATGACGACGACGTGATCGTCGGCAGCGACGGAAATGATTCACTGGATGGTGGCAATGGCCATGACGACCTCTCGGGCAACGCCGGTTTCGATGTGCTCACCGGTGGGTTCGGCCGTGACACTCTCTCTGGTGGAGCAGATGACGACGCGCTGACCGGGAGCCAGGACGACGATTCGTTGCTGGGTGATGCCGGCCAGGACAGCCTGTACGGCGGTACCGGAGACGATTATCTCAACGGTGGACTCAACGACGACCGCCTCTACGGCAACTACGGGGACGACACCATCGGTGGTGGCCACGGGCATGACCTGCTCGAGGGATCACAGGGTGACGATATCCTCAACGGCGGGGACGGCGACGACACGATCAATGGCGGCGACGGTTTTGATGGACTGTCGGGCCACGATGGTGACGATGTCGTCAACGGCGGTGGCCAGGACGACACCATCCTGGGAGGCGATGGTGACGACGAACTCGCCGGCGGTGGCGGTCGGGACATTGTCCTGGGTGGTGACGGCGACGACCAGATCAACGGCCAGGGATCTCACGACACGCTGGCTGGCAACCAGGGCGTCGACGTGATCAACGGGTTCGCCAGTGAGATCAACGAGAACTTCACGTTCTATCAGTCGTGGGTCGACTCGGTCTGATCACCGACGGCGAGTTGATCGAGAGATTCGGCGGCCACGAGTCGTCGGATGAGCCAGGCGTTGGCTTCCGGGAAGTCGCGGGGATTGAGTTCCCGGGTCGGTCGCCAGCCGAACGGCTGTGTCGCGGACGGTTGGTCGTGGTCCCCCTGGGAGTGGCAGAGCCAGAAGTCCAGGGCCACACGGTCGTGGTCGTAGTCGTGAGACCGGTGCTCGAGCAGTTGTATTGCTTCAACGGCAATCCCGGTTTCTTCCAGGCACTCTCGGATCGCGGTGTCTCGCGATGATTCCCCGGGCACGCTCTTGCCCCCGGGAAACTCGAGCATGTTTGCCAGGGACGTTTCCGATGACCGGATTCCGACCAGGCAATGGGTGCCGTCCCGCGTGAGAACCACCGCGATTCCGACCGGTCGGCGGGGTGGGGTCACTCGGTGTCGCCGTCGTCGCGAGCGTCGGTTGGTGGCGCACCCATGATGTGGTAGCCCGAGTCGACGTGCAGGGTCTCGCCGGTGATCCCGCTGGCCAGGTCGCTCAGCAGAAACATCCCGGTCTTGCCCACCTCGTCGGCCTCGACGTTTCGTCGTAACGGCGACAGCTTCTTGTAGACATCGAGCATCAGGTCGAAATCGCCGACGGCCGAGGAACTGAGTGTCTTGAGCGGTCCGGCCGAGAGAGCATTGACCCGCACACCCTCGGGGCCCAGTTCACTGGCGAGGTATTCGGTGGCGCTCTCGAGCGCTGACTTGCACAGCCCCATCACGTTGTAGCCGGGAATGACTTTTTCGCCGCCGAGATACGTCAGCGTGAGGATGCTGCCACCGGGTTGCAGCAATGGGCGAGCGCGACGGGCCAGTGTCATCAGGCTGTAAACACTGATTTCCATTGAAAGCTTGAATCCGTCACGGCTGACATCGACAACCTCACCCTTGAGATCATCCATCGGAGCGTAGGCGATCGAGTGCAGGAGGAAATCGATGTTGCCATAGGTTGACTCGGCGACGTCAAAGACATGGTCGAGTTGTTCGTCGTTGGTCACGTCGCAAGGTTCGATCAACTGGGTGCCGAGTGGCTCGACCAGTTTTCTGAGTCGACGTTCCATCCGGGGACGCTCGGGATCCCTGTCTGGGAGATGAGTGAAGCCGATTTCAGCTCCCTCCTCGTGCAGTCGCTGGGTAATGGCCCACGCGATCGAATGGTCGTTGGCGATGCCGAAGACCAGTCCCTTCTTGCCGTCAAAAAGGCCCATGCCGATGGCTCCCTGGGTGAAATGTCAAAAGAGACTGGTTGCTTCCCACAAAACGCGTGCGGGATGCGGCGAGAATAACGACTGCTGCGGACGGCTTCAACGTCCGGCCGCCGGTCGACGTTCCTTGGGATGGGCCGTCAGGAAGGCTGATGTCATCTCCTTGCGAATTCGCTGTCTCAAGCCGCCTTGCAGGAGATTCGAGTGGTCACGGCCCTTGTGGATTTCCACGACTGCATCGCTGCCCAGATCGGCGAGGGATTTCTTGAGCCGGATGGTGGCCCCCTCGAGATAGAACGTGTCGACGTCACCCATGAAAACGTGCAATTTGCCTTTCAGCCGAGGCGCCAGGCTCTTCCAGTTTCGCTCGATGACAAGGCGGATATCGTACTGTTCCCACGTCTTGGCGGTTTCGAGATCGATCCGTCCTGTCTTGCGATCCCACAGCAGCCGGGGTTTGCCATCCGGTTCCCGTGGGCTGAAGACGGCCTCGAAACTGTGCAGTTGACCACCGTGTCCGAGCACCCATTCCATGTCGGCGAAGCCCTTGTACCACAAGCGGACCCGTCCGTTGACTCGTGCCAGCGGACGTCGTTCTCCCTGTCGGTCGACGTACATGTTCTCGCCGCTGGCATAGAGATTGATTCGCTGGAAATCACGGAAGTCGACCGGATCGGGAGCCGTGCTCCAGGTGCCGCCAAAAATTTCGGGGTAGGTCACCTGCAGCCACAGGCTGCTCCATCCTCCCGAGGAGTGGCCGGTGAGGAAGCGGGCGGTGGGTTTGGGAATTGTACGGAATTTCATGTTGAGAGCTGCGATGAACTCGGTCGTCAGTGCCTGGCCAACGGGGCCGTTGTTGGCCGAGTCAGCAAACACGTGGTGGCCCAGGGGGCAACTGGGGTCCAGCAGCACACGCAGGAATTCGACTCCGCCCTCGTTTTGTTCCGAGATTGGCCTGGTGAGGCTTCCGGAATGGTGAGTGCCGCCAAATCCGGGGATGGTGAAGATCACCGGATAACGTCTCTGGGGCTGTTCGTAATAACTGGCCGGCAAAATGATGGCCGCCCGCAACGAAACTGGTCGCTTGTGGAACCTGGTGAGTAGTTTCGAGGGAACCTCCAGTAGTCGACTCCACTTGGTCTGAGAGAACGCTCGGGCCTTCACCAACTGGTCGATTTTCAGTGAGACGAGTTTCTGTGATGCATCGTCATCGAGTTTGGTGGCGGGGCTGAATCCATTTCCTTCACCGACACCGATTTCTCTGTCGTGCGGATTGAATCGGACTACGGCCTGGGCCTGGAACCCCGGGAGCTTCATTTCTGAAAGCGGGCCTGGATAGCCCAGGATCGGTCCGGCTTTGAGTCCGTGGTCCCCGGACAGGCTGCCCGGCGACTTGCTCGAAAATTCCAAGGGAACCCCCGGTCGCCAATTCTCGACATCGCGTGCGACAAACTGTTCGGGGTTGAACCAGCCTGGGCCCTTGCGTGGCTCACGGTTCCGACGACTAAAAATCACGTAGACACGGCCACTGAACGGCGCCGAGTGAACCGACTTACTGAACTCGACGCGAAAGGTTCTCGAGTCGGCCAGTGTGGAGTTGCAGGCGGTGGTCGTGACCAGGGCCAGAAGGGTGGCCAGGCAGTGCCTGAGGTTTCGGCGAAACATGGGCGATCCCTGGAGAAACGGCGGTTGTTGGGATTTCCCATGGTAGCGATCGGATTCTAGATTTTCGTGTGATTTGTCCTCGATCTTTGGGATGGAACGTTACAATGCCGCCCGGTGGGGCCAAGGAGTGGCCTCCGCGACTGCCGAAGGGAGGACGCCGTGACGGAACATGGCGATAGGCGGAGTGTAGGGGCTGGTCACGATGAGACGGTGACCGATTCGGCGATTGCCGATTGGGGCGAACGCTCGGTCTCCTACCGGGGCTACGACGTTCTGGACTTGGTCAGGGAATCGACTTTCACCGAGGTCGTGTACCTGTTGCTCTGCGGCGACCTGCCGGAGGAGATTTTCCTGGCCGATTTCCGGGCCGTACTGGCTGCGGCCTCGGACGGGGAAGACTGGAGTGACGAATCGGCATGGATGACCGAGTTGCTGGATCGTCTGCCCCTGAACGTTCCACTGACGGAAATCCTGCGAACGGCTATCAGCGCGGTGGCTCATTTTGACCCACAGCCATCTGATCGTTCCGAAGACGCAGACCTCGCGAGATCGGTCCGTCTTCTGGGGCGCGTGCCCATGATACTGGCCAGTCGATTGGCGGTGATCCGTGGTGAGGAGCCGATTGATCCGGATCCCGAGCGGAGTTTTCCGGCGCAGTTGGCAGAACAACTCACCGGTCGTGTTCCGTCGCCGTTGCTGGAACGCGCCCTGGAAGTGTTGCTGATCAGCGTTGTCGATGTCGGGTTCAGCCCCGCAGTCCAGGCCGCGCGGTTGGCCGCCGCGGCCGGAGCGGATTTGTATGGTGCGGTCCTGGCGGCGGCGGCGATCGAATCGACCGCAGACCGGGCGGGCCTGGCCGAACGGCTTGTCTCGTTGTGGGGCGAGCGTCCCTGGGAAGACGATGCAGAAGGCTGGGTGCTTGAGCGGCTCGATGCCGGCCTCGGAGTGCCCGGGAGCGTATTCGGAGGACAGGCTGCTGTTGATCCTCGGTGTGAGATCGTCGCCGCCTGGGCCGAGCACCTGGCAGCGGAGAGCGGTTCTGAGTCGATTTCAGAAGTCGACAGGGCGGCTGCCGAACTCGAGTCGGCGGTGGTCGCGTGTGGCGGTGTTCCGGGGTGGGACTGGGCCACGGTGCGGTTGTTGACCGCCGGGGAAATCGCTGCAGACCTGCACCTGTCGCTGGTGGCTGTGGCCCGGTTGCTTGGCTGGGCGAGTCACGTGCTCGAACAGTTTGGTCATCCGGTCGCCAGTGCAACCCGGCCCCATTACGTCGGGCCAGGTCCGCGTGAGATCCCTTCCCGGCCGGTCTGGGATTGAGTCCGGGTGAACAGGCAGGGAGGCGGGTTGAAAAACCTTCGGGCACGGGGTTCAATCGAGCCGATCTTTCGGGTGTGAATCGGCTTGGAGAAGATGGAATGACGATGTGTCGAATGGCGCTGTTGTTGATTTGGTTGGGGACGCCCGCTGTATCCGGGAGTGCTGAACCCGAGGTAGTGCAGGACCCGGCGCCTCCCAAGGTGTCCGGCAAGGCCAGTAACACGACCGCACCACCCCTGAAAGCCTACGTGCGGGTCAAGAAGGGCACCGCCGCAAAACCACTCTCAAAAGAAGCCAAGACACACGCCTGGACGGGGTTCCTGGGACCCACTCGTGATGGGATTTCGACTGAAACCCACCTGCTGAAGACCTGGCCCAAGGCCGGTCCGACGAAAGTGTGGGAACTGGCTGCGGGGGATGGATACGCCTCGCCGGCTATCCGGCACCCGTACCTGGTGTACCCTCACCGGGTGGGCGACTCGGTCCTGATCGAGTGTCTGCACGCCGAGACGGGACAACAGTACTGGCAGTACAAGTTTGCCACCGCATACCGGGACCGGCTCGGATACAGCAGCGGCCCCCGATCGACTCCGGTGATCGACGGCAACCGGGTCTATATCTACGGAGCCGAAGGCGTGCTCATCTGCCTGGAATTGGCGACAGGTCGTCCTATCTGGAAGAGAGACCTGGTTCGAGAATTCCGCGTGCCCCAGGACTTTTTTGGGGCCGTCGGGACACCGTTGCTGGTGGATGATCGCCTGGTCGTGAATATCGGAAAGGTGGGCGGGCCGTGCGTTGCGGCGTTTCACACTCTGACCGGCAAGTTGCTGTGGGTGTCGGGAAAGAAATGGGGCCCCAGCTACGCATCGCCACGGCTGGTGACGATCCATGGAAAGAAACGCGTGCTGGTGTTTGCCGGGGGTGAGAGTCGGCCATCCACCGGTGGACTGATGTTGATTGATCCCTCGAATGGGAAGCTGGGGCTGGAGTTTCCGTGGCGCAGCCGGAAGTACGAAAGTGTCAATGCGTCGTGCCCGTTGGTGGTGGGTGGCAATCGTATTTTTGTCTCGGCCAGCTATCAGACCGGCAGTGCGTTGCTGGAAGTGGGCCCGGACCTGTCTTCTCATAAGGTCGTCTGGAAGATGGTTGACGCCGAGCACAACACCGAGCCGGATCAACTGGGGCTGCACTGGGGCACGCCGTTGATCAAGGACGGTTACCTGTATGGCTTTGATGGTCGCAACGAACCGGATGCATCGCTGGTCTGTGTCGACCTGAAAGTTGGCCGCGTGGTGTGGCGGGAGGAACCCGAGTGGGAACAGACCGTGACGGTCCAGGGAGTCGAACAGACCCTGACGCTGAGCACCCTGCGGGGCTCGTTCCTGGCCGCTGATGGGCAAGCGTTGATCCTGGGGGAACTCGGACAACTGATGTGGATGGATCTCACCCCCAAGGGATACAAGATCACTCAGCGTTCGTCCCTGTTCCTGTCTCGCGAGTCGTGGTGTCCGCCGGTGATCAGCCGAGGATTGCTCTACATCAGCCAGAACATGCGCGACCCGGTCACTCAGTCCAGTCCACGGCTGATCTGCTATGACCTGAGGCGGCCGTGAATCTCCTGGCGGTGGGCTCGCGGTTATTGAGGCCCTGGGGCCGCGTAGACGACGTGGTGCGGCGTGGCAAAGAGCTCGTCGAGACCGTCGAGTGATGTCGGGTGTTCGCCGCGCCGCCAGAGAATGTGGGTGATGTTGCCGTCGGGAAACGCGGCGGCCGTGGTCTGCCGTGGGGGTTTACCAAGTTGGATGTCCAGTAGCCAGCGGCCTCTGAGTTGAAGTCGTCGGTCCCATTCGACGATGCCGATGGCGTTTTGCGGGCAGTCCTTGAAGACAACGTACTCGGCTCGCCGGGCGTACCACTTGAATGCCCAACTGCCCCGGGGAGTCAGTACCACCGCATTCTCGGGAAGGTTGGCGTCGATCCAGCGACAGGTGTCTGTCCAGTCGGACAGCGTCTCGCGATTGAGTCGACTGGGATTGCGGTCCTGGGCGGGTAGCACCAGGGCCAACAGAAGCATCGCTGCCGAGATCACCAGTCGCGATCGCAGCGTGACATGCCGGGTCAGCAGTCCGGCGATGGTGATGGAGAGTGCGGCAGGAAGCAGGACATCCACAAGGCGATAGGGATAGAACTTCATCAGCACGACACGAAGATGGTCTCCGCGTGCGTCGCCGGGTGGCCGGTCGAGTGCCACGGCGTAGCCCACGACAGCCACGAGGACCGCGGCGAGTACCACTCGGGTCCACCACGACTCTTCGGGCGTCGAGACGGTGAATCGTCGACTCCAAAGCCAGGCGACCAGGCCCAGGATGTAGGCGATGACGGCTGGGGATGAAAAACGGCTCGGGACCAGGTGATGCCCGAGTCGAGCGAAAACCTGTATCGAGTCAGCCTGGGTTGTTCCGTCTCCAAGGAGAGCCAGTGCCGGAATGGCCCCGGGCAGGGCGCAGAGAATCACCAGCCCGGCCTGGATGACTCTCTGTCGATTGATGGGCAGGGGCAGAGCCAGGACAGCCAGCACCAGTCCCCAGCCACCGACGATCGGGTGCACGCTGATTGCCAGCCCGCAAAGCACAGCGGCCAGTCGAGGTCGCCTGTTGATCGCGTTTGCGGCCGACCAGGCCAGGAGTCCGTAGGCGAGTAGCTTGGACTCGACACCACCGACCACCCATTCGCCAGAGAGATTTCCCGTTGCCGCGGCCAACAGGAAACCTGCGGTGGCGATGAGAGCGGCCCAGTGGTCGGCAACCAGCTGTCGTACCAGGGCGGCCCAACCCGTACCGAGCAAAAGCAGGCCGAGAACGCGGCCGATCCAGGCCACCGTGGCCAGTGGGAAGGCCTGGGTCAGCGGCCCGGCCAACACATAAAAGACAAGATGAGGATTGGACGACTCGAGGAAGAAGTCGCCGGCGCACCAGGCGGGGTCGAAAAAGTGACGTGCCTTGGCGAGGTAGTGCGGTTCGTTAACCGCGGGCGTGGGCGCGCGCAAGCCCGAATAGACCAGGCAGGCGGCCGTGACCAGCAGCCCGATGAACAGGCCGAGGCGGTGCGAGGGGCGAGGTAGCTCGGCGACTACTTCTTGCCCGTCGATTTTTTGGCTGATTTCTTCGACGATTTCTTCGAGGCCTTGGCCCCGGATTTCTTCTTGCCGGCGTTCTTCTTGCCTTTGTCGCCAAAGATCGTGTCCCAGTTCTCCCAGAACTCGGGCGTCGCGCCGGTGCGAACGATGGGTCCGCTCATCGTATGATCTCTCTGGTATTAGGAGGAATGTACTTGATTCTCATCAACGATTCCCAAAACTGTCAAGGCGCCCGGCTGGCCCGTGGTCGTCCTTACCGACGATGCGTATACTCGCAGCAGGAGTCCGGGCACGGTGTTCAGGGTCGATGAGGGTGAAAAAGACGCGTCATGTGGTTTGAAGAATTTGAACACGAGTCGCAATACCGAGAGATCTGGGAGTCGGTACAGATCGCCCGGCCGGTGAGTTATTCGCTGTTTACGTTCGGTGACAGCGAATTGCCCTATTTCCTGGTCTGTGACAAGTCGGCCGAAGCAGAGACGGTGACGGTGACACGCGGCGAAGTTCGGATCACGCGTCCGACGATTATCACGCCCGACAACGTCCGACCGGAATTCCACGGTTTTTTCGGAGAGCAGGACGATGACAGTATTGTCGAATTCCTGATGGCTCGCACGGCCGGATTTTCGAATCTCCGTATCGACAACACCAGCGGCCCGGCTGAGATAATCAGCGATCGAGTCGAGGAGGCGGTCGAGAAGTTGAACCGGCAGTTGGACGAACAGGAGGAGGATCGGACGGCGATCCTGACGGCACCTCATGGGCTGGGTGGCGTGGCATTATTGCGATACGCCGCCGAACGGGTGTGGCAGAGTGCTCCGGACAATGTCCAGGAACTTCGTGAACGGGGTTTTTTGCCCTAGCCGTCGATGGCAAAGTGGCTGGAAGCGGTTGTCCAGTGCGGCGGGGTTGTGACGGGCCTGTCTTCGCTGCGGACCACCTGGCCACCGAGTTGGTTGAGTTTTTTGTCGAGCCGCTCGTAGCCCCGGTCGAGGTGATAGATTCGTCGCACCGTTGTTGTTCCCTCGGCGGCGAGTCCGGCAAGCACCAGGGCTGCACTTGCTCGCAGGTCACTGGCCATCACGTTGGCACCGCTCAGTCGTGGCACGCCGTGGATCACAGCCGTCGGGCCTTCTCGCACGATCCTTGCTCCCAGGCGTCCCAGTTCTGCGGCGTGCAGGAATCGGTCGGGAAAGACCTTGTCGGTGATCACGCTGATTCCGTCGGCCCGAGACAGCAGGGCCATCAGTTGAGCCTGCACGTCGGTCGGAATACCGGGGTAGGGGAGTGCGGTGAGTGTTGTTGGAGCGAGCACCGCGGGGGCGGTGGTAACAAGGCTGGCCAGCGAGTCGTTGGCGGTTGATGTTTCGATCCGGACACCGGTCTGTTCCAGCACCTCGCGTACAGCCACGAGGTGATCGGGGCGAACCGGAGCGATTTCAACATGTCCACCCGTGATCGCTGCGGCGATCATCAGCGTGGCGGCTTCGATCCGGTCGGGAATCACGCGGTGCGTGGCGGCGCCGAGTTGGCTGACGCCCTCGATTTCGATCCGTGGCGTCCCCAGTCCTTCGATGTGGGCTCCCATTTTCCGGAGACATTCTCCCAGGTCGACCACTTCCGGTTCGCAGGCAGCCGCCTCGATCACGGTGCGTCCCTCGGCCAGGGTGGCGGCGGACATCAGGTTGCACGTGCCGGTGACGGTGCTGCCACATGGGCCGCCCAGGAAAATCGATGCCCCGCGAAGCCGTTCGGCCGTGGCGATCACGTATCCCTGTTCGACACGAATGTCGGCGCCCAACGCCGCGAGTCCCTTGAGGTGCAGATCAATCGGGCGGTGGCCGATGTTACACCCTCCCGGTAGCGAGACCCGGGCACGGCCACGCCGGGCCAGCAGAGGGCCCAGCACGCAGATGCTGGCTCGCATCCGGCGAACCAGGTCATAGTGGGCAACGTGCGGTTGCCTGGTTTGAACGAACAGGCGGAGTTGGCCGTCGTCACCGTGCTGGGAATCGACGCCGAGGGTTTCAAGCAGACGCAGCAAGGAGTGGACATCGACCAGGTCGGGGACTCCCGAGAGGTGCAGGGGACCATCGGAGGCGAGGACCGCGGCCATGATCGGCAGGGCGGCATTCTTCGACCCACTGATCTCGGCTCGGCCGGTCAGCCGGCGATCGCCATCGATGGTGAACTTGTCCATCCCTGGACGTCTTCCTGTGGCGTGTGGTGAGTGAGGTGGAGGCGACGTGGTTGTGTCAGTGGCTTGGCCTGGTTGATGCCACCACGACGCGGGCGTTCCCCGCAAGGTCTTCGACAATACGGCCGGGTTCGAAAGCAGGTTGTTCGGCGAGCAGGTCCAGCACCCCGGCGGACTGTTCCGGAGAAAACTCGCACAACAGGCTGCCTCCTGGTACGAGGTGGTCGGGGGCGGCGGCCAGTAGGCGGCGGATGATATCGAGTCCATCTGCACCACCATCCAGGGCGGTGTGCGGTTCGTGGTCGCGGATGTCTCGCGGGAGTTGGCTGAGTTCAGCGGAGGTGACGTACGGCGGATTGCTGGCGATGAATTGGAAGCGGGCGGCGGGGTCCACCGCGTCGAACAGGTCCCCGTCGAGGAATGTCATTCGACTGGACACGTCGTGAGAGTCCGCGTTTGCTTTTGCGACAGCCAGGGCCTCGGGACTGATGTCGACGGCCGTCAGGCGAGCATTGGGCAGTTGCGTGGCCAGCGTGATCGCAATACAGCCGCTGCCGGTTCCGACATCCAGGATGGCAGGAGGATTCGGCTGTTCACGGGCGAGGTCGAGCAATTCGACGATCAGCGTTTCGGTGTCCGGGCGGGGTACCAGGGTGTGTGCGTTGACGGCGAAGTCGATGCCGAAGAATTCGCGGTGTCCGACGAGATAGGCGACCGGTTCGTGATTGGCTCGCCTTTTGACAAGATCTCTCATCACCGTCCGTTGTTCGGCGGTGAGTTCCTGGTCGTACTGCGTGTAGAGTTCGATTCGCTGGCATCCCCGCGACTGAGCCAACAGGATCTCGGCGTCAAGGCGTGGCGACTGGCTGCCGTTTTCAGCCAGGTGTCCGGTGGTCCAGTCGAGGACGGCCTGGACGGTCCAGCGTGTGATCGGGTTCGAACCAGGTGCCCGGGAGTCCGGTTGGGGGATGGCGTTCATGCGTCAGGATTGCCTCCCAGTCGTTCCTGCCGGTCGTGATCCAGGAGTGCCTCGACCATCTCGTCGAGCTGTCCCTGCATGATCTGGTCGAGCTTGTAGAGGGTGAGCCCGATCCGATGGTCGGTCAGGCGATTCTGGGGGAAGTTGTATGTGCGGATTCGCTGGCTACGGTCTCCGGTGCCAATCAGGCTGCGGCGCTGGTCAGCCCGTTCCTGGTGAGCTTTTTGCTGTTGCGCCTCGAGCAGTCGGCTGCGGAGCACTCGCATCGCCTTGGATCGGTTCTTGTGTTGGCTCTTCTCGTCCTGGCACTGCACAACGGTGTTGGTTGGGAGGTGGGTGATCCGAATGGCACTGGCGGTCTTGTTGACCTTTTGGCCGCCCGGTCCACTGGCGAAGAAGGTGTCGACTCGAAGATCGTCGGAGTTGATTTCGATTTCGACATCGTTGGCTTCGGGGAGCACCGCGACAGTGGCGGCGGAAGTGTGAATGCGTCCCTGGGTTTCGGTTTCCGGAACTCGCTGGACGCGGTGGCCACCACTTTCGAACTGAAGTTGCAGGAAAGCGCCGTCTCCGGCGATCGAGATCGTGACGTCCTTGAATCCACCAAGTTCTGTGGGCGAGCAGTCGATCAACTCGGCCTTCCATCCGCGACGCTCGACAAGCCGGTGATACATTTCAAAGAGATCTCTCGCGAACAAAGCCGCCTCATCGCCCCCGGTCCCGGCCCGGATTTCCATGATCAGGCTGCCACGAGAAATGGCGTCCCCGGTGGCGACAAGATCCTCGAGAGCAGTCAGCTTCGTGCCTCGATCGCCGAGCAGTGTGTCCAGTTCGTCCTGGGCGTAGGCCTTCAACTCGGCGTCTTCTTCCTCCTCGATCAATTCACGTGCCGTGGCAATATTGCCCTCGAGTTCGTTGAACTCCCGGACCGGCAAGGCGACCTTGGCCAGGCTCCCATATTCCCGTTGAAACGCGACCATCCGGTTGGTGTCGGACAGCACGTCGGGATCGACCAAGAGCTTCTCGAGCTCTTCGTAGCGAGCCAGCTTGGCCTGAAGCGAGGGGAACAACATCAGCGAACATCCCTGTATCGCCGAACTCAAAAGCGTGCTGTTCGTGACGCTCGTTTCACCAGGTGTGGAACGAACTGTCGCCGAGCACGACCGGCGACACTATTCCTCGACCGCAGCTTCAGTTTCGACGGCAGCCTCGGTCTCGGCCGCGGCTGCCGTATCGGCCGATTCCTCGGCTTTCTTGCCCCAGTTGTACTTCTTCTGGAACTTCTCGACGCGTCCGGCGCTGTCGACGTATTTCATCTGCCCGGTGTAGAACGGGTGGCAGACGCTGCAAATTTCAACGTTGAGTTTTTCGACGGTACTGCGAGTGGAAAACGAGTGACCACAACCGCACGTGACCGCGGTTTCCATGTAATCGGGATGAATGCCCTTCTGCATGGTCTTACCTGTCGAAAAGAAAACTCATGGTTGAACGTCTAAGAAGCCAGTGTAGGGGGGGATTGGAGACGCGACAAGGTCGAACCGTGGACCTGTTTGCTGATCATTTCTTCTGGGGAACGGGTGTCTTGAGACTGGATAGGAATGCCGTCAGATCGGCCACTTGCTGCGCCGTCATGTCGCGGACCAGCAGGTCGGGCATCAGCGACTTCTGCTGAGCGGCCAGTACGTCGACGTCGTCGGCGGCGATCCGAGTCAGCTTGTCCTTGGCATCCTTGAGGACCACTTGCTTGTCGTCCTTGGAGACCAGCAGCCCGGTGAAGACACGGCCCTGGACGGTTTCGACGACGTAGGTCAACCATTTCGGTTCGATCTTCTTTGACGGCTGCAGGATGCTCTCCAGGATCTGGGCCCGCGTGAATTTCTTTCCCACACCGCTGAGATCGGGACCAACCTCCTTGCCCTGGCCGGTGATCTTGTGGCAGTTGCGGCATTGCACCCCGTCGGTCTTGAAGAACACGTTACGTCCGCGGGCGATATCTCCCGGCAGTGCGAGGATCTGGGCCGGCTTGATGATGGTGCCCAGTCGCTTGACGCGTTTTTCCTCGGGCAGGTACCTCTCGAAAAGGTCTCGCACCGTTGCCGAAGCGTGAGCCGTGGCGGATCGGATGACCTGTGAACGGGTCGCCTGATCCAGTTCGGACCCGGTGGTGGCGTGCAACAGCCGAATGGACCCCGGGGTTGTTTTCAACAGCGAGTCGATTTGTGCGGCGCGGTCGGCCGCAGTGGCTGTGGACTTCAGGGTCTTCATTGCCACCGCCGTGTTGCCTCGTGATCGGGCGATGTTGGGTTCGGGTGAGGCCGAGGGCAGGCTGGCGATCCAGTCGTGGATCAAGCGTGTTCCAACCGGGTCGACGACCGAAGATCCGATCCGCGGCATGCGGCCGGCTCCCAGTTTCGACATGCGAAAGAACAGCACGCTGCGGTACGGGTCGCCTGCCGCGAGGATCTTGCCAGCGGCCATTCCGAATGTTCCCTGCCCGGGACGCACGCCGAGAGCGCCTGTTTCTGCCAGGTCGAGCGTGTCCAGGAGTTGGAAACGGGCGTTTCCACCACCCCATTTGCGGTGGCAGTGTGAGCAGTTGGCATGCAGGTACGATCGGGCACGACGGTCGAGGTCGTTCTTCTTGGCGCGGTAGTCAACCAGCCGGGGCAGGGAACTGGTTGGGGTGGGCAATCGCTTGGTGAAGCATCCCAGCCTGTCCAGCAGGTCAATTTGATTGAGGCTCTGGTCACCGTAGTCGTGATCGCGGTTCATCTGGTGGGTGGTGACGCCGAGCACATACTTGGCCGCCATGTTGTGACAGACCGTGCATTCGGTTCGGCTGGGGAAGTGCCATGTCTGTTGGCGAACTCCACCGGGGGCCTGGCGGTCGGTAATCTGGAACACCCGATCCCGGCCCTGTGGGTCCAGCAGCAGTTCGGCCTCGGTCTGTTCATCGTTCCAGACGTAGGTGTAACCCTGCCAATACTGGTCGCCATTGGATTCGTCGCCCGACAATCGTTCGTGATGCAAGATGCGGGTTTCAATGCGCCGACGACTTCCGGGTTGGCCAGCCTCGGTTTCCAGGAAGATGGTTTCGACGATCACGGTACCGTTGGGGAATTTCCATCCCGGTGGGGAGCCAGGAGCCGGCTGCGGGTAGGTCAGTGTCTCGAATTCCATCTTCGAGTCGTTTGGCAGTGCCAGGAACCTCTGCTTGGTTGCCCCGTCGGCCCACTGGGGAGCGATCACGTCGTAGGGGATCAGTCCAGCCGCCGGCGTGAGCGTCTTGACGGAGTCGAACAGTCCCGTTGCCGAGAGTGTCGTGGGAAAGTTGCTCTTTTGGCCGATGTTGGGATTGGGCACCAGTTCATGGATGCGGCCGCTGACGTGATCGAGCAGGTAGAGCTCTCCCTGGCTGTCCTGGCCGAATCCGACCAGCCGCATGCTCGAGTCGACCAGTTCTGACGCTGAGACCAGTTTTTGATTCTTGCGGTCGTATCGCAGTTGCCAGATCCGCCCGGTGTCGTAGTCGCCGTAGACATAGGCACCGCGGAGCTTGGTGAGTTTTTTGCCGTGGTACACGAATCCACCGGTGATCGAACGGAAGTTGGCGTGGTCGTGCTCGATGATCGGAGGGACGATTGCCGTGGGGCCACGGGGGCGTTCGGGTTCGAACGGATGGGTTCCCTCGGTGATGCTCCAGCCGTAATTTCCACCTCGTTCGATGCGGAAGACCATTTCCCAGAGATCCTGGCCGATGTTGCCGGTCCAGAGGTCTCCGGTGGCGGTGTCAAAACTCATCTTCCAGGGCTGCCGGAGTCCGTAGGCCCAGATTTCAGGGCGGGCCCCCTTGGTGGCCAGGAACGGGTTGTCCCTGGGCACCGTGTAGGGCAGTTTCTCGCCGGGATGGTCCACGTCGATGCGGAGAATGGCTCCGGAGAGGTTGGTGAGATCCTGGCCGGTGAGATAGAGGTCGGCGATGCCGCTGCTGTCGCCGGTGGCGATATAGAGATAGCCGTCGGGGCCGAATTGCAGGCAACCACCGTTGTGCCCGCCGGAGGGCCATTCGAAGAGTATTTGTTCACTCTTGGGATCGCACCGTGGAGGCTCTCCTGGCAGGACCCGGAAACGTGACAGGCGGCTCCCCTTGGGGAGTTCTTCGGTGTTGGACGTCACGATCGTGGCGTAAGCGTAACGGACCTTCGGGTACTTGGGATGCAGTGCGAAACCGTAGGCCGAGAGGGTCTTGGGTTTGGTGCGACCGAGGACCTCGTTGGCATCGAGAATCAGGTCGGGCTTGGTCGTCTTGCGATCGAGCGGCACCGAGAAGATTCGGCCGAAGCGTTCGACGACCAGCAACCGGTTGATGCCGGCCGCGTAGTTCATGTCCAACGGTTCGTCGAAGGTGAGATCCGGAAAGGCAACGCGGGTGACGTAGGGGCTGGGGGGGTCGGGAGATCCCTTGACTCGTGAAGTCGTCCAGGCGACACGTGCCTTCGTACTGAAGTTGGGAGGATCCGCGGCAGGTGACCGCGTCGTGATGCAGGCCAAAACGACAACAAGCAGTGTTCGGCACAGTGGATTGTTCAAGACGGTCACGGATGAACTCCTGCGGAAGCGATTCACGGGCAGGCGTTCAGCATACCGTCTGTAAATCACGACAACCACGACAACCGTGCCGGTGTTTGGTCGAGCGGGCACTGCGGCAGGGGGGATGAGAATATCAATGAACCTTGATCCGACGAATCGCCGATCAGTAGAATCATGGGACGAGGATTAGGTTGCAGCCGATCGGATGGAAAGAGAGTGTGGCATGACGCCGGACCGAGCCAACCAGATGTTGTCGATGCAACGGCGTGGCTTCCTGAAATCAGGATTGGCGGCCGGTGGCCTGACGGGGTTCGGCCTGTCCCTGAGTGATCTGTTGTCGGTTCGCGCGGCGGCTGCGCCGGCGAGAACCTCCGGCCAGGCCAAGTCCTGCATCCTGCTGTACATGACCGGAGGTCCGGCCCAGCAGGAGACCTTCGACATGAAGCCGAAGGCCAACCAGGGTTACCGTGGCGATTTCAATCCGATCGAGACGAGCGTGCCGGGAGTCGAGGTGTGTGAACACCTGCCGATGCTGGCGCGGCAGGCTCACAATTATTCGGTCATTCGCTCGACCTATCACAACAGCAACACACACGGGATCGGCGTTCACTACAACATGACCGGTCTGAAGAACGCCCCACGGACCCGGGGCGAACCCCAGATGGATCGCGTGGATCCGCCGTGTGTTGGCGGCGTGGTTCGACAGTTGCGAGGGGACCAAAACGGGTTGCCGGCATCGGTGCATCTGCCAGTCCGCATCGGTGATCAGAACAATTTCCAGTGGGGCGGCCAGCACGCCGGATTCCTGGGTCCGAACTTCGATCCGTTGATGCTGATTGATGAGTCCTGGAAGCCGGGAACACTTCCCCCGGGCTTTCGTCCGCCCAAGGGGGTTGGAGACCGTCGCCAGGAGAGTCGCCAGAGGTTGCTGACCCGTGTCGAACGGTCGCGTGTCGAGGTGTCGCCGGCGGAAGCCAGTTACGGTCGATTCCAACAGCAGGCGCTGGACATCCTTGGGTCGAATTCGGCCTGGCGAGCCTTCACGTTTGATGACGAGTCTCCCGAAACGCTGGCCCGTTACGGAGACAACAAGTTTGGCCGCAGTTGCCTGGTGGCACGGCGGCTCGTCGAGGCGGGCGTGGGGCTGGTGACGGTCCCCTGGATGCACCTGCATTCGACGAAGAACTTTGATACCCACGACAAGCACTTCAAGGTGATGAAGGACCTGTTGTTGCCTCCGATGGACCGCGCGTTTTCGGCATTGATCGAGGATTTGTCCGAACGTGGGCGGTTGGACGAGACGCTGATTGCCTGGACCGGTGAATTCGGACGGACTCCGAAGGTCAACAAGAAGGCCGGGCGTGATCACTGGGGGCCGGTGTACAGCACGGTGCTGGCCGGCGGAGGAATCCGCGGCGGCCAGGTGTATGGTTCCAGCGACAAGATCGCCGGTTACCCGGCCGACAACCCGGTTCACGTCCGTGACTTCATCGCCACGATCTACCACTGCCTGGGGTATGGCTCGGACACCCGCGTGGTCGATCCGACCGGTCGCCCGCACTTTGTTGTGCAGGGCACGCCGGTCCACTCGCTGTTCTAGGACCGACGGCCCGTTGTCCGCTGGTCAACCTCCCGTGTCTCGCTTTCGCCGTGCGCTGTCGCGTGGCACAATCGGCAGAACGACACGACGAGTGCACGAAACCGGTAGTACGGGACGGATGACCCATGTCACAAGTGGAACAAGATCGCCAGGCCATTCTCGAAGCGAAGCAGAAGGGAGGGTTGGCGACACTATTGGCCTACGCCCGCCTGTCGGGTCCGGGCTGGTTGCAGGGAGCGATCACGCTGGGCGGCGGTTCGCTGGCCGGCAGTCTCTACCTGGGAGTCATCGGCGGTTACGAGATGATGTGGCTCCAGCCACTGATGATGATCCTGGGTATCGTGATGCTCAGTGCCATCGGCTACGTCGCGCTCTCGACCGGTGAACGTCCTTTCGATGCGATCAACCGTCACGTCAACCCCGTACTGGGGTGGGGGTGGGCGATTGCCACGCTGATGGCCAATTTGGTCTGGGCAATGCCCCAGTTTTCTCTGGGCACTGCTGCGATTCAGCAAAACCTGTTTCCCGAGTTGTTTGGTGGTGATGCGGGAAAATACATTGCCGTGGGATTGTTGTTTGGCGTGTCGGCGGTGGTGATCTGGTTCTACGAGAGTGGTGGCTGGGGGCTGAAACTTTTCGAAATCCTGTTGAAGTCCATGGTGGCGATTGTCGTCCTGAGTTTCTTCGGGGTGGTGATCGCGATGTCATCCAAGGGCGGGGGATTGGCCTGGGGTGAGATCCTGGCTGGTTTTGTCCCGGACCTGTCATTGTTGGATCGGCCGGCAGCGGCATTCGAGGCCGCTCTGGCCGAGTCGACTCATGCCGACTTCTGGCGCGAACAGATCCTCTCGACACAACGGGACCGGATGGTGACCGCCGCCGCGACTGCGGTTGGCATCAACATGACGTTCCTGCTGCCCTACTCGATGCTCAAACGAGGCTGGGACCGAGATTTTCGTGGCCTGGCGATCTTCGATCTCTCGGTTGGCCTGTTCATCCCCTTTTTGTTGGCAACCAGCTGCGTTGTGATCGCCTCGGCCAGCCAGTTCCATGGGCAGTTCGATCCGGGGTTGGTGGGCGAAGGTCCAGCGACGCCGGGAATCACCGACAAGCTCCAGGCCGGGTACGACAAGAACGTCGCTGGATTGGAAAAGACGCTGGCCGGTACTGATGAGGTCGACCTGGCGGACAAAAAGATCGCGGCGATGCTGGTCCAGCGAGATGCGTTTTTGCTGGCCAACACGCTCGAGAAATTGACAGGTCCCACCGTGGCTCATGTCGTCTTCGGCATCGGTGTGGTTGGCATGGCTTTCTCGACAATCATCATCCTGATGCTGATCAACGGGTTCACCGTTTGCGAGATGATGGGGATTCCGGCATCCGGGATTCAGCACCGGATCTTCAGCCTGCTGCCGGGAGTCACCGGCGCACTGGGGTTCCTGTTCCTGTGGGGGGATGGCGAGGCCCGGTTCTGGTTGGCAGTGCCGACGAGTGTTTTTGGGATGGTGCTGTTGCCGATCGCCTACCTGACATTCTTCCTGATGATGAACAATCGTCGGATGCTGGGAGACCACATGCCGCAGGGAGGGCGACGCAACCTGGTCAACCTGGCGATGTGTGTGGCATTGGGGGCGGCGACGGTGGGAGCCGGGTGGGCAATCTGGAGTAAGGCACATTGGTACGGCGTGGGCGGAGTGGCTGCATTTCTGGTGCTCGTCGGCGTGGTCCAGGTCGTGCGTGGAGGCAGGCCTCGCGATGAATCTGCAGGAAATCCGAACCTCCCCACCTCATCCCCCGAAACGTCGTCGGGACTTTCCGATTCCGAGGAGGCGTGACCACATGGGGGGCGGGTCGCGACTTCTTGTCTGGTTGGTGTTACTGGTTCCCGCGGTCGGGACTGCCGCCGAGCGGCCCAACGTGGTGTTCTTCCTGGTCGATGACCTGGGGTGGACCGACCTGGGTTGCTTTGGCAGTTCGTTTTACGACACACCGCATGTCGACGGCCTGGCCAGGTCGGGGATGAAATTCACCAACGCCTATGCTGCCTGCCCGGTGTGTAGCCCCACGCGGGCCAGCATCCTGTCCGGAAAATATCCGTCACGAATCGGCATCACCGACTACATCAATGCGGCGGGGGGCAACCAGCCTGGGAAATGGCGTCGCAACACCAGGCTGCTGCCGTCGCCTTACAAGGACCGGATGGCTCACAAGGAAGTGACCCTGGCCGAAGCCCTGAAAGAGGCCGGTTACGCGACATTTTTTGCCGGGAAATGGCACCTGGGTCCCGAGCAGTTCTGGCCCGAAAGCCAGGGGTTCGATGTCAACCAGGGAGGGATCACGCGAGGAGGGCCGTACGGTGGGAAAAAGTACTTCTCGCCCTATGGAAACCCGCGTTTGAAGGACGGGCCTCCCGGAGAGCATCTGCCGGCACGACTGGCCAACGAGACGGTCAAGTTCATCGAGGCGAATCGCAAGAAGCCGTTCCTGGCCTACCTGTCGTTCTACTCGGTGCACACTCCACTGATTGCCAGGGCGGATCTTCGCCAGAAGTACCTGGCCAAACGGAAGGCGTTGGACGCCAGGGCGGTTGCCGGAGAATTTTCAAAACGAGAACACAACCGTCGGGTGCGGACACTGCAGGCTCACGCGGTCTACGCCGGGATGGTCGAAGCGATGGACGCGGCGGTGGGTACGGTGCTGGCGGGATTGAAGCGACTGGGACTCGAGCAGAACACGGTGGTGTTCTTCATGTCCGACAATGGCGGACTGTCGACGTCGGAGGGGCATCCGACCAGCAACCTTCCACTGCGAGGTGGTAAGGGATGGATGTACGAGGGCGGGATCCGCGAACCGATGATCGTGCGCTGGCCCGGGGTCACCACGCCGGGGAGCCAGTGCAAGCAGGTAGTCACCAGCACGGACTTCTACCCCACGATCCTCGAAATTTCTGGCTTGAAGCCTCGGCCGGATCAACACCGTGACGGGATGAGCTTCGTTTCACTGTTGCAGGGAGGCACACGAGATCGTGGACCGGTTCTGTGGCATTACCCTCACTATGGCAACCAGGGTGGTGCCCCGTCAGGGGCAGTTCGGGACGGGCGATGGAAGTTGATCGAGTGGTACGAGGACAAACGGGTGGAACTGTTTGACCTGGAGAGTGACATCGGTGAGAGCCGGGACCTGGCCGAGGGGCAGCCGGATCGGGTCCGGGCGATGCAGGCCACGCTTCACCGGATGCTCAAGGAGACCGGTGCGGTGATGCCGGCTCGTAACGAGCGGTTTGACAAGAGCAAGCGGGAGGGCCGGTGAATGTGCCGGGGCTGGTGTGGGTGATCGCGAACAACCCGAATCACCAAGCGACGGTGCGACGCCTCGCCGATTTCGAGTGTGGCTGCGCCGCGGGGTGTTGTACCTGCTGGTTCCCTACCTGGGACTGATCCTGATGTTTGCTTGGTTACAGCGGTCGATGATGTACTTTCCCGCCCGGGTGGCGGCGGTGCCGACGGCCGAGTGTGGCCTGCCGCCGGACCAGGTTCACGAGATCGAGGTGCCGGTGGCCGACGACGTGCGATTGTCTGGCTGGCTGGTGTTGGCCGCTGGCCAGGCCGCTGATGATCCGGCCGATGGTCTCGCCCAACTCACCGACGGAAGAACCCTTCTTCTGTATTTTCCGGGCAATGCCGGGCACCGCGGTTACCGGGCCAACGCGATCGCCGATTTTACGAAACTGGGAATCGATGTCGTGCTCGTGGACTATCGCGGCTACGCCGAAAACGTTGGGAAACCGGCCGAGACGTTGTTGCACGCCGACGCCCGGGAGATTCAGGCCTGGCTGGCGGCCCACGGTGCTTCTGCCGATCGACTGATCCTGTTCGGAGAATCACTGGGGGGCGCCGTTGCGGTTCGACTGGCAGCCGACTTGTGCCGTGGAGGCACGCCGCCGGCCGGGTTGCTGTTGCGGGCCCCGTTTTCGTCGATGACTGATACCGCCTGCCACCACTATCCGTGGCTGCCGGTTCGCTGGATACTGGTCGACCGCTACGAGTCGATCGACCACATCGGAGACGTGACTTGTCCTGTGACAATCGTACACGGTACAGATGACCGGGTTGTTCCGGTTCGTCTGTCACGAAACCTGTTCGAAGCCGCCCCGTCCCGATCGACCTCGGGAGTCGAGCGGCGGTTTATCGAACTTCCAGGAGTTGGCCACAACCAGATGCCGCGCGAACCGATTGTCGAGGCGGCGAGAGAAATGATCCCAGTGAGCGACGAATCCAATGGAGACGATGAACATGCAGGTTGAGACGAAGACTCGACGGGAATTCCTTGCCGGTGCCGGTGCACTGGCTGCCGGCGCGACGTTGGGCGGGATGGCCGCTGCCGATTCGAAGCAGAAATTCCGGCTCCGTTACATTGTCGGGGCCTGCATGTACGGCACGAAGCCATTGGCCGAGATCCTGCCGGAGGTCCGCAAGTGTGGGGCCGAGACGGTCGAGTTCTGGGCCCGTCCTCATGGGGACCAGCGAGAACAGGTCGACAAGCTGGGGGTGGAAGCCGTCCAGGCCCTGCTGAAGAAGAACAAGG
>CAWVUS010000046.1:0-22815 GCA_963933195.1 uncultured Planctomycetaceae bacterium
ACTCTGAAGGCCGAGGTCCCAGGTGGTGGCAACCTCAAACGCGGCGCCAAGCTCGCCGTCAAGGTGACTGTCACCCGCGCCAATGGTTTCACAGGGCCTGTCACGCTTAGTCTGCCGTTGCCACAGGGCATAGCGGACCTGAAGGCAGCTCCGGTCACCATCGCAGCCGACAAGACCGAGGGCGTGCTCTCGATTGCCGCAGGACCGAAGGCCACCGAAGGTGGATTGGCCAACATGGTGGTGCGGGCCAAGATGCAGTACGACGGTCGCGAAGCACTGGTGGACCAACCGATCACGATCAAGGTGGCCAAGTAGTCTCACCGTCCAAGTACAAACTCCACGACACGATTCACAGCAAGCCGATTCTGGGGGGCATTGCCATGCGTTTGATTCTCTCGCGTTCACTGATTTGCCTGGCGATTGCCGGTGGCCTACTGGTTGCCAATTCGTTGCTGGTGGCCAACGCCGCCGATACGAAGAAGGCGGCCGAGAAGACTGCCGGGATCAAACCCGAGGTGGTCAAGCTGGGGCGTCCAGTTGATTTCCAACGGGATATTTACCCGGTGCTGGAACAGAACTGCATCGCCTGCCACAACGTGGCGATCAACGAGGGCAAACTGGTTCTCGAGGAAATCAAGGACATCCTCAAGGGAGGCAAACGCGGAGCATCGATTGTTGCCAAGCAGCCGGACAAGAGTCTGCTGTACCTGGTGGCAACGCGGCAGAAGAAGCCGCATATGCCACCGTTGCCGAACAACCAGGACGCCAAGGCGTTGACCCCACGTGAGCTCGGATTGTTGCGGCAATGGATTCTCGAGGGCGCTCTGGGCGGTACCGGCGGAAACAAGCAGATGCTGCAGTTCGCGCCCTTGCCCGACTCGGCCAAGGCTGTTTACAGCGTTGCGATTTCGCCCTGGAATCGGTTCGCCGCGGCTGGCCGTGCCAACCAGGTCGAAATTTACGACACGACACTGGGCAAGAAGGTCACGCAGTTGATTGACCCGAATCTGGCGGCGATCAAGTTCCAGGACAAGGCCATGTATCCCGGTGGGGCAGCCCATCGTGATTTCGTGCACTCGATGTCATTTAGCCCGGCCGGGGACATGTTGGCGACCGGTGGTTATCGTGTCGTCAAGTTGTGGAAACGGGACGCATCGCGGCAGGCCTCGAAACTGGCTGGCTCCGCCGCCGTGACGGCCTCGGCCGTCAGTGCAGATGGCAAGACGGCTGCCGTGGCCAATGGTGGCAACGTCATTCGCTTGGTCAACCTCGCGGACGGCAAGGTGATTCGGGAACTCAAGGGGCATACCGCTGCGGTCAGCGGATTGGCGTTTTTCCCGCATCCGGTGGAAAGATCACGGCTGGACGCTGTGGCAACGACGGCGGAGATCGCCCTGGCGACCGCTGTGACGAATCAGGGAACCGCGGCGGAAGCGGTGAAGTCCTTCGATCCGAAGGCGTTGAAGTTGAAGGGTGACGCAATTCCCGCGGAGAAAAAGAAACGGACCGATGCGGCTGCGGCGGCCATGAAGGCGGCTGACGCTGCCAAGACGGCGCTCGCGACCGCAAAGAAAGCACAGGCAGAATTTGCCAAGCTCGTGACGGCCAGTGGCCAACTGGTATCCGGCAGCCAGGACAAGTCGGTCCGTGTCTGGAAGGTTGCTGATGGCAGTGTTGTACGGCAGGTCGCGACTCCGGCTGCCGTCAACGATGTCGCCTTCACCAAGGACGGTGCCCGCCTGGTGTCGGCTCATGCCGACAATCTTGTTCGAGTTTGGACAACGGCGACTCCCAAACCCGCCGAGAAAAAAGCGGACGCCAAAAAGGATGCCAAGAAAGCTGAAAACGCTGGTCCGAAACCGGTGTTGGAGATCAAGGGGCACACCAAGCCGGTCACCGGCGTGGCATTGATTCTTCCGGCCGGAACGCAGATCGCCACCTCCAGTGGTGACAACACCGTACGGATCTTCGATGTGACCAAGGGAAACCAGGTCCGAAGTATCAACGTGGGTTCACCCGTGACAGACGTTGCGGTCCGTCCCGATGGGGCAGCGATTGCCGCTGCTGCCGGTAACTTTGCCAGGCTTTACGATCTGGCCGGGAAGCAGCTGGCCGAAATGAAGGGCGATCTGGGACTCGTACGTTCGTTGGCAAGCGTGACTGAAGAACAAAGTGTCGCCAAGCAGTTGGTGGGCGTGGCCGACGGCAAACAGAAGGCGGCCGACAAAACGTCCAAGGATCGTGCGACCGCAGCCAAGAAGGCCAAGGATGCCAAGGTGGCCGCCGACAAGAAAGTGACCGACCAGAAGCCGAAATTTGCTGCGGCCAAGACCAAGAGTGATGCGGCCGTCAAGGCGTTTGACGGGGCCGCGAAGGCACTGGTGACTGCCAAGAAGGCAGCCGTGGACGCTGCCAAGAAGGCGACCGATTCGAAGACAGCTGCGGACGCCGCCAAGAAGGCTGCAGATGCGGAAACCAAGAAATCAGCCGCTGCGGCCAAGACGTCCGAGACCACCAAAAAGGCAGCCGCGGACTCGGCCAAGAAACTGACAGAAGCGCAGGAAGCGGCCAAGAAGGCTGCCGACGACGCTGCGAAGAAAAAGGCAGCCGCTGCGGTCAAGACGGCCACCGAAACAAAGGCCAAGGCCGATAAGGCAGCAGCTGATGCGGCCAAGGCAGCGGCTGATGCCAAGAAAGCTTCGGACGCGGCCACCAAGAAATCGACCGATGCTGCTGCGGCTGCCAAGGCTGCCGCGGAGGCCAAGACCAAGGCTGATGCGGCCAGCAAGGCGGCTCAGACCAAGAATGACACGACAAAGAAAGCCAAGGACGATACCGGCAAGGAAACGGCCAAGCAGATGGCCGAACTGAAGAAAGTCACCGATGCCCAGGCGTCGGCCGACCGGACACAGAAACTGGCCGATAAGGCTGCGGCTGATTCACAGGTCGCTCTCAAGACCGCCAACGCGGATAAGGCGACCAGGGATGGGCAACAGAAAACTGCCGATGCGGCCGTGACCAAGGCAACAGCCGCGGTCAAGACCGGAGAAAAGTCAGTTGTCGTTGTGGCTTTTTCACCCGATGGCGGGTTGTTGCTGACTGGTGGCGCTGACCAGAAGATACATGTCTGGTACGCCGCGGCCGGACAGGCCGTTGAAATGATTGCCGGGCACACCGGGGCGATCACAGCGTTGTCGGTTGCTCCCTCGGGAATGGTTCTTTCCGGTGGTGCTGACAAGTTGTCGGTCGCGTGGGATATTTCGCCGCGTTGGTCCCTTGCCGGCCAATTGGGCCCCAAGGCCGACAAGCCCATGGAACTTGGTGAATCACCATTTGTCAGCCGCGTGCTGTCGGTCGATTTCAGCCACGATGGCACCAAGTTGGTGACTGGTGGTGGAGATCCTTCTCGAAGTGGCGAACTGATGATCTGGGACGTTGCCAAGAAGACCCTGATCAAGGAAATCAAGGACGCTCACAGTGATACGGTCTTTGGAGCCGAGTTCTCTCGGGATGGCACCAAGTTGCTCTCCGGGGCCGCCGACAAGTTTGTCAAGATCTTTGACGTCGCCAGTGGCAAGCATGTTCGCAGCTTCGAAGGGCATACACATCATGTGCTCGACGTCAGCTGGAAGGCAGACAACACGTCGATCGCCAGTGCTGGCGCAGACAACGTGATCAAGGTCTGGAACGTTGACACCGGTGAACAACGGCGAACCATTGGTGGCTATTCGAAACAGGTTACCTCGCTGCGGTTTGTCGGAATTGGTGAGAACGTGATCAGTTGTGGTGGAGACAAAACGGTCCGGTACCACAAGATTGGCAACGGGCAGAACTACCGCAGCTTCAGTGGTGGAACGGACTTCATGTACGCGGCAGCGTCGAGTCGTGACGAGTCAATTGTCGTGGCCGGAGGTGAGGACGGCGTTGTCCGACTCTGGAACGGCAAAAACGGAAGCCTGGTCAAGGCCTTCAGTCCGTAAAGCGTTTTTCGGGACGAGAGTCCTACGAGCTGATCGATTGTTCCGCGACGGCCGCCACGGTCCTAATGGCGGCCGTCGCTTTTTTGTGTCACTTTCTACAACGGCAATCCTTGGTGTCACCGTTCGACGATGGTGGGATCCGTCGTCGGACCGACTCGCTGTCACATCGAGGTGTTTCTTGAGAACCGAGCCATGAGCGAACAACTGCACCAGAGGCTGTTTGATGAAATCGAGCAACTGCCCCTGATTGATCCGCACACGCATATCAATCCACATGCAGCAGCCTCGAGTACGTTGGCCGATATTCTCGGGTACCACTATTACACCGAGTTGGCGCATTCGGCCGGTTTGCCTCGGGAGCAGATCGAAGAACCGGGGCTGGAGCCTCGCGAATTGGTTGGCCGGTTGGCTCCGTTCCTCGATCATCTGGACAACACCGTTCAGGTGAGTTGGTTGGTGGAAATGTGTCGTGAATTCTTTGGGTTTGACGGGGATCGGATTGGAGCAGCCAACTGGGAATCGGTGTACGATGCGGCACTGGAGACGATGTCGTCGGAGGATTGGGAAGAAACTGTTCTGGAGAAGAGTGGTCTCGAACAGGTTTATCTCACCAACGACTTCGATGATCCGCTCGACGGATTCGACACCCGTCGTTACGTACCGTGCTTGAGGACCGACGACCTGGTGTTTCACCTCGGTCACCAGGCGACACGAGATCGATTCGAAAAATCAACGGGCGTTGCCATTTCGGATTCGTCGTCGCTGAAATCGGGTCTCTCTCGCTTGTTCGAGCACTTCACCTCGCGCGGTGCCAGGGCGTGTGCGATATCCCTGCCACCGGACTTCACACCATCGACACCGGATGTGGTCGCAGCGGACGCGGCGTTGTCGCGAATCGATGGTGATACGGAGTGGACCCGTGACGAGGCAACAGCGGTGTCGCGGTTGGTGTTTTGGACGTTGTCACAGGCTTGTGCCGACTTTGATCTTCCGTTTGACCTGATGATCGGTGTCAATCGACGGGTTTACCCCGACGGTGTGTACCAGGGCCAGGACCTGTTCGATAAACGGACATCGTTGAAGCAGTATGGTGAATTGTTCAGCGCCTTCCCGGGTGTGACTTTCCCGGTCTCGGTCTTGTCGTCGACCAGCAATCAGGAGCTGGTCAGTTACAGTTGGATTTTCCCCAACGTGGTGACCAATGGTCACTGGTGGTATTCGAATATCCCGGCCTACATCGAGACGGACTGTAGAAGTCGTTTACAGGCTGTCCCACGTCATAAGCAGATCGGCTATTATAGCGACATGTACAAGCTGGAATTCGCGTTGCCGAAGTTCCGGATGTATCGTCGAATCCTTGCGCGGGTTCTGGCGACGGATTTTGTCATCGGACAGGGGTGGAGTGAAACCCGTGCGCTGGACCTGGGACGGCAGGTTCTGCGAGGCAATGTGGAAACGATATTCGGTGGAGTGTCCTGAGCAGGACGATTCCCATAAGGAGTTGGTTGACGATGGCGGTACTGGTGTTGCTTCAGGGAGGACAGGCGGTTCCACACGAGCTGGATGGCCAGGAGGTCTTGATCGGACGTCATCCCGACTGTGGTGTGCAATTGGAGTCCAACGCGGTGTCCCGTCGACACGCACGGGTGTTCTTGCAGGATGGTCGGTACGCGATCGAGGATCTTGGGAGCGGTAACGGGACGTCCGTTAACGGTCAGATTATCGAAAACGCCACGCCACTGGAGAGCCGCGATCGCATCAAGCTGGGGCCGGTGTTGATGCGGTTTGAGGAGGGGGACGGTGCCTCGGGTGATATTGGAAGCACGATGGTGGGCGTGTCACTGGACGACGCCGATGACGCCACAATCATGGCGTCGGTCGAAACCGGTGATGGCTTTGGTGCGTTGGGTGTGCGGCCAGAGGAGAAATTGAAAGGAGTGCTGGAGATCAGCCGGGCACTGGCCGGGGCGGTCGACGTCGAGTCGTTGTTGCCGAAGGTGCTCGACACACTGTTTGGAATTTTCACCCAGGCGGACCGGGGGTGTGTCCTGCTTCGGGACACCGACCAGGGCGAACTGGTCCCACGGGCGATGAAACACAGGCGAGAATCTGAAGATGCAACGGTGACCCTCAGTCGCACCGTCGTCAACAAAGTCGTCGAAGATCGGGCCGGATTGTTGTCAGCTGATGCGTCCAGCGATTCGCAATTTGCGGCAAGCCAATCAATCTCGAATCTCGCGATTCGATCGATGATGTGCGTCCCGATGCTGGGGATCGATGGCGAGGTGATGGGCGTGATCAACCTGGACACCCAGAACCCGGTCAACCAGTTCAACAACGATGACCTCGAGCTCCTCCAGGCTGTTGCGGGTCAAGCGGCATTGAGTTTCGACTCGGCGCGGCTCATGTCGACGTTCGCGGCCAAGCAGAAGCAGGACAGCGAACTCGATATTGCCCGGGGAGTCCAGGTGGCGTTGTTGCCCGAGACTTTACCAGAGGCGGAGGGATACTCGTTTTTTGCCTCCTACGATGCGGCCCAGGCTGTGGGTGGTGATTACTACGACGCGTTGGAATTGGCCGACGGCAAGATTTGCCTGGCTTTTGGCGACGTGGCGGGAAAGGGAGTTCCCGGTGCACTGATCATGTCGCGAATTTCCAGTTGTGTTCAAAACACGATGAATTTCGCGACATCGATTGAAGAAGCCGTGGCCGCGATCAACAACCACATGTGTGACAATGCCGTCGAAGGCCGGTTTGTGACATTCGTGTTGGTGATTATCGATCCCGTCGAGCACCACCTCACCCTGATCAATGGTGGCCACATGTCCCCGATGATCGTGACTACCGCCGGGACGATCGAGGAATTTGATACCGAGAGCGTGGGATTGCCGATCGGTGTGATGGAGGATTTTCCGTTTGAGGTTGTCAAGCGGCCGATTGCCGAGGGCGAGATCATCGTGATCTTCACCGACGGTGTTGACGAGGCCATGAACCCGGACGGAGAACTCTACACCCTGGAACGGATGCGAGACTTCCTGCTGGCGGGACCACGGCAGGCCGACGAACTGGGGCAGGCGTTGTTGGCTGACGTGCGAAAATTCGCGGATGGACGCGATCAGAACGACGACATCACGATCATGACGTTTGGCCGTGATTCTGCTGTTACAGCTTGATTTCGCACGGGGCTGCCACCTTGCGGTAGCCGAGGCTTCGCATGACTTCCAGGACCTCGCTCCAGGTGGGGAACTGGCGACCACTGCGTCGCTTGTAGTCATCCATTGCCGTCATGAACTCGATCTCTTCCTGATCGTAGTCACGTTCGCACGTCGTCGGATCGATATGTCGGCGACGTTCCACTTTGTTCCGACCGCGGCGAACCGATGGTTCGTGCTTCGAATCGACTCGGTGGGTTTCCTGCGGCGTGTGATTGGAAGTCGTCATGAGGGGTAAATCCGGTGGTTGGGGACGGCTGTGGAGGTCGTCGGTCTCTTTCAGCAAGACCGACGGGACACCTCGACAGGGATCGACCAGTTCCCCCGGAGAACTACACTCAAGCGAACCGTTTCGCGTCTGTAGCAGCCGTACGACGTTGACGGCTTCGGCAGGTCATACCGGTTACGGCAGGCGGGGCGCCGTGGCCAGATTCCTGGAGCAGCCCCAAAACTCGGCTATTTCTGAATACACTCTCGAGCGACCTGCCGTGAAAATCGGTAGGCGTGGCGCAGAGTGATCAGGCGGCTTTCGAGTTGGTCTTCGCTGTAATATCGGCCTGGTTCGCTGCGTGGCAGTCCAGCCACCTCCAGGGTCAGCGGGAGCAGGTCGAGAAACTCGCGGTAGCGGCGCTGGTGTTCGTTTGAGTCGGTCACAATGGCCTTTCCGGTTTCGTTGGCCCGTCGGTCAATCTGATTCGTGAAGTCGATCTCGAAACCGGAGAGCGTGTCGGCGAATCAGGATCCGGTCGACGGTCGGCGGTGCATGTACTGCTTGATGATGTCTTCGGCCATGTTGGAGGGATTCTCCTCGGCACTCGGCGTTTCATCACCTTCTGTCGCATTGTCTGGTTTCACAACAGGCTCTGGATCCTTGGCTCCGGTCGTGGCGGGATCGGGCAAGGTCACATCGGGCACACCATCGGTTGGCGCTGCTGGAGGAACTTCCGGCTGCGCTGCCGGCATTTCAACCGGAGCCTGGGGCACCTGTGGAGCGAATCCAGGCGGCATCATCCCGGGCATCATTCCCGGTTGTTGAACGAACGGCATTTGCTGCTGCATGGCCAATTGTTGCTGCATGGCCATGTGCTGCTGCATGGCCATTTGCTGCTGTTGCTGCTGCTGTACGGCCATTTGTTGCTGCATTGCCAATTGCTGTTGCAACTGTTGTTGCTGTTGCTGCTGCTGCAACTGCTGTTGTTGTTGCTCGTTTGGGATGACGGTCGTGTCTCCGGAGAGCATCGCGGTGTCGGCAGCAGTTTCAAGTGTCTCGACGACGTCAGTGACGGGCAGGTCAATCATCGTCTCGCCCGAACCGGGTTCCTCCTCGCCGAGTTCATCGTCAAGGACATCGCTGGATTCCACGGCATCGGTTGGTTCGTTGCTGATCTCTGCCGTCGCGGGGGCTTCCTCCTCCGCGGTCTCGTCTTCACTTTCCCGAAGCAGGATCTCGAATTCCAAGGGACCGACGGTGACTCGGTCTCCCTGGCTGAGCTGGACCTGGCCGGTGATGGCCGTTCCGTTGAGAAGTGTGCCGTTCGTACTGCCGAGGTCGCGCAACCTCAGGCAATATTCATCGAGCGTGAAGCAACAATGGTGCCTGCTGACCGATTCGCCATTGGGTCGCAGGTGGCAATCCTGTTCACGACCAATCAGGAACTTCCGATCCTTTTCCAGCGGGATCAGTTTTCCGTCATGCCGCCCACCGACAGCCTTTAGCTCAGCACACAACATTTCGACGAATCTCCCCCAAGACGCTCAAACGAAGGTCTTTCAGTTTTCGACTCTTCACATGATCCAAAGCGGTACCGAAATCCGTTTGCTCACAGGGCGAAATCATGAATCGGAAAAACTGAAAAACAAAGCGCCGCCGGTCGTAAAACAGACCAATCTGGCTTCTCACGAGAGGAAAAGCCCAAACAAAACCGTCGAGTAGTCGTTGAGAAAAATGTGAGGGAGGAAGAATGATCCCCACGAATCCACGTTACTTGGCTATCACGAAAAAGTCAACGAAATTGGGGTTTTGCCGGTTGTTTTGCGTTCTCGCCAGACAAAATGGCGTCGTCATTCAGATGTCCTGGGAAGTCGTATCGATTGTTGGGCCACGAGTTGATCGATGCTGTTTTTTTCGCCGTCGTTGAGTGGAATGACAGTGGCAGTCCATTCGAGCGCTGATGCAATTGCTCGGGCCATCAACTCAGAAAAATCGCTGGTCAGAGTCAGGCTGGGAATGAGATCAACGAGGCCCGGGAAATCGGGGGCGTGAGAGGATCGTTTCAGCAAGAGACTGCCGTGCTGGAGGATGGCACCACGTCTTCGTCGCTGCGCGCTGCCAATGATCTTGTGTCCATCGTAGATGACATCGTCGGCTGCGGTACGAGAAAAACACAGTACGGGTGATTGAGTGTCTCTTGAGGCCTGTCCTCGGAGTTGCAGTTCGGGGATGTCGTGACCCGTTGTTGCCCTGATCGTGTCGATCAGGGCCTGGTGGATTCTCGCATAAAGCCGATCACCGGGGCTGTTCCTGGTGTCACCGGGAGGGACGACACACGAGTAGGTCCATTCGTGCTCGTGCACGATGGCTCCGCCACCCGAGAGCCGTCGTACGTGATCGATTCCAGCGAGTCGCGGGTTAGATTCGACATCCTCGGGTTGCTGGAAGTAGCCCAGTGACACGGTGGGGCGAGACCAGGCGTAGACTCGAACCGTAGCTGGACCACCGCCCAGGACCGATTCCAGCAGCCATTCGTCACACGCCATGTTCCACTGGCCGGTGTGTGCAGCTCCGAATTCGACTATTCGGCAGGCAGGAGTCACCGCAGCCATCAACTGTCGTTGTCGTCGGAAGGTGACCAGGTCAGCACTGGTTTGCGGGCGGCCTGCACATCATCGGGGCGACTGGCTGGTGTCGCATGGGGCGCGAGATGAAGAAACTCGGGGTCCTCTTTGGCGATCTCGTGCAGGGCCGCCGCGAAGGAATCCAGCGTTGCCTTGGATTCAGTTTCGGTTGGCTCGATCATCATCGCTTCGGCGACCACGAGCGGGAAATAGATGGTGGGAGCGTGAAAGCCAAAGTCCAGCAATCGCTTGGCAATATCCATCGCCGAGATATCGCGTTGGTCCTTCAAGTTGGATGCCGAACCAACGAATTCGTGCATGCAGTGATCACCAAAGGGAACTGGCAAAACGTTGGTGAGCAGGCTCTTGAGGTAATTGGCATTCAGCACTGCATGACGGGCCACCTCTCGGACGCCGTCCCGGCCGAGTGTTCTGAGATAGCAATAGCCTCGCAGCAAAATCCCCACGTTGCCGAAATGGCTGCGAACGCGTCCAATCGAGCGGTCGGGGGTGGTGAGTTCGAAACGGGGTTGGCCGTTTTCGTCGGTTGTCCGAGTGACGATCGGGCCTGGCAAAAACTCGGCGAGGTCCTCCCGGACCGCGATGGGGCCTGCTCCCGGACCTCCGCCTCCGTGGGGACCGGTGAAGGTCTTGTGCACGTTGTAGTGCATCATGTCGCCACCGAAGTCCCCCGGCCGGGTGACGCCCATGATCGCGTTCATGTTCGCCCCATCAATGTAAACCAGTCCGCCGGCATCATGGACTCGTGCGGCGATGTCTTCGATCTGTGTTTCGAATAACCCGAGCGTATTGGGGTTGGTGATCATGAATACCGCGGTTTGGTCGTCGAGCTTGGCACTGAGTTCATCGAGGTCGACCAGTCCTCCTGGGCTGTTCTCCAACTGGACGCACTCGAATCCGGCGATCGCTGCACTGGCCGGGTTGGTGCCATGGGCACTGGACGGAAACAGCACTCGGGTACGGTTTTGCTTCTGCGAGCGGAACCAGGCCGATGCGACCAGAAGTGCGGTCAGTTCTCCCTGTGCCCCTGCGGCCGGTTGCAGCGACACCGCGGGCAGCCCAGCGATTTCGCCGAGCATCTCCTGCATGTCGTGTAGCAATCGGAGCATTCCCTGCTGGTCGTCGAGTCTCTGGTACGGGTGCAGGTCGACCAGGCCGGGCAATCGAGACATCCGCTCGTGCCGCTTGGGGTTGTACTTCATCGTACAACTTCCCAGCGGATAGAAGTGGGTGTCGACGGACATGTTGAGGGTGGAGAGATTGAGAAAGTGGCGAATCACATCTGGCTCGGTCAACTCGGGCAATGGCGGTCCGTCACTGTCATTGCGGTGATGCGCCGGGATCAATTCGTCAATGGATTGCTGTGGAACATCCGACTCGGGGTAACAGGCAGCGCGGCGCCCCGATTGAGACAGGTCGAACAGGAGTTCGGTGGCGAGTGTGTTTCGCATGGTGTTCAGGCGGGTTTGCTGAGAGCTTCGGGAGCCGTGGGTACCGAGGGAGGCGTGGCGAGTGCCTCGACGAGCCGATCAATTTCCCCTCGAGTTCGTTGTTCGGTCACCGCGACGAGCAGTGCCTGATCGGCGGCATCACCGAGAGATTCTCGGAGCCGAGGGAATCGTCCCAGGGCGGGGCCGAGATCGAACCCAGCGGCGGCAGCCCGGTCAATGAGTTGGGTGGCGTCACCGTGGTGTCTCAGGGTGAATTCCTTGAAGAAGGGGCGTGAGAACATCAGTTCCAGGTCGGGGAGTTCGCTGAGTCGCTCGGCTGCATAGTGTGCCTTGCGGCAACACAGCTCAGAGACCTCCGCGAGTCCCTGTCGTCCAAGCAGAGACAGGTAGACGGTGGCTCGCAGGGCGAGCAATCCCTGGTTGGTGCAGATGTTGGACGTGGCTTTTTCACGACGGATATGCTGTTCGCGAGCCTGGAGATTGAGCACAAAACAACGCTGTCCGTTGCGATCAACCGTCTGCCCGATCAACCGGCCGGGCATTTGTCGGACGAACTGTTGTTTGCAGGCGAGGATGCCCAGAAACGGTCCGCCGTATTGAGCCGGGATTCCCAGTGACTGACCTTCCGCCACCGCGATGTCGGCACCACAGGCGGCCGGCGACTTGAGCAGTCCAAGACTGATTGGATCGAAGTTGACGACGGCCAGTGCCCCGACTTCGTGAGCTGCCTCGCAAAGTGATTCAAGCTCTTCGAGAGCTCCGAAAACGTTGGGCTGCTGTATCACCAGGCAACTGGTCTCTTCGTCGAGTGAATCTCGAACTATCTCGATGTCGGCTGCACCGTCCGGTGTGGCGATGACATCGAGTTGGCACGAGAGATTTCCGAGATAGGTCTCGAGAATCTGTTGGTACTCGGGATGGAGTGACCCCAGGACGACGACCCGGGTGTGGCGTCGCGTGACCCGCATTGCCATGAAAACCGCTTCACTGACGGCGGTACCGCCTTCGTAGAGACTGGCGTTGGAGACATCCATCCCGGTCAGTTGGCAGATCAAGGTCTGGAATTCGAAGAACACCTGGAGGCTGCCCTGGCTCGCCTCGGCCTGGTATGGCGTGTAGGCGGTGTAGAACTCACCTCGTGATGCCACCTCGTCGACTGCGGCCGGGATGAAATGGTTGTAGACTCCTCCGCCCATCAGGCAAACACGCGAAGAGGTGCCGTTGTTGGTGGCGGCCAGTTCACGGAGATGTCCCTCGAGTTCAGGTTCCGACAGCCCGTCGGGAAGGTCCAACGGTCGGTCGAGTTGCAGGTGCCCAGGAATCTGCTCGAAGAATTCGTCGATCGAATCGACGCCGATCGTTTCGAGCATCGCACGGATGTCGTCAGATGTATTGAAGAGGTACGCCACGAGTCGTCTCGGTGGGGAGGGCGGTGTTCGCCGTGGTGTTTAGTGGCCAGCGGATTGGCAATGGTCCTGGTAGCCAGCCTGGTCCAGCAGGGCCTCAGCGGCCGAATCGTCAGTGACCGTCAGTTTGATCATCCAGCCCCGGCCGAAAGGATCCTCGCCGAGCGCATCAAGATCATCGGGCAAACCACTGTTGATTTCGACGACCTCTCCGGCGACCGGAGCGTACAGGTCACTGACCGCCTTGACACTTTCGACCTCACCGAAGATTTCTCCGGCGGCCAGGGCGCGGCCCAGTTCGGGCAGCTCGACATACACCAGGTCGGTCAGAGCTTTGACGGCGAAATCGGTAATCCCGATTGTGGCTGTGTTCCCATCAAGATGGAGCCATTCGTGGCTCCGGGAGTATTTCAAGGTGGCTGGATCCATCGCTGTTCAACTCCGTTTTTCTCGCGTTTGCGTCCCTGTCGTGTGGCCCGGTGGTTGCCACTTCAGTTGTATTGATTGGGCGGGGCGTTTGAAGGGGGCCCGGGCGACTATTCGGTGACCTGTGCGGATTGCTGTTGAGGTTCATGTTCGGTGATCTTGTCGACTCGGCGGGCGTGTCGTCCACCCTCGAACTCCGTGTCCAGCCAGATCTCGATCATACGGTTGACCAGGCGATCTCCGAGCAGGTCAGCCGAGAGACACAGGACGTTGGAGTCGTTGTGACGTCGGCTCATACCAGCCGTCAGGTCGTCGTGGCAGTTGGCCGCTCGCACTCCGGCGAATTTGTTGGCGACAATGCACATTCCCATTCCGGTTCCACAGATCAGGATTCCCCGATCGGCGGTTCCGTCGGAGACGGCTCCGGCGACCGAAGCGGCGAAGTCGGGGTAGTCGACACTGTCGGTGGAATCGGGACCGCAGTCGAGTCCCTCGTGCCCGATTTCGGACAAGAGTGCAAGCACCATTCCCTTGACTGTAAAACCGCGGTGGTCACTGGCAACGGCGATTTTCATGATGGATCTGTCAAAAGGTGAATGGAATGGTAAGTGGACAGGACCGTCGTCGCGGGTCAATTCGGCGAGGTACCTAGGAACTCGTCGACCAGGATTTCGAGACGAGTTTCAATCTCCTGGCAACACTCCGCGTAGACGACCGGTGACCCGCCAATCGGGTCGTCGATATCAAGTCCGTTTGGATCGAGGAGCCGGAGCCGGGACGCGGTGTCGGGCCAGGCATTGAGGATCGAATCGCGGTGTCCTCGCGTCATCGCCACCAGGTGATCTGCCTGGATCGCCAACCCTGCGGTCAGCGGTTGACTAACGTGCGAAGCGGAATCGATTCCCCTTTCCCTGAGACTGTCGGCCGCTTCCGGGCTTATCGGGCTTCCCCCGTAGGCGGCCACTCCGGCCGAACCCACAAGAACACCCCGATTTACCAACTCCTCTTCTTGGCATTGTAACCGTTGGGCCAGCAATTTGCGAAACAACGCCTCGGCCATTGGCGACCTGCAGGTGTTGCCGGTACAAACGAAAACCACGACCCGACAGGCCATCCGGGCCACGGTGGCTGTTCCCACCGCACCCTCCCGGGTGACCTCCCAGTCCTCGTCCTCGATCCGGATTCTGGTGTCGCCGCCGCTGTAACGCGACGGGCCGGCCTGGAGAACGATCGTGGCCCAATCGGCCGCTTCAGCCGCCAGGTCTCCGGTTTCAGTGACCGGCAATGGACGAGCCAGGAGCGGTGAGTCGGCGAGGTCCAGCAGCCCACGCGGTACCTCGTGGGCGGGAACTTTCACCCACAGGTCTTGGCGGTCCGTGGCCCATTGCCAGGACGGTCCATCTGTCATCCCGCCGTCGATCGACGAACGAGGAAGTTCCAGGACCACAGGGGCTGGCCAACAGCGGTCAGCGAGTCGCTTGGTCAAGTCTCCTGGGGCGTCCTGGCCCCGTGCGAGTTCCAGCAGGCTGCTGGCGTCCTGCCCCAGGACCACAGGTTCCAGGTGATCGGCGTCGGGAGGAACTTGCAGCAGGGCGTCAACAGAATCGGGAGACGAGATCGAGGCGATCAACTGGTAGCCGGCTTCATCGGGCAATGCCGCCAGTCCGCCTGCTGCGACCACTTCGGCGGCGCGGGTGACGGCGCGGGCCACCGCCTGCTCGTCACCGTTTCTGATGTCGATCACCTCGGCCATTAAACTCACCTGTCTCCCAAGTGGGCCTCAGTCGGCGTATCGCTCGCGGCTCCATTCACTGGCCAATTTGACCAGTGTCTCGAGCGTTTGATGGTTGGCGCTGCAAGCGACGATTCCGGGCAGTCGAAGCATGTCGGCTCGCTGGTCCATCCACAGTTCGTCGAAATGGACACTCTGACCATCATGGACCCAGACCGCGTCGCCTCCCAGAATTCTCGCGATGTGCAATGAGACGGGGAAGTCATAGATGTTGGGGGAATGGATCAACGAGCCACCAAAACGCCCGTCGGCCAGAAGGGGATAGATGCTGCCAGGCATGTCATCGGGTGCGACTCCCTGGAGGCCCGTCGCGGTGACATCCTCGGCCCGTGCGGCATCGTGTTCCTGGAATCCAATCAAGTAGATCTGTGACGAGTCGGGCCGCGCCGTGGGATTGACCGGGGTGATCGCGTCGAGTGCATCGCGAGCCGGTTGCAGTGGATTGTCTGGTCCGACGCGAATCGTGTCACCGATCGCCTCGACCCATGTTCCTGATTCCCCCATCTCGGGGAGATAGACGAGCGAGTAGTGCAATGTGTCTCGCGTCCGCAGCGAGAGCATCACCGCGTAGCCGTTACCGGTCTTATCACGATATTGCCGTGTTCCATCGATCGGATCCAGCGCGAGCGTCCATGGAGCGTCATCAGCAAAAAGGTGCAGGTCGCCGTTCTCTTCCTCTGCTTCGATCCTGGCCAGCCGGAACACGGGATCGCGATCCCGTAACGCACCGACAAGGATCTCCTGTACACCGATGTCGGCCAGCGTCAGAGCGTCGGTGAGGTGGCTGCCAGAGGTCTTGCCAGGCAACGAGATATTGAAATCACGGATGCGCCGCGCCAGGGCACCTCCCCAGCGCAGGACCTCTGGCATCTCGCGTGCCAAGGCGGTGGTGAGATCGGTGAGTTCCATCCGGGAGGTCCGTTTGAAGCGGTTTCGACGTCTCAGACCGAGACTAACGCATTGAGTCCCGCTAGGGAATCGACCGGCTTGGCCCGGTGTGAGGTGGGGAGTAGGATGCCCGGAGAAGTGGAGTGAACCGGTGGAAAACCGGAAGTGCCGAAGATCATTGGGACCGGGAGGTGTGGGATGCGTTTTGGATTCGTTGTGCTGACGGTGCTGGCTGCATCAACGGGGCTGCTGCGGGCTGCCCATCCGTTCTCGGCCCCCGGGGTGACCAGCCTGACCAACCCACGCGTCGCCTATCGGGCCAGCAAATCACATCACGTGGTCCTCACGGGAGGCGACGTGGCTGCGGTGATCGTCGACAATGCCGCGGTGACTGGAGGTTCTCTGCTGGCGGAGCACCGTGCCGGATACAACGGTGTCGCCCAATTGACCCACAAGAACCGGCCGGCCAATGTCTTTCGGGCTCCCTACGCGGGGCTGAATTACGAGCACATTCATGACGGGACGCTGGCGGTGTCGGCCGAGAAATTTGAGCCCAGGGTGTCCAGCCTGCAATTGCGAGTAGTTGATGGACGGACCGTGGAGTTGTATCAACCACCGACGAAGAACTGGAAATTGGAGAGCTGTGGTCGCTATCAACTGCTCGATGACGGTTCGATCGAGTACACCTTCGAATGCATTCCACGAGCCCGGACGTTCAAACAGGGATACATTGGGCTGTTCTGGGCCAGTTACATCGACAGTCCTGAGGACAAGGCCATTCATTTCCAGGGACAACGTGTTGGTGGTGACGGGAGGAGTGACTGGATTCGGTGGCTACCGCCATCACACGGAGTGACGAGCACCCACGCACCCGTCGGTGGCCGATTGCCAAAGGTCGTCGATGGTTTTCCACTGACGTTGGTCAATCATCCCTCGCCGTTCGCGTACACGTCGCCGTGGTATTACGGTGTCAGCCACGGAATGGCCCTGGCGCAGGTTTTCCGGTCGCGGGATCGCGTCTGGATGGCACAGTCACCGACCGGCGGTGGGGCAACGAATCCCGCCTGGGATTTTCAGTGGTTTGTCCCCGATTACCAGGTGGACCAGGCTTACGGGTTCGTGATGAGACTGGTGTACGTTCCCTACAAGAGTCACCAGCAGGTCCTCGCTGCGGTGCGGCCCCACCTCAAGGCACTCAATCGGGCGTCTTTGCGGAGCGACCGGCGCGAGATTCGATCCAAGTGACCAGTCGATCAGCGACATCGATCGAGTTGACCCGGGCGAAGGCCCGCCAGCCGGGCACGGCGTTGACCTCCAGCACCATTCTTCGTCCATCCGGAGTTGTGATCAGGTCGACTCCGGCCAGGCAGGTGCCTGTTGCCGTCGCCGCGGTTTGGGCCAGTCGAATGTCCTCTGTGCCGGGGACCCAGGATTCTGCCCGTCCCTGCTGCGAGATGTTGGTGCGGAAATCGTTTTGTGAGTGCCGACGCATTCCTCCGATGACCTCTCCATCCAGCAGCAAGACGCGATCGTCGTGACCACCGTGGTTGATGAAGGCCTGCAGGTACAGGACCGCATCAATTCGTTCGAGAGTGCGGAAAGTCCGCAACGCCAACTCCGGATCACTGATCCGGACGATTCCACGTCCCTCGGAACCAAAAATCGGCTTGACCACAACATCCCCACCGAGTGACTCGAACGCCGCGAGCGCCGATTCGGAACTTTCGCACACCACCGTTGGGGGTACGGGGATCCCAGCCGCGAGCAGACGTGCCGTCGCAAGGTACTTGTCGACGGCGCATTCAATCGCACGAGGAGAATTGATCACGGTGATCCCAAGATGTTCCAGGCGGGCCAGGGCATCCATCCGGAAGACGACCTGTTCGAGCGAACCGGGCGGCATGGTGCGGACGATGACCGCGTCGGCCTCGGCGAGTTGCCCCGGGACGTCGTTGACAACCTCATCGATGTCCGCGATCGTTCCGGTCGCCATCGTTGCCGTGATCTGAGGAAAACGGACCTCCACGCAGTGGTGACCGTGGAGTGCTGCGGCCCGGGTGAGGTCGTCCAGGTACCAGCTTCCGGGATTGCAGAGGACGGCGATTCGCACGCGATGGTGTCCCGGTCGCGGGATTGGAGTTTGTCGACGATCGGGTCAGATCCCGAAACTTTCGCCGAGTATGTCGGGAGCGACCTGGCCGAAGTTGTGGACTCGACCGGTGTCGACGTTGAGAAACCGGATCACCGCCGGGCTGAACAGGTGAGGATCGATCTGGTAGAAGTCGTGCCCGGCGTCGGCGAAGATGGTCAGGAATGGTTGCCCATGAGCGTCGGAGGCTGATGAGGGGACCCGCGGTCCAATTTCCGTCAACGAATCGTCATCTCCGGTGACCCAGAGAGTGACTGTGCCGCCGTAGAGGATCGCGTCGTTGGTCCGCCCGATGCCCGACAGGTCGTCCTCGGCGACCGGCGGCAGCGGAGCACTTCCAAACCCTGAGACGACGCGGGAGACGTCGAATTCCAGTTCGTGCAACTTGTGCAACGCCGTTTCGACGCTTCGAGCCACGACCTGCACTGTACCGGCCTGGCTGGCCGTGGGAGCGACCGCCAGCAGGATCTGGTCGGCTGCCACACCGGTCTTCTCGGCGATCGATGCCAGCACCGGCTCACCGGGCAATTGTGAACACTCGATTGTTCCCACGCAGGCCGATGGCGTCTCGGTGCAACCAATCACATCGAACAGAGCTTCTCGGCCAGCTGCCGCCCGCATCGGGCCCGACCCCATGCCGAAAAAATCATCGATGCTCAATTGCCAGCCGGCGTACTGGCTGGCCAGGCAGGCGGCCAATGGCGAATCGGTCGAGACCTCGATACATGGCCAACCAGCAAGTGGTAGGGTGCCGGCGGTGAGTGAGACCCGGGCTCGATCGGCCAGGCAGAGCCTGGCCAGGGCGAGCCCGGCCTCGAGTCCGCCGGGGACGTCGATCCCCAGGTCGAGAATGGTGGCACCACAGTCCAGCGTTCGAGCGGTGCCGCGAAGGTCGTCGATGGTGTCGCGAACCGTCGCAGCCAATTTCCACGCGCGGTCGTTGAGCAATCCTCCAGTTCCGGTCACTTCGCCCGATCTCCGCTTTTTGCGTCACTCGTGAGGTAAGACGGCAGGCTGCGGGGCTGAAATCTCATCCGGATCGGTCCCTGACAGCACTCGCACTGCTTGATTTCGTACATCGGGATCGAGCAGATGTCGCACCAGTAGTCGAAGTATTGCCTGAGCGTTTTGCCGGTGGCCGGATTGGTTTTGGTGGTTGTTTTGGCCTTGGCGGCCGGTTTTGGACGGTCGACGGTGAAGATCATCAAGACCTGAAGAAAAGGGACACCGGCGCGTCGGTAGCCGACCAGTTCCACCGGTCGGTTTCTCAGTCGCTTGTCCTGGTAAAACGCTCGTCCTCGCCAATCGGGAACGATCGGGATCAATTCACCATCGGTTCTCTCGAGGACCACCAGTTTCGTGAACTCGTCGGTGCTCTTGATCCCGCGGCGTTTCAGAGCGTCGCGGAGCATGACAACCTGCCCGGCAAACAGTTCCTTCTTGATTTTTGCCGTCGACGCTGGTTGACGAGCGTCCTTGTCCGAACGGGGTGGGGCAACGGCAAGCACGGTGTCGCCGTGGAGGCCCAACAGCCCACCGGTGAGCAGCAACAGCAGGAAGTGGACCGAGCCTTTCACGAGCCTACTCCGGAGTGCGGCCGACCACGATGAACCGCAGGTTGACCTTGGTGGCTTTCTTCGTCTTGGACTTGGCTGCGGCCGCAACGTTGAGGATCCAGAAGTCGTGATCCTCGTCGTGAGTCACCGATGCGATCTTGATCGGCTTTTCAGAAGGCAGCATCGAAAATATCGCCGGGTGTATGGCGCCGGCGGACTTGGCACTCTTCATCGACAGGTCTTCGAAACCGAAAATCGGCTTGGGGTCCTGGTCGATTTTTGCGGGGAGTGCCAGGAGGAAGTCAGCCAGTTCGCTGGTGCCAACATGGTTGCCGTCCTCGGGCTGTTGGCCATACCGCAGTGTGTAGACGCCGGGCTTGAGTTCCTGGCCGCGGAAGTCGGTGTACCCATTCTTGTCGTGAACTTGAAGCAAGCCCACAAGTTGTCCGGCGATGAAGGGATACTTGATCGACAGAGTTGGCTTGAACTTGTCGCGGATCAGCACGTCCTTGACCAGCCAGACGCTGCAAACGGGACCCTTGGGACTGGTGACTTGATAGCCGGCCTTGTCGATCAAACCGGCGATCTTGACACCAACTCCCTTGGGCAAGGCCTTGGTGCGTCCCAGCTTGTGGCTGGGTGCCGCGGCGGTCGCCAGGAGGATCCCCGAAGAGACCAGGAGGACACTCAGAATCAGTACGGCGGGCAGGATGACACGTTTCACCGTGAAAGGCTCCATGGGCAATAGTGGAACGGGTTGTGCAACTTTCATTGTAAACAGTCATTGGGCATGCGTCACCGGTCACCCGGATCTGGTGGGAAGTGACAAATGACAAACAGGCAGTATTCGGCTGTTTTGCCGAATACTGCCTGTTGCACAAGTGCGTTTCGCCCGCTGCCTAGCGGCGGAAGGTTGCCAGGAACGCGCTGCGGGTACCGAAGTCGGTGAATCGCCGGTTGAGTCCCTTACCCTGGTAGGAGAGCTTGAGACTGAAGGCCGGGCTGAAGTTCTCGACCTTGGTCAACGGCAGGTAGTACACGACCTCGTTGGTGCAGACACAGTCGCTCTTTTTCAGGGCGCGGGTCGTGATCTCGGCAATCCGGCCGGCGGTGAAATGGGCCTGCTTGGTCAGGTGGTTGTTCTTCAATTCGATCGGTGTCCGTTCGATCTTGACCACGTTCTTGGTGTAGGTCTTGGCGGTGTCCTTGACGAAGTCAACCAGTGCGGCGTGCTGTTCAGGAGTCGCCTTCTTGTCGATCAGGATCACGGCATTCATCTTGCCGGCTCGGAGCGGAAAAATTCCATCGTAGCCGATGGTGTTCTCTGCCGTGACGATCACGGCGGCACCCAGGCCGTCGACGGTCACGCCGTTCCACTGTCCCTTGTCGATCTTCCAGGCCATCAGGGCTTCCTTGCCGGTCAAACCCATCTCGGCGTTGGCGAAGCAGGGGCCGGTGTAGACGGCACAGGTGCGGGCTTCGAGGTATTCGCCCGAGATGTTCGCGGCTCGTCCGGTGGTGGCAAACACGAAGAGCAGGGCGAGGGTCAAGCAAAGTTGACGCATTTCGGAGATCCTCCAAGTCATCATTTTTCAATTGGACAGACAGATTCTCTCACGGCTGAGCGACCTCGTCAACGTGATGCTGAGAAAAACGTGGCCCGCGGCCCCATGTCTGTGCGGAGTGGCGGGGCGGAGACGTTCCCCGGGGCATTCCAGATGATCATGGCCTGGCACTGACACGCTCGGCCTGGCCGGTTGTGGTGGCACTGGAGTGACAAAGAAAACACCCCGCCGGATCCACTGTGTTGGAACCCGGCGGGGTGTCAGAATTCAGTCGAAACGTCGTTTGGGCCTAGGTGGCCTCGTAGCAACTGCGCGTGGAATCCGTGCAATTCTCGCCGTCACAGAGACGGTCATCGGGTCCGAAAATCGTCTGGGTCTTTCCACACCAGAAGTGTCCGTCTCCGGTGGCTTTCTCACCCGGCGGCATGCCCGCATTGGTGTAGAGCCCCTTGGAGAGCAGTTGACGACAGCGGGTGGTCGTATTTTCGAGAACGTGAAGTTCTTCGGTCATGGCTTACAGACCTCCTTCCAGCATTTCGGCCGCCGCGAGAACGGCTCTTTTGACGGCCGTCTTGGCCAGTTGCACCTTGTAGGTGTTGTCTCTGAGTGGAGTTGCTCCGGAGACGGCGACCTCGCCGGCTCGTGTGGCGGAGACCTCGTCGATTGCGTGGCCGACCAGTCCCTGGGCGGCTTCATGAGCGACCCAGGGCATCGGGGCGACGTGCCCCATCACGATGCTGGCCTCGCGGACGACGCTTCCCTCGAGATCGATGGTGACGGCCGCGGTGGCCAGCGGCCAGTCCAGGCCGTCCATCTGCAGAACCTCGTAGGTCGAACTGATCCGGTTGGCGGCCGCGGGAAGGCGGACGTGGGAGATCAGTTGCCCCGGTTTCAGAACCGAGATCCCCTGGCTTTCGACCTTGGGGGTTACGAAGAAGTGCTCAAGCGGCAACCATTCGCTGGCGTCGGGCTCGGGCCCAATCACCTTCACGTCGGCTCCCCAGGCGATCAGCGCCGGTGCAAACCGAGCGGCGCTGACAAACTTGGCGGGGCCTTGGTTGCCCACGATGGCGTGGTACCGGTTGTCGCCCTCGGCGACCAGCGATTCCCCGTTCTCGAGTGCCAGCAGTCCGTAGCCGTTGCGGTAGAACCAGCAGTTGGGCAGGTGACAAAGATCGCCACCGATGGTTCCCATTTGCTGGATCTGGATCGCTCGAACACCGTCGACCACGTCGCTCAGTGACCGGTAATCGGCCAGCAGGGGACTCTCGGCGATTTCCTCGAGCGTGGTCAACGCTCCGATCAGGACGCCGTTGTCGTCGGCTGTGACGCCCTGCATCGATTCGATCTGCTTGATATCCACCACGCGTTCCGGGGCCTGTAGATCGCTCTGCAGCAGGGCGACGAGATCGGTCCCACCGGCCAGAATGGCCGTGTTCGCGTCGTGGTCGTTGAGCAGATCCAGAGCTTCGTTCTCGGTCTGCGGTCGTGCGTATTCAAAAGGTCTCATGCTTGACCTCCTTTCAGAGCCTCG
>CAWVUS010000047.1:0-22600 GCA_963933195.1 uncultured Planctomycetaceae bacterium
GTCGACTCGCGATTCAGCACCAAGGCCCGAGCCGGTTCCCGGTTCCCGACCGGGCACCCCGTCGACGACCAGGCCGCCAGGTGGGTCAGTGCACGCGCGGTCGACTGGTTCCGACGTTGGATCTACTCGGCCTTCGCCCAGGACCTGGGAAATCCCACCAATTCGAAACTGTACCAATTGCTGTGCGATCTCGATGGTCGACGACAGCGTCTGACGAACTTTATCGGGTCGGTTTTTGGTGGCAAACCCGATGGTGAAGCCATCCGTCTCTCTGGTTGCTATTTCTGTGGTCGTGAGCCCAGCACACGGCGGTTCGAGTTCGTCAAGGATGTCATCGACAAGTTGACCAACGAGCAGGACCAGGTGGCTTGGAGTCCTCGAAGGATCTGGCAGGACCACCGTCAGCGCCGCTTGACGTTCTGGCTGTACGCGGCGATATTCGTTCTGGTTCTGCTCGACGCCAGCCTCCTGTGGTGGAAGGTCTACGGCGCGCCCCCGTTTCTCAGCTAGACATCGAGTCCGAAGAAGGTCGAGCAGCCATGTCCGACGTGCCTGGAGAGTCCGGTGGCCGTCCCTCCTGGAGAGATTCCGCCGGCGACGGCGCGGGTGGTGACTGGCAGCGTCCCGAGGGTGTCCGATCATGGCGGCGTCCGGAGGACGAGGACAACGGCCGCCCCGCGGGTTCCTCGCGGATCCGCTGGCGACAGGTCTTCAAGTCGCTGGCCGCCGCCACGGTGACCGCCGGTTGCGTGGCGCTGGCGGTGTGGCTCTTGCTATTGCCCGGGTGCGTCCAGACCAAGCTCGCCCCTGTGGTGGCTTCGATCGCCGACACCCCCCAACTGCCTCCCAACCTCCCGGTCGCAGGTGATCTGGAGGCATTGAAATCGCTCGACTCCTACAACGGCATCCGGACCGAATTCCAGGACACGCGCAACGATCGGCACGTCCTTGTGGTCTACCTCTCGGCTCTCTGGGTCCCCGATGCCCAGGGCCGCGTGCTGGTGATCGACTCCAGGAACCCCAGGCCCGACGACCTGCCGGGCCCCAAGCAATCCCAGTCGGCCCCTCAACAAGGTTTCCGCTCGCTGGCCGCCTACCTGGCCCAGGCCGTCGGAGACGCTCCTCCACAGAACACCCTCGTCCTGCTGGATCTCTGCCAACTGCAGACCGACTGGCGAATCGGTGTCCTGGAAAATGACATCGAGAAGGAGATCCAGGACGCGATCAATTCCCTCTCACGAGGCTCCCAGGAAGACGACGCCAAGGACACAAAGACCGGGCCGGCCAAGAAGAACCTCGCCGTCATCTGTTCGTGCTCGCGAGGCGAGCACAGTTGGGCCAGCCCACACCTGGGCAACGGCCAGACCGCCTTTGGCTTTTCGCTTCGCGAGGCATTGGCGGGCAAGGCCGACGAGGACCACAACAACAGGCTCACCGTCTACGAGCTTTTCCGGCACGTGGGATCCCAGACCAACCACTGGGTTCAACAGAATCGTGACCGGGGTGGCCAACACCCGGTCCTTGTCACCGGTGACAAGACTGTCGCCTACCTGGATCCGCTGGACAACAACGACCCGCTGAACTTCCCGATCCTGCAAGTCGGCACGACCGACATCCCCGACGCCCCTGTCAGCAAGAGTTCCCCGCCCAAGGCCAATCTCGACACGCTGCAGAAACTGTGGGCCGATCGGAATGCTCTTCAAGCCAGTTCCAATCCCGCTCCCGCATTCCAGCACGACCCACTCCGGTGGCAGGAACTCACCTTCCGGCTCCGCCGCGCCGAACACTGGATCTTCTGGAACCAGCCCCGGACGGCCAGCAACGAACTCGATCGTGCCAGGACCCTGTTGAAGCAACTCACCGCCGAGCGTTTCCCCGGCGTGAGAGCGCCTTTTGCACGGCAGAACATCATCGCTCGCCTGGTCGACCCGCTGTCCACACCGTTTTCATTGCCCGAGACCGGCGACAAGGTTCTTTGTCCCGAGGATCATTTGCAGGACATCCTGGAGCGGACACGAGACACCCGCCCTGGTGAAACCGGCGCCCTCGCCACACGAGCTGTCCAGATCCGTGGCCTGGCCGAACGGGCCACCAGTGGAGCGTTTGGAACATTGCACCTGGTGCAACCCACGCTCGCCTCGGCCGATCGTGACCGCCGCAAAGCCGAAGACCTGCTGTTCGTGGGTGACACAACGGCCGCGACGGCGATGCAGTCGGCCGAGACACAATTCCAGCAGGCCATGCAAATTCGCAGCACGCTCTATTCCGCCCTGCTGTTCAGGAACCGGCTTCACGCCGAACTGCCCGACCTTGCCCGTTGGGCGGCCTCGCACAATGTGTCCAGGCCGGCCGGTCACCAGGCGATCATCGACAATCTCGTTGACTCCTTCGATCGCCGCGAGGAATGGCCATCGACAGCCCGGGCCGAGGTCCTCGCGGAAAAGGGGCAACAAAAGAAAGACGACCTCAACGGCGCCCCTGTCCACTTCCGACTGTTGGCACTTTTCGAGCAGGCACATCTACTCGACCGGCAACTCGCCACCTGCCTGGCCGTTTCCCCCGGAGAGGACAACCCCGCTGGGCCGGACAACGTCCTGTCTGCCCAATCACTCGGACAACTGCAGGACCTGGTTTCTGGTGCACAAACGGGCCTGGCCCGGTTGCGGGATGCTCTCGACACCGAGGGCAAGCGTTGCCTGGGCCTGCCGGACCAACCCGAGTCCTGGCGAGACATCCAGGACATCCTGCGACACACGAATCTCGATGCCGCCACCAGGCGCCAACTGGTTCAGCGCAGCATCACCATGTCACGCAAGCTGGGATCCGACTCGGCCTCCGGTGGACAGACCAAGCCGCGTCCCCCCTCCAGTGGCCCGGGAATGTGGCACGCGCTGTGGGCCATCAAGATCCTGTCACTGGGACATGTCACCGACGACCCCTCGCTGCTGGCCATCTGGAACTCCTGGCGAAGCGTCAAGGAAAAGAGCGACACCGAGCGGCCCGGCACGCTGCGGAAACTGGGGGCTGAAATTCGCCAGTTGTCGCTGACCAAGCGACAGGTCGTGGAACGCCTGGCCGACGAGGCGAAACAGCAGGACACCGTCGACACGGCACGAGCCATTCTCCTGAGAGCCGACCGCATCGCGCGGTCACTGCCGGCTTCCGATGCCGTCCACGTCCTGGGTGCCGGAACCGACCCCGCACTGTCACTCCGTCGCTTTCAACTCGCCGAACTGCTTTTCGCCCAGGCCGGGCGATATGTCGAGGATTTCTGGCAAGGTTGGTTCACAGGGGCCACAGAAGTTTGCATTGCGGGCGGGACTTCCCTGGAAGTCCCGCTGTTTGGCCAACGCCGAAAGGAACTCGAGAAACTGCTGGAACAGCGCACCACGCTGGCCGAAGAATTCAGCGCCGGCACACTGCTCAAAACCACCTCTCTCAATCCGCTCCGCTTCGGTATTCACGACGAGGCCACGATCGCCGTCGCTTTCACACCCTCCGCGATGGCCCCGCCGGGTCTCGCCTCGCTGCGACTGGACCTGCAGCCCAATGACAAGAACCTGCTGACTCTCCAGAAGCAGTCAGCCCACCGGCTGTCGATCACGCCAACCGGTACGCCAAGCACGGCCAGGTTCACCCTGCAACGAAACGCTTCCCTGAAACTCACGGCCGGTTCCCTTCAACCCGGTTGCCCCGGACTGTCACTCAAGGCACTCCCCGGGGTCTTCTATCGCGGCCATTCGACCAACAACCCGTCACTGGCGGTTGCCATCGACCCGTGCCCACCACCGGTTTTCCGCGTCTCCCATGCACCGCTGAACAAGAAAACCGGGCTGGTCTCCGTTGCGGGCAAGAGCCAGCGACAAGCCATCATGTTCATTCTCGACTGCTCGCTGAGCATGAGCTACGGCCTGGCAAACCAGGATGACCCCAACAAGCGATGGAACACGGCCACTCAGCGCCTGGGAGAAGTCATCAAGGGACTGGCCAAATCCGGCGACGCGGTCAAGCCGGACATCGGCCTGATCGCGTTTGGCCACCGTGTCGGGAAAACCGGCGACACGATCAACCTGAACATGGATTACCTCAAGGCAAAGGGCGCGACACTCCAACCGGACATCGCCAAAGATCCCTGGAAGGACATCGAGATCCTGAGCAGTTTCCGCCCGTTGACCAACACCCATCTCGCCAAAACGCTCAAGGACATTGACGACCTCGGCCCCTATGGAGCCACGCCGTCGCTGGCAGCACTACGGATCGCGCTGGGAGAATTCCAGAAGCGACGTTCCGGCGGAATCGTCGTGCTCATCACCGACGGCATCTACACCGATCCCGACTACAATCGAAAACTGGCAGCAATCAAAGCCGCCATGCAGGCCAACCCAGGCGTCTCGTTGCAGGCCGTGTTGTTCGGACAGACGATCGAGCGGCTGTTGAACGACCCAACGGTTGACCCCACCATCAAGGTCAAGGACAGGCAGCAGGCACTCGACACACTCCTCGAGTCCGGCACGGGGCACAAGTTTCACGAAGCCCCGCAGGGAGCCCAGTTGGCCACAAAACTGGCAACCGCGATCGCACCACGCCCCTATTTCATTCTCGACCGGTCCACCACGAACAAGTTGCCTCGAACCGATCGCCAACTGGGGACTGAATCGCCTCCGTTGCGACCGGGCAATTACAGCATTGGCTACGGGTCGGTCCGGCCGATTCCGTTTGCAATCCAGGGAGGGGAAAAGCACCAGTTCGACCTACTGCGTGGCGCCACGCTCAGGTACCGTCCTCCGTCGGAACGCCGGCACCTGACGTTGCCCAGCGGTCGCTTTGCGACCGTCGAGAACGGCATGTCGTTGATCTGTTCCGAGTCCATCCTCGTGCCCGCGAAGGACTCTGCTCACTCGGCTGTCTTCACGTTGTGCCTGGTCGGGCGAGACGAGCAGGACATCGTATCGCGGCCACGCGAGATTCTCTTTGATGTCGCGCCCACGTCCGAATCGACCAAGCCCCTGGCCAGGCAAAAAAGTCGCACGACCCGTTGGGAGATCATCGCGGACCGAACAACCCCCACGTGGAAAGTCACCGTCGACAACTGGCCGCAGAAGGCGGAGGCGACGATCCGGGCTCTCTGGAAATCAGCACCAACTCAGCACGACAAGAACAGGGTGCGAGTCTGGACCGAGGTGAAGGAGGACGGTGCGAAGGTGGCCGTGCCCCTCCCGGGTTTCCCCCGTGCCGATGGCCAGCCCACCAGCGTGGAACTCGAAGGAACAGAGACGCTCCAGGCATCCGCCCGCGGAGGCAGTGGCAGCCGCAGGCAACTCGTGATCACGCTGACCCCCAGCGATCACTCCCGGGAAAGAGCCCGCGGGTTTCACGAACACTTTGGCAGACTGGTGCCAGAATTGGCCTGGGAGAATGGCACAATCGTCGCCGACCTTGAATACTCGAGTGAGTTCATTTGCGAGCCCGGCTCGGAACGATTGACCTTCACGTTCACCTGGCCTGCAAAACTGGAATTCCAGCCCAAGGAACTGCGGGTCCGGATCATTCCATGGGCGGAAAGAGAAAAAACCGCCGTGCGACTGACCAAACCACTGACCACCAGGCTGCTGAGTACTGATGGACGAACGGGCCGTCCGGACGATCGCTAGACAACAACGCAAGGCGGCCCCTGCCGGGGCCAGCAATTCACATCATGACGAATCACGCAGTACATTGGGGCGAGGGGCTGTTCCTGAGGCCTCAGCATCTGCAGGCGGCCGAACGGCACAACCGCGAGGAACTCCGAATTTCGGAGAACTGGGGCCAGGGTTATCCGTATGGACTGCAGTCGATAGACATCGACGAGGACGCACTGGCCAACTGGCGGGTGGTGCTGAGAAGCTGTCACATCCGCCTGCATGACGGGACACACCTGAGATATCCCGAGGACGCCAACCTGGCAGCCCTCGATTTGCCCAAGGACGCCTTTGATCGCCAGAACACCGTGATGGTCCACCTGGCGGTTCCACCGTTGCGGCTGGGACACAGCAACGCCGCCTCCCAGGCCGGTGACGCCAACGTCCGCTACCTGGTCGATTCGATGGAAATCGAGGACGAGAACCAGCCGGGCAACCCGCAACCGGTGGAAGTCCGCTGGGCGAATGCCCGCTTGATTGTCAACGAGGACGAATTGGCCGGGTACCAGAGCCTGCCAATCATGCGGTTGCGTCGCGGCACGATGGCCGAGGCGCCTCCAGAGATTGACCCCGAGTACATTCCGCCGGTGGTGACCTGCGATGCCTGGCCGATCCTGTTGCACAACGTGATCGATTCGATTTGCCAGCAGATCGGCAGCCGGGTGGAATCGCAGACCCGCCAGATGTTCGACCGCAATGTCGCCTTCGAGAGTGGACACAAGGAAGACCTCGAACTCATCTTCCAACTGCACTCGCTGAACACCGCCATGGGCTACCTCTGGAACCTGCCACACGTGGTCGGCATCCACCCGCTCGTGGCGTACATGGAACTGTGTCGCGTCGTTGGTTTGCTGGCGATCTTCTGGCCGGAACGACGGATGCCCGAGGTGCCCCGGTACGATCACGATGATTTGGGCGGCTGTTTCTACGCCATCAAGCGCCTGATCGAAGAAACCGGCGAAGGCACCGCCGATCCCATCAAGCGTCTCTTCACCGGTGCTGGACAGCAGATGCAGGTGCGACTCGAACAGGAATGGCTCCAGCCGAACTGGACCTTCTTCATCGGGGTCGAATCCTCGCTGTCCTACAACGAGATCAACAACCTGCTCCGCGGTGAACTGAACATGAAGGTCGGCAGCACGGCGAAGGTCGACAACATCTTCCAGAGAGGCCAGGCCGGAGTCAGCATCGTCCCCGAACCGGAAGCTCCGCGGATGTTGCCGGGCAAGAACTGGACGTACTGGAAGGTCGACGAGCGTTCCGCGGCCTGGAAGGACGTCGCGGACACGCTCAACCTCGGTGTCCGAATCAACGAGACCCAGGTCGACGGACCCATCCAGGACCAGCAGGACATCCGTGTCCGGACACCCGACGGCGAATCGGTCAAGATGGTCTTTGCCCTCTACGCCGTCCCGACGGTGGCCGGTTCATGACTCCCGAATTCTCCAGCCTCGTCAATCCCACGATGCACTACGTGCTGGACCTGGTCAGCCGCATTCAGCGGCACGACACCGGCATCGACCTGCGTCAGGAACGTGACCACATCCGGGGTGAACTGGAAGCGGCCGCCGCGACGGCCGACGGCCACGAATCACCGGTCAGCGGCGAGGAGTTCCGGCTGGCCAAGCAGGGACTGATCTACTGGATCGACGAGGTCATGACCATCGCGGACCCGTCCTGGCAGACCATGACCCTCGAATGGCATTACTTCCAGTCACTCGACCGGGCCTGGAAATTCTACGTCGACGGCGAGAGGCAGGCATTGCGATCCAGCCCCGATGTCATCGAACTCTGGTACCTCGCCCTGGTGCTGGGGTTCGAAGGCGACATCCGCAACGCCTTCGACGAACATCTCAACGAACCCCTCTCGTCGGAATCCAGCGACGACCAGGAACGCCAGGACTGGGCGCGCAAGCTCGAACGTCAAATCAGCCAGCACAAGTCCGCCGACCTGCAACCGGTGCCACTCCAGGGGAATGTCATGACACTCTCCGGAGGCCTGCACCTGAAATCGGCCGCCGGCTGGAGCCTCACCCTGATTGCCGTGGCAATTCTGCTCGGACTGCTCCTGTGGCGGCCCGACCTGCTGGGCTAACGGCCCTTCAAAACAAAAAGGACACGCCCGGTGTCGTCATCCGCGTTCGATCAATCCGGCCACGAACAAGAACAGCCCTACCGTTCCGAGGCCGAACAGCCCACCGCCGCCAACCAGGCCGAACAGGAACGCCGGCTGCTCGACGAGGTCCTGCGTCAAACCCAGGCCGCATTCGATTCTCACGAGACCGACGACCTCGCGGAAATGGGCCCATTCCTGGACGTCGCCAAACGACACGCCGACAGCGAATTGACTCTCGAGCCGGTGGTCCTGGAACTGGTCAAGGCCGCCCTGGCTGAAACGATCGGTGCACTGCCGGGCAACGCCGACCAGCCAGACCGGATTCCGCTGAAGATTGCCACCACGCTGTTTGAAGACCCCGCGTGCCATGACCGCCTGGTTGTCTTCTGGTCACGACTCCTGGCGACTCAAAAATGAGTTCGGGAACCAAGACAACCGATCAACTGATCGAGGAATGCCAGGGGCTGGTCAAGTCCCTGGCCTGGAAGGCGCGAACCGGCCTGCCGCACAGTGTCGAGATCGACGACCTGATCGGCTACGGCCAGGTTGGATTGTCCGAGGCTGCCAAGGCGTATGACCCCACCCGGGGCGTAAAATTTTCGACGTTCGCCTACTACCGCGTTCGGGGTGCCATCTTTGACGGCCTGACAATGATGTCCTGGTTCCGGCGCTCTCCCAGCCGCGACGTCAAGTTCGAACAGATGGCCAACGAGGTCCTGGAAGAACAATCCGGAGAGACGAGCCAATCGAACACGACGAGCCTGGGCAACGACGGGCGATGGCTGAAAGACCTCTCGGCGTCGCTGGCCGTGGTGTACCTGGCGGGCGATCGAGCCGAGGACCAATCCGAATCCCAGGTGGTGGATGAGTCGATGCCGACACCACAGGCGGAAGTCAGCCAGGATGAAGTGCACGATCGGCTGACGGCATTGGTCGATTCCCTGTCGGGACAGGAAGGCGCCCTGATCCGCGCCGCCTACTACGAGGGCCTTTCCCTGACCGACGCAGCCCGCAGAATCGGAGTCAGCAAGTCCTGGGCCAGCCGCCTGCACGCCCAAACCCTAAAACGGCTCGCGCATTCACTCCGGGAAGCAGGTATCGTGGATTGATGGTTTGCACGATGCGCAGACCAGTGATTTTGCCCGTTGGGACGCTGTGTCCGTAGGTCGGGATCAACAACAGCTGGATATTGGACGAGCACATGGCCTCTGATGAAACTCTGAATTTTGACGGGCTCCTGGCACCGATTACCGAAGACGCTCCGTCGGGGGAAGAGTTGCGTTCGTCAGATGCCGAGGCCTACTGGGAAATCAAGCGGCTCCGCGACGCTGCCCGGAAGGATGAAAACCAGGCCCCCGGCGGCGACAGCGACATCAACATCGCACCGGAATGGACCGAGGTCTACCAACTCAGCGAAAAAGCACTGGTCGAATCCTCCAAGGATCTTCAGGTGACCGCCTGGATGATCGAAGCCCAGGTGCGACTGCAGGGTTTTGCCGGACTCCGTGACGGGCTCAAACTCTTTGGTCAACTCTGCGACCAGTTCTGGGATGACATCCATCCTCGTCCGGACGAGGACGGCGTGATCACGACCGTGGCCCCCATGGCCGGACTCAATGGCGAGGACGCCGACGGCCCCCTGGTGGTCGCCATCAAGCGGATCCCGGTCACCGAGGGGCAAACCAATGGCGCCTTCGCACTCTGCCACCTCGCCCAGGCCTATGACCTGGACCTGAAGCCGGAACTGCGAGACCAACGAATCGGGGACGGCTGGGTCAGTCGCGAGATGTTCGACACCTCGGTCGATGAAACATCACCGGAATTCTTCCAGGTCTTGCTGGAAGACGTTGCCGAATGCCAGGACGTTCTCTCCGAGATGGAAGCCATCCTCGACGAGAAATGTGACAAGGACGACAGCGGGTTTCCGCTGGCTCCGTCCACGTCGAGAATCCGAGAGGCTCTCGACGATTCCTTGCGAACGATTCGCGGGTTTGCCGGAGCGATCATCGGCGAGGAATCCGAGGAGGGAGACACCCAGGATGGCCCGGCCGCGACCGGCGGTGGAGGGGCCCCAACTGCCCCCACTGGCAGTGTGAATTCACGAGTCGAAGCGTTCAACACCCTGATGGAAGTCGCCCGCTTCTTCCGCAAAACCGAGCCGCATTCTCCCGTGTCCTACGCGCTGGAACAGGTCGTCAAGTGGGGCAAGATGTCGCTTCCGGACCTGCTGAAGGAGTTGATCCAGGACTCCAGTGCTCGCGACGACATGTTCCGTCATGTGGGCATCTCCGAATCAGACTCCGATGACGATGACGGATGGTCCAGTTCCTCCTCGCACGACGACGATGACGACGAATAACTCAATTCGCCTCCCGTAGACTTCCCACACAAGATTCTGTTCGCCATTCTTGAAAGCGATCGCACAGTTCAAGAGAATACAAGTCCCGTGCCCACAGCCATTAGCACCGTGGGCCAAGCGTCACTTCACCCCGCAGTCCTCTTAGGAACCGGCAACAATGGCCGAAAGTGTCCACGAAAAACTGAAACGGGTTCGGAAACCCCGGGTTCACATCACTTACGACGTCGAGACCGAAGGCGCCGTCGAGCAGAAGGAACTGCCGTTTGTCGTTGGAGTGCTGGGTGATTTCTCCGGCGATCCGACACAAGACCTCAAGCCGATGCGTGACCGGAATTTCGTGCAGATCGATCGCGACAATTTCGACGACGTGATGCAGCGAATGACACCCGGCCTCAACCTTCGAGTCGAAAACACTCTGAAGGATGACGGCAGCGAGATGCCCGTGGCCCTGCAATTCAAATCGATGGAGGACTTCGAGCCCTCCAAGGTGGCCGCCCAGGTCGAGCCATTGAGCAAGCTGCTGGAAACCCGGGAGAAGCTCAAGGAACTCCTCACCAAGGTCGACCTCTCGCCGGATTACGAAGAAGTCCTGCAACAGATCCTCGAAAACACCGAGAACCTCGAGCAGGTTGCCGGTGACTTGGGGGTCGAGGCCGACGCGGGGGCCGATGATGACTCTGACAGCGGAGAGGGAGATGACCAATGAGTACAGGTGAAGAACAACAAGCCCAACAAGGGGCAGAGGCGGAAGCACAGTCGTCCAGCCTGCTGGACCAGGCGATCGCCAACACGAAATCCGCCACACCCGATCATGCGAAGGACCTGCTGGCCGCGCTCACCCGCGAAGCCATGGCTGGAACCGTCACGTTTGACAAGGACGTGACCCGGACCATCAACCAGGCCATTGCCAAGATCGACGACGCCGTCTCAACGCAATTGGCTGCGGTGATGCACTCGGAAGCCTTCCAGAAGCTCGAGGGCAGCTGGCGTGGACTGAACCACCTGGTGATGAACAGCGAAACCGGCACTGGTCTCAAGGTCCGGATGCTGAATGTTTCGAAGAAGGAACTGTTCAAGGACGTCGACAAGGCCGTCGAATTTGACCAGAGCCAGGTCTTCAAGAAGCTGTATGAAAACGAGTTCGGAACGCCCGGCGGCGAACCCTACGGGGCGTTGATCGGTGACTACGAGTTCGAGAACCACCCGGAAGACATCGAGCTGATGAGCAAGATGTCTAACGTGGCCGCAGCGGCCTTTTGCCCGTTTCTCTCGGCCGCCTCGCCGAAACTGTTCGGCCTGGACAGCTACACCGACCTGGCCCAGCCACGTGACCTGGCCAAGATCTTCGACACGCCCGAGTACGCCCCCTGGCGTTCCTTCCGCGAGTCGGAGGATGCACGGTTCGTCACCCTGGCGATGCCTCGGGTCCTGGCCCGCCTCCCCTACGGGGCGAACACCAAGCCCGTCGACGACTTCGATTACGAGGAAGTCGCACTCAACGAGGATGGTTCGGCCAAGAGTGTTGGCCACGAGGAATACTGCTGGATGAACGCGGCCTACGTGCTCGGAACACGACTGACCGATTCGTTCGCCCAGACCGGATTCTGCACGGCCATCCGTGGCGCCGAGGGTGGTGGAAAGGTCGAGGGCCTGCCGGCTCACGTCTTCCAGTCCGACGATGGTGACACCGACCTGAAGTGTCCCACCGAATTGGCCATCACCGATCGCCGCGAGAAAGAACTCAGCGACCTGGGGTTCCTGCCGTTGTGTCACTACAAGAACACCGATTACGCCGTGTTCTTCGGCGCCCAGTCGGTGCAGAAGCCCAAGAAGTACGATCGCCCGGAAGCGACAGCCAACGCGGCAATCTCGTCCCGGCTGCCATACATCATGGCGACGTCCCGATTCACCCACTTCGTGAAGGTGATCGGTCGCGACAAGATCGGTTCGTTCATGGAGGCCGAGGACTGCCAGGCATTCCTCGACCGATGGATCCACAACTTCGTGTCGGCCGACTCCAACCCAGCTCCCGAGCAACGGGCCAAGTACCCATTGCGAGAGGCACAGGTTGAGGTCAAGGAAATCCCTGGAGCACCGGGTTCCTACAACGCCGTCCTGCACTTGCGGCCCTGGCTGCAAATGGAGGAGTTGACCGCATCGATGCGAATGGTCGCCCGGATCCCGAAGATGGGTGGGTAATCCCCGATGAGCGCGGGTTTTGCGGCGAACCAACCGGTGGCCGCAGGAGAATCGACAAGCGGCACGGTAACGGCCGACCAGGCTCCCTGGTCGGCCGACGCCGCTTCCCGGTTAATCGAGATGGTGATCGCCGAGACGATCTCCTCCGGGCGAGCCTCCACCACGGAACCGGACGACACGGCTCCTCCGACAACCGCTCCCAGCGGACAACTGGGCCGTTTCCTCCAGGGTCAGTCCTGGATCGAGACCCTCTCGCACTGGCTCGGCCCCCAGATCCCCCGCGACAAATCCGATCTGCTGCGATTGCTGGGTCGGGCCATCGCACTGGTTGACACCGCACTGTCCGACCAGGTCAACGCCATCATCCACCATCCCCGCTTCCAGAAACTCGAAGCGTCCTGGCGAGGGTTGCGGTACGTGGTGAGCCAACTCGAGGACGGTCGCAACGTCAAGGTCCGGATGCTCAGCGCGTCCTGGAAAGACCTGTCCAACGATCAACGAAAGGCCGTGGAGTTCGATCGCAGCGAGTTGTTCCGCAAGGTCTACAGTGGAGAATTCGGAGTCGCCGGTGGTGAGCCGTTCGGTGTGCTGATCGGCGACTACGAGATCAGCCCGTCCGTGGAAGACATGGCGACGCTCGGTGGCATTGCCCAATCCGCCGCTGCCGCCTTCGCTCCCTTCATCGCCGCAGCGGCCCCGACAATGTTCGGGCTCGACGAGTTTGAGGGGCTCGAGCGCCCGATCAACCTCCAGCGGGTCTTCGAACAGAAGGAATTCATTCACTGGCGACGGTTCCGCGAGCAGGACGAGGATTCCCGTTTCGTCGGATTGACCATGCCCCGGGTCCTCTCCCGATTGCCCTACGAGGACCTGCAACCCGGCAACAACGGTCAACGGCGTGTCGATGGTTTCCGGTTCCACGAGGACGTCGATGGCCCGGACCGAAGCGGTTACCTGTGGGGCAATGCCGCCTACGCGTTCGCCGGTGTCCTGATCCACTCGTTTGCCGAATCCGGTTGGCTGGCCGATATCCGCGGGGTTGAACGTGACACCGCGGGAGGTGGACTGATCACCGATCTCCCGGCACATTCGTTCTCGACGGACAAGCAGAACCTCGTGCCCAAGTCGTCGACCGACGTGGTGGTCACCGATGAACTCGAAAAATCGCTCAATGAACTGGGGTTCATTCCGCTGTGCCACTGCAAGGACACCGACTACTCGGCGTTCTACAGCAATAGCTCGATCCAAAAACCCAAGATCTATGACCGGGAAGCGGCCACGATCAACGCCCGTATGACCGGCATGCTGCAGTACACGCTCTGCGTGTCACGGTTCGCCCACTACCTGAAGGTACTCGCCCGAGAAAAACTGGGCATGGCCATCGAGGCAGACGACTGCGAACGACTCCTGCAGGATTGGCTCGTACAATATGTCACCGTCGACCAGGAAGCCACGGCGGAAGTCAAATCGCGATTTCCACTGCGCGAGGCCAATGTCAACGTTCGCGAGATCCCAGGACAACCAGGCAAGTTCGAATGTGTCGCGCACCTGTGGCCCCACTATGAACTCGACGACCTTTCGGCAGCAGTTCGTCTGAAAACCGAATTGGCAACAACATCAAGCGGCTAAACGGCAAAACCCGGACAGCAATACCGCTCCGGGTAAGCCGGTGCATTTCCAAACAACTTCCAGGAAGAACTCGATATGACGCCGGTAGAACATTTTCAGGCCGGAGACCTGACCGAGGCGATCAACACCGCCACCGAGGCGGTCAAGAAGGATCCGACCGACACTGCGTCGCGGAGCCTGATGGCGCAGTTGTTGTGCTTCGCCGGAGAACTGGAGCGAGCCGACAGCCACCTGGATGCGATTGGCCAACAGGACCCGGCGGCCGCGGTCGGAGCCGCCCTGGTACGGCACCTGATTCGTGGCGAACAGGCCAGGCAACAGTGCTTCCAGGAAGGCCGGCTTCCCGAATTGTTGCAGGAACCCTCGGAACACATGCAACGCCACCTCGAAGCTCTCGTCTGCCTTCGGGAAGACAAGCAGTCCGAAGCTACCGATCTGCTCGGACAGGCCGAGGAACTGCGACCGCGAATCAGCGGCACCTGCAACGGCGACGCCTTCGACGACCTGCGCGACCTCGACGACCTCACCTCCGGTTTCCTGGAAACAATCACCAGCAACGGAAAGTACTACTGGGTGCCGCTGAACCAGGTCCGTGTCCTGGATCTCCGGCAGCCCGAGAGGTCTCTGGACCTGCTTTGGCAACCGGCCCACATGGTTGTCGAGGGAGGTCCCGACGGAGACGTCTACCTGCCGGTGATGTATGCCGGCAGTCACGACCAGTCCGACGACAGGCTCCGGCTGGGCCTCGCAACCGAGTGGCTCGACGGCGAAGCCGGCCCGGTGCGTGGTATCGGACAACGCGAACTCCTGGTGGGCGAAAACGTCCTGTCGATTCTCCAGATCAAGAACCTGACAATCACCCCCGACAATGCCACCGATTGATCGTGATCAACAACTGACCCCCTCGCTGCTCGACCGGCTCCTGGACGATGAACCGGGGAACCAGCGAGAAGCCGTCAAGCAACGGCACCAGGTGCTGCGCGAGATGAAGCTGAGTGTGCGTCGTGACCTGGAGAACCTCCTCAACACGCGGTGGCGGTGTGTCGCATGGCCCCCCAACCTCGAGGAACTCGAAACCTCGCTGGTCAACTACGGCATTCCTGATTTCACGGGAATCCGTTTTGCGTCTGCCAACACGCAGGACGAACTCCGGTCAATTCTTGAAGCCGTCATCAGGCGGTTTGAACCAAGATTTTCCCAGGTCCGGGTCGAGTTGATCACAAATGCCGATTCGCTGGACCGGACCCTTCGGTTCCGCATTGACGCCATGCTGCACGCGGAACCGGTCGTGGAACCGGTCGTCTTCGACACCACGCTGAAAACATCCACCGGCGATTTCGAAGTTTCGGGCGAAAATCGATGAGCGAAGAACTGCTTCCCTACTACCAGCGAGAATTGGCGTTCATCCGAACGCTGGGAGCCGAGTTCGCGCAGAAGCATCCCAAGATCGCCGGTCGCCTGCGACTGGGCGCCGAGGGCACGCAGGATCCACACGTCGAGCGGATGATCGAGGCCTTCGCGTACCTCAACGCACGCACCCGGTTCAAGCTCGATGACGATTTCCCCGAACTCACCCATGCCCTGCTCGATGTCCTGTATCCGCACATGCTGGCGCCGACCCCATCGATGGCCATTGCCAAGATGGCCCTCGACAGGTCGCAGGCAGAATTGACCTCCGGGTACCACCAGCCGGTCGCAACACCCATCGAAACCGATCCGATCGACGGCGAACCTTGCCGATTCCAGACGTGTTATCCGGTCACGCTCTGGCCCTTCGATGTGACCTCCGCGTCGCTGGACGGGCCCCCGTTCCAGGCCCCCCAGACACCATTCACTTCCAAAACCGCCGCCATCATCAGGCTGCAGTTGTCCTGCTGGTCTCCCGAAGTCCGGATCGGACAACTCGAAGTCGACTCGGTCCGATTTTTTCTCAAGGCACAGCCACAGCACGTCTACCCACTCTACGAACTGATCTTCAACAACCTGCTCGGCGCGGCACTGGTCGATCCCGAAAATGCCACGGACCCGACCTTGCTCGGTCGTGACTGCGTCACGCCGGTGGGCTTCGGACTCGACGACGGCCTGCTGCCCTATTCGGAACGCTCGTTCGTCGGATACCGGTTGCTGAGCGAGTACTTCGTATTCCCTGAAAAACTCCTGTTCTTCGACCTCTCGCTGAAAGGACTATCGGACGAAGCCCGGGCGAAGCTGGGCCGTACGATGGACATCACCCTGTACCTGGACCGTGGCCAAGCCGAACTGGAGCAACACGTCTCCAGGGACACCTTCCAACTGGGCTGCACACCAATCATCAACCTCTTCCAGCAACGTGCCGAACCCATTCGGTTGACCCACACCGAATCCGAATTCCGTGTCGTGCCGGATGCACGAAGACCGATGGCGATGGAGGTCTATTCAGTCGACCGGGTCACGGCCACCTCGCCGCAGAACGATGTTGTCGAGTACCAACCATTCTTTTCCTTCAAGCACGCGGCCACCGGCACACCACAACAGACCTTCTGGCAGTCCTCCCGACAACCGGCCAATGCCACGGGATCGGAACCTGACAACGGCACGGAAGTGATGCTCAAACTGGTCGATCTTCAGCTCTCCCCTTCGGTGGCGTCCGACTGGACCCTGGATGTGGAAACGACCTGTATGAATCGCGACCTGCCCAGCAGGCTTCCTTTTGGAGGTGGGCAGTCGAGATTACAGGCCCTGGGTGGAGAACCGATCGAGTCCATTGAATACCTCACCCCCCCGACACCAACGTACCGGCCGCCCCTGAGGCACGGTGCCATGTGGCGAATGGTCTCACAACTCACGCTCAACCATCTCTCGCTCCACGACTACGAGCAGGGGGCGGACGTGTTGCGGGAGATCTTGTCCGTCTACGATGCGACACATTCCGAAGAGACGCGATCGATAATTGACGGCATCACGAGCGTCTCCACGCGGCGAATCGTCGGCCGCAGCACCAGCGGTGTCTCGGGAGGATTGTGCCGTGGGCTGGAGGTGACCATCGATTTTGACGAGGAACGATTTGTCGGTAGCGGCGTGTTCCTATTTGCGGCCGTCCTCGAGCGATTTCTTGGACTGTACTGTTCGATCAACTCGTTTTCGAAACTGGTCGCGACAACGAACAAACGGGAAGGAGTCCTGAAAGCATGGCCACCGCGAGCCGGCGACAAAGTACTCCTCTGATCAGCCAATTGGCCGAGGAGCCCTACCGCTTCGATTTCTTCCAGGCCGTCCGCCTGCTGGACCGGTTTGCCGAGGAATCCGCGAGATCCGGAGACCAGGAACCTCGTCCCAGTGTCGGGCACGACGGTCCGGCCAATTCCGAGATCGCCCGGTTCTCCGTCTACCAGTCCCACTCGTTTCCTCCAGGAGCCGTGCACCAGCTCAAGCTGACGGACACCGACGAAGACACCTCTCCGCTGGCGGAAATGACGGTCTCCTTCATGGGATTGACCGGCCCCGCCGGCGTCCTGCCACACCACCTCACGTCGCTGATCATCGATCGCAACCGACAGCGAGACCACTCGCTGCAGGACTACCTGGACCTCTTCAATCACCGCATGATTTCCCTGTTTTACAGGGCGTGGGAAAAGTACCGTTTCCCACTGGTCTACGAGCGGGCCCACACCAGGACGAGTCCACGCGAGACGGACGCTTTCACCCAGGCCCTGTTCAGCCTGCTGGGCATGGGAGCCACCCGAATCCGGGGGCGACTCGACGTCGCCGACGAGGCCTTGCTCTATTACGGCGGCCACTTCGCCCACTCGCCCCGGAACGTCGTCTCGCTGGAAGCCCTGCTGCAGGACTACTTCGAGATCCCCGTCCAGGTCGAGCAGTTCCATGGCCAGTGGCTCTACCTGGACAAGACCGCACAATCGCGAATGCCCGACGCCGGCAACCCCGAGGGACTCAACTGCAGCCTGGGAAACGACCTCATCGTGGGAGACCGGGTCTGGAGCGTCGAGAACATGTTCCGAGTGCAGTTGGGGCCGCTGAGCCGAACGGCCTTCGACCGCTTCATGCCAGGCAGCGACGCCCTGGTGCGGTTGGCACAGCTGGTTCGCACCTACGCCGGACCGGAATTCGATTTTGACGTGCAGTTGATCCTACAACGCGAGGACGTCCCGCAAACCCAGTTGGGAGGCGATTCCCGGCTGGGATGGAACACGTGGATGACCGCCGAAACTCCCGAACATGATGCCGGCGACGCCGTGTTCCGACACGAGGGCGATCCCTCGCATCAATCCACGACCACTCTCTAGAATTCCGTCATTGATCAGGCCACGAGCCGCTGTGAAGAGGATGCCACGATGCAGGTGAATCTGAAGTCCCTGGTAAGCAAGCTGAACGACACGTGCCGAGCCACGCTCGAAGCCGCAGCCGGGCTCTGCCTGTCCCGGACCAACTACAACGTCGAAGTGGAACACTGGCTGGCCAAGCTGCTGGAGGTTCCCAACAACGACATCTCGGCCATCCTGCGTCATTTCGAGATCGATGAATCTCGACTGGCCAGCGACCTGACCTCCGCGATCGACCGGAAGAAGACCGGAAACGCCGATGCCCCCGCACTTTCGCCCAACATCGTGCAACTGGTCCGCGAGTCGTGGCTGATCGCCTCGGTCGAGTTCTCCTCCGCACGCGCCCGCTCCGGGCACCTGTTGTGCGGCCTGCTGGCCGACGAGGGACTCTCGAGAATCGCCGAATCAATGTCCTCGGAACTCGAGAAGATCTCGGTCGAAACGCTCCGCCAGGACCTGCCCAACATCATTGCCAACAGTGCGGAATCCGATGGTGACGCCGGCGAGGAAACCACCGGAACAACCGCTCAACCCGGGGCCGCAGCCGCCGGCACACCGGGACTCGGTCAATTCACCATCGATCTCACCGAACGGGCTCGCAATGGCGAGATCGACCCGGTGCTGGGCCGAGACCCCGAGATTCGACAGATCGTCGACATCCTGACCCGGCGTCGACAGAACAACCCCATCCTCACCGGCGAGGCGGGTGTCGGAAAGACCGCGGTCGTCGAGGGTTTCGCGCTGCGGATTGCTGCCGGTGATGTCCCTCCAGCACTCCAGAATGTCGCCATCAAGTCACTGGACCTCTCGCTGCTGCAGGCCGGTGCCGGGATCAAGGGCGAATTCGAGAACCGGTTGAAGTCGGTGATTGCCGAGGTCAAGAGTTCCCCGATTCCCATCATCCTCTTCATCGATGAAGCACACACCATGATCGGTGCCGGAGGACAGGCCGGACAGGGGGATGCAGCCAACCTGTTGAAACCTGCACTGGCACGAGGCGAACTCCGCACGATCGCCGCGACGACCTGGGCGGAATACAAGAAATACTTCGAACGCGATGCCGCGCTGGCCCGGCGGTTCCAGGTCGTCAAGGTCGAAGAACCCAGCGAGGACGCGGCCGTCCAGATGATGCAGGGACTCGTCGAGACTCTCGAGAATCACCACAACGTGCGAGTGCTTGATGAAGCGGTCACCGACGCGGTGAGACTCTCACACCGTTACATCACCGGGCGGCAGTTGCCCGACAAGTCGGTCAGTCTGCTCGACACCGCCTGTGCCAGGGTCGCCATCGGACACTCGGCCACCCCACCGCGAATCGAGGACCTGCGGCGGCAAATCGAACAACTCGGCGTCTCGCTCGAAATCCTCGCACGCGAACAGGTCACCGGGACCGACCACGACGAACGGGTTGAACAAATCACACAACAACGTGCCGACGCCGAGAAGGAACTGGAAGAACTCGAGGAACGATTCGTCAAGGAGAAGCAACTCGTCGACGACATCCGTGTCATCCGTTCGAAACTGGAATCCGCCGCCGGAATCGGCGGCGACAGCAACGAGACCGAGAGCACCGACGCGGAAGACGGCGAAGAGCAAGACGCGCCCGCCAGCCAGGAGGACCAGGACCAGTTGCGAACCGAACTCGGTCAACTCTCCGAGCAACTGCTCGAACTGCAGGGCGAGGATCCTCTGATCCAGGTCTGCGTCGATTCCCAGGCCGTCGCCGATGTCGTCGCGGGATGGACCGGGATCCCGGTCGGTCGCATGGTCTCCAACGAGATCAACACCGTCCTCTCGATGGAAAGCCAGATGGAGGCCTCGATCATCGGGCAGTCACACGCCCTGGAGGCCATCGCTCAGAAAATCCAGACCTCCCGTGCCAAGCTCAGTGACCCGCGCACACCGATCGGCGTGTTCCTGCTGGCCGGGCCCAGCGGTGTCGGCAAGACCGAAACCGCCATCACGCTCGCCAATCTCCTCTACGGCGGCGAGCAGAACATGACCACGATCAACATGTCCGAGTTCAAGGAGGAGCACAAGGTCTCGCTGCTGATGGGATCACCTCCGGGATACGTCGGTTACGGCGAGGGTGGCGTCCTGACCGAGGCGGTCCGACGCAAGCCGTACAGCGTCGTGCTGCTCGACGAAATGGAAAAGGCCCATCCGGGGGTCCAGGACGTGTTCTACCAGGTGTTCGACAAGGGCACGCTCACCGATGGCGAAGGCCGCGACATCGATTTCAAGAACACGCTGATCATCATGACATCCAACGCGGGCACCGACCTGGTCATGAGCCTCTGCGGTGACCCCGAGACCAGGCCAGATCCCGAGGGACTGGCCAAGGCCCTCCACGATGAACTGCTCAAGACCTTCAAACCCGCGTTCATCGGCCGATTGACCGTTCTGCCCTACTACCCGCTCAGCGATGACGTCATGAAAACGATCATCGAGCTGAAACTTGGCAAGATCGTGCAACGTGTCCGCGACAACTACAACGCCTCGTTGACGTACACTCCCGACCTGGTCGAGAGCGTCGCGCAGCGTTGCACCGAGGTCGACACCGGAGCCCGGAACGTCGACCACATCCTGTCCCGCACCCTGTTACCGGAACTCGCCGGAGAGTTCCTGGCCCACATGGCCGAGGGCCACGCGATCACCGAGGTCAACGTCGGTGTGAACAAGGATGGCCAATTCCAATACGAGTTGTCTGACGACAAGTGATCTAAAAAAACAATTACCTGTTTTTTCCAGGATTCCACGCAACACTTTTCACCAGGTCACGAGAACCTTAGTAACAAGAGTTCAAACAAGTGACATGGACAACACACACGGCCAATAACACATGTTTGTGACTCGTCCGGAACGGTGGACGATCCGGAACAATCACGACACAACCAGTACTTCGCAGAAGGAGACAGACCATGGCAGCCTACATCAAGTTCGACGGAATCGACGGGGAATGCAAAGACAAGGACCACAAGGGCTGGACCGATCTGGGTAGCTTCGCCCAGGGCGTTTTCAAGCCCGGTGGGGGAGCGACCGGAGCCACGCGTCGCCGCGGTGACGTCGTTCTCAGCGACATCAACTGCACCAAGGAGATCGACAAGTCGAGCCCGAAGATCGCCGAGAGCGTCTGCAAGGGCAAGGTGTTTCCGAAGGTCGAGATCCACGTCACCGCGTCCTACACCGACTCGGGCCGCGTGACCTACTACGCCTACGAACTCAAGAACGTCCAGGTGACCAGCTACAACATCAGTGGCAGTGGTCAGTCCGAGGATGTTCCCGCCGAGGACTTTTCGCTGAACTTCGAAGAGATCAAGGTGACCTACACCGAGTGCGACGAGAAGGGCAAGTCCAAGGGCAACATCGAGTACACCTGGAAGGTGGAAGAAGGCGAAGCGTAAAGCGACTATTCGCGACGGCCACCCTTATAACGCGGGAGCGGGACCAGACACCCCGCTCCCGCGTCTCGGTTGGCACCTTCGGGCAGGCAACGCCACAATGGTCCATGGCCATTCCGGCGTTGCCTTTGTCGGTTTCTGCCCCCGGCCGAACGCAGCCGCCGGGGGGGCAAGACAAGCCAGCCCGCGACACGTCCCTGCGGCCACAACTCCACGTGATTCCCGGATTTTTTCCGATTCTCCAGGATTCCACGCAACACTTTTCACCAGGTCACGAGAACCTTAGTAACAAGAGTTCAAACAAGTGACATGGACAACACACACGGCCAATAACACATGTTTGTGACTCGTCCGGAACGGTGGACGATCCGGAACAATCACGACACAACCAGTACTTCGCAGAAGGAGACAGACCATGGCAGCCTACATCAAGTTCGACGGAATCGACGGGGAATGCAAAGACAAGGACCACAAGGGCTGGACCGATCTGGGTAGCTTCGCCCAGGGCGTTTTCAAGCCCGGTGGGGGAGCGACCGGAGCCACGCGTCGCCGCGGTGACGTCGTTCTCAGCGACATCAACTGCACCAAGGAGATCGACAAGTCGAGCCCGAAGATCGCCGAGAGCGTCTGCAAGGGCAAGGTGTTTCCGAAGGTCGAGATCCACGTCACCGCGTCCTACACCGACTCGGGCCGCGTGACCTACTACGCCTACGAACTCAAGAACGTCCAGGTGACCAGCTACAACATCAGTGGCAGTGGTCAGTCCGAGGATGTTCCCGCCGAGGACTTTTCGCTGAACTTCGAAGAGATCAAGGTGACCTACACCGAGTGCGACGAGAAGGGCAAGTCCAAGGGCAACATCGAGTACACCTGGAAGGTGGAAGAGGGCGAAGCGTAGA
>CAWVUS010000048.1:0-22513 GCA_963933195.1 uncultured Planctomycetaceae bacterium
GAAGCCCTCCGGTCACCGCCGCAGGCACCTCTGCCGGCCATCATACCGGTGCACCTTGCGCTTGGAAAGGGGCGAGGTCCATCGCCCACCGACGATCATCTTTGTCTACAACCGGATCCCAGATGATCGATCACCGGGGTCACGGCCCGGAACAAGTTGGGGCAAACCGGGGCACGTCCCCGTGCTAGAGCAACTCGGGAACCGGGCGACCGCCCTCGGTGACGATCGGAATCGGTCGACCACGGCGGTTGGTCCAGTGGGTGTCGAGCCCGATACCAAGATGCCGGAACGTGGTCGCGGCCAGGTCCTGCGGTCGCACCGCACCGGCCTTGACCGACGATCCGTTGCGGTCACTTTCGCCGATCACCTGCCCGGCCGGCATGCCGCCGCCGGCCACGACCATCGACATCACCTTGGTCCAGTGGTGCCGACCGGCCTTCTCGTTGATCTTCGGCGTCCGGCCAAACTCACCCATCATCATCACGAAGGTGTCGTCGAGCAGCCCACGGGTTTCCAGGTCTGTCACCAGCGTCGCCATCGCACGGTCGACCTTCGGAGACAACGGTGCGAGGCCCTTGGAGATCCCGCCCCAGCGAACGTCGTCTCCGTGGTGATCAAAGTAACCCCACGCTCCACTGACCAGCACGAACGTCACGCCATGTTCGACAAGCCGCCGCGCCAACAGGGCCTTCTCGCCCACGCTGCACCGCCCATAGGCGTCACGCGTGACGGCCTCCTCGCGACTCATATCGAAGGCCTTCTGGACCTTGCCCGAGACGACCATCTGGTACGCCCGCCGCTGATTCTGGTCGAGTCGGTCGAGCGTGTTGCGTTGATCGAGATCCCGACGAAAACGGTCGAATTCCTGGCGGAGTCCCGCTCTGTCGGCCAGCCGCGATGCCGCGATGCCCTTGGGCAAAGCAAACCGGCCGGTCAGTTCCAGTCCCTTGACCGGCTCATGCGTCGGACCCATCTCGCCGGCTCCGTACACGTCGCTGGTCCAACTGTTGGCCAGTCCGACGAATCCCGGCATGTCGGCATCGTTGCCGCCGCGGAACTTCGACACGACCGAACCCATCGAGGGGTAGCCTCCGCCGTCCCGGCCGTCGTTGGTTCGCCGCGCCAGCGGATTGCCGGCCTGCATCGTGATCGGTGTGTGGTTGCTCGCACTGCAGTCGACGGCCCGCAGGATCGAGAGCTTATCGGCCATGGCCGCCTGCATCGGCAGGTGCTCACCAAATCGCACGCCCGGAAGCGCCGTGGAAATCGTGCCGAAGGGCCCACGCACTTCGCGGGGTGCGTTGGGTTTCGGATCCCACATGTCCAGTTGACTGGGGCCACCCGACAGCCAGAACAGGATCACCGCCTTGCGTTTGTTCGATCCCGATCCACCTCCGGCAGCCGATGCCTGCCGAGCCGCCAGCAACTCGGCCAGCGACAACCCGCCAACTCCCGCCGCTCCTGTCTGCAGGAACCAACGCCGTGAACCCACGCGGATCGTGTCGTCGGTGGCCGGACGGAATGGAGACGCTTGCACACTGCCAGCATGATGAGCATCGTGCTCGAATCCATGACTTGTTGAAATTGACACCGGCAATCTCCTGTTCCGTGAACCTGGCTCGCGAAAACTACTGAACGGTCTCTGACTATTCTTTAAAAATCGACCGTCGACCGTTGAACCTCAAATCCAGTTCGTAGATTGTATAAGCCACTGTCGATCCGAATCAATCGCGTCATTTTCCAGGACACCGGTTTCAATGCTCCGCCACACGATTTCTGCAGGCATTCTGTTGACACTGATGGTCGCCTCGCTGCCGGCTGCCAAGCCACTGAAGGCACCAGACGGACTCCTCAAGGACCTCAACGATTCCAACTCCGGTGGAGCCATCCTGCTGCGGGAGACCGAGTTGTTCATCGACGCACGGCTGGTGGGTTCGCTGAAGGGAGCCAAACGAAAGCTCAACCAGCCGGTCAAGCACAAGCAAAACCCGGTGCTGGTCAAGGAGAACCCCTGGGAGGAAGGCGGGCCGGGATATGGAACGGTCCACTACGATCCCAAGAAGAAATTGTTCCGGATGTGGTATCAGACCTGGAAGAAGAAAGAGGGTGTCTCGGAGGGCAACCTGTGCCTGGCCACCTCCAGGGACGGCGTGAAGTGGACCAAGCCGGTGCTGAACAGCAAGACCGGGTCCAACCTCGTCTCGCCACCAACGGTCACCGGTTTCCAGTGTCCCGGGATCATCCATGACGTCAACGACCCGGACCCGGCCCGTCGCTACAAGATGCTTTTCAGTTGCGCCCCGGATGGGACGTCGGCCACCTGGATGACCAGCGCCGCATTTTCCCCCGATGGCATCCACTGGAAAGCGGTCAAGCCGTTCGAGTTGATCCCCTTCAGCGACACGCAGATCTGTCCGCTCTGGGACGCCCGCAACCGCCGCTACATGGCCTTCCTGAGATTTGGACCGCCCAACGTCCGGCTGGTCGCCCGGACCGAGAGCCACGATTTCCTGCACTGGTCACCAAAAGTCACGCTGATTCGACGCACCAATCGCGACGAGGTGCAGGCGACCCAGTTCTACCAGATGGCACCCTTGCCTTATGCGGGTGGCTACATCGGCCTGATCGGCGCCTACCACAACGAATCACTCAAGCCAATCACTCCCGAGAAACCGTGGACCGACCGGCAGGACCTGCAACTGGCCTACAGCCGCGACGGGGTGATCTGGTCACGAGTCGGCGGCGGTGGCACGGTGACGAACACCGAATTGATGACGAAACGCGACTGGGGTCCGGCGGCGCGAGCCTCCGTGTTCCTGCCCTATGGGAATATGAAAAAGAAAGACTGGGACTGGGGCAACATCACGCCGTACTTCACTCCCGAACCGATCGTCGTCGGAAACCGCATCCACTTCTACTACGCGGGAGCCAACGCCAAGCACTGGTGGACCTGGACCGGCAACCCTCCCAAGCTGGACCCCAACGCCAAGCCTCCCAAGAAGGGAGTCGGCCTGGCCACGTTGAGAGTCGACGGGTTCGTCTCCGTCGAAGCCGGCCCCCAGGGAGGAACGATGACCACCAGGACATTCCTGTTCCTGGGCGACACGCTGACCGTCAACGCCAACGCCCAGGGCGGTTCCCTGGCCATCGAGGCTCTTGATGCGAAGGGACAGCCCATCAAGGGCTTCGGGCTCGCAGAGTCGATCCCGCTGACATCCGACGCCATCAGCCACAAGCTGGCCTGGAAGGGACACCGTGACCTGCACCAGTTGCAGGGACGCCCCATCCAACTCCGTTTCCATCTCAAGAACGCGAAGCTCTATTCAATCACACCCGGCACCCGTCACACGCACTACGTCCCCTCCTACGAATGAGCGAGGGCATTTCCGGAAACGCCCGTCAATCACATCCGGCACCGCGGAATCACGCCAATGAACCACCTCTTTTCCATCCGGCTCGGCCTGTTGGCCCTGTGCTGCGTCTCGCTGGTCGCTGCCGTCGAAGCCGGAGATCGCGAAACGGATGCCCCGAAACGATATCGGGTGATCTTCAACAGCGATGGACACGGGGTCTTCAAGGATGCCGGGGGTAACCTCCAACAGTGGATCGAGAACCTCTTTGGCCCACTGGAGGACAGCCACGTCGATGCGTTGTTCTGGTGTGACGGGGCCGGAGGAAATACGGCCAACTACGACAGCCGCGTGCTGGAACGTTCCGGGGCTCGAGTCGGCAAAACCGACCCGAAATTGCAGGCCCTGATCGACCAGGGCAATGACCCACCACTGGTCGTCGTTCGCGAAGCTCGCAAACGAAAAATCGACGTCTTCTATTCCTTCCGCATCAACGACATCCACGACGCCTTCATCGCCGACGAACGACCAACCTTCAAGATCAAGCACCCCGAATGGTTACTCGGAAAAAAGAAATACGGTGCGGTGACCAGCTACCCGACGGCACTCAACTTCGCTTTCAAGGAAGTTCGCGACCTGAAGTATCGGGCGATGGAAGAGATCCTCACCAAGTACGATTTTGACGGGCTCGAAATCGACTTCTTGCGAGGTGCTCCCTACTTTCTGCCCGGCACCGTGAAGAAAAATGCCCCGCTGCTCACCGAACTGATCAGCCGGTACCACCGGTTGATCGTGCAACAGTCCAAGAAACGAGGTCGCCGCCTGCAACTGGCCGTCCGCGTCGACGAGTCATTGGCTGCCTGTACCCGCGACGGATTCGAGGTCGCCAAGTGGATCAAACAGGGCCTGGTGGACCACGTGATTCTCGGCAGCGGTGTGATCGACATTGAAATCGAGCAGTTCCAGAAACTCGCCCGACCACGACACATCCATGTCTACCCGTGTCTCTACGGCTGGCCAAGCCGCTATTCGCCGATTCCCCGCAAGCTCGCCGCCGCCACCGCACTCAACTACTGGAACCAGGGAGCCGACGGGATCTACCTGTTCAACTGGTTCCCACACACGCAGAACAACTCCGAACAAACGGGTCCCTGGATGGCCTCGATGCTCGACCGGATCGGCGACCCCGCCAGGCTGCGTGCCGCCGAATCCGAGTTGCTGTTCGTGGTGGACCGTGGTCGTCCGGCAGGCGAATACCCCAGCAACTGGTTGCACTGCGTGCTGCCCACGACACTCAAAACCGGCAAACCCTTGTCACTCCGGTTGCGGGTTCGTGAAAACCTGGCGACGAAGGCCAGTTCGTTGCGACTGGGGATCCAGGTCGACAACCTCCAGCCCGGAGACCGGATCGCGGTCACGCTCGGCGGCACAACCATCACCGAGTGGAAACCCGTTGGCAAGGACCGCCTGGAAACGAAGATCCCGGCGTCACTGATTGCCCGGGGCGACAACCCGGTGAAACTCGAACTGGTCCAACAATCCAAAGCGTCCGGGACCAATCGTGTGGCCCGGGCCGTCGAGTTGAACGTCCGTCGCTAACGCGCGGGAGACCGCGGGTCCAACGGCCATCGTGGGACCACCGTGGCGTTGACGATGTTCCCGGACGTCGGCCAACGACCTTCCAGCACATCGACCAGGTTGGCAACACTTCCGCTGGTGACGTCCTCCCGACTCTCGACACTGAAGGCGGCCACGTGGGGAGTCACCACGATGTCGTCACGGCCGATCAACGGACTGTCTCGCGGGGGCACCTCGTCGGGGTCGTGCACGTTGATCTGCTCGAAAACATCCAGTCCCGCGCCACGCAACCGACGATCGTCCAACGCCGCCACAAGCGCCTCCTCGCAGACGATCGCCCCCCGCGACGTGTTGATCAGGATCGCCCCGGGCTTCATTCGCTGCAGGGCCTCGGCATCGATCAGGTGATAGGTCGCCTCGGTCAGCGGAAGATGCAACGACACGTAATCGGACCGAGCGAGCAGTTCATCGAGCGAAACGAGTTCGACACCCAGTTCCGCCAGTTCCGGATCGTCCAGCTCTCGTCGTCGAGTGGCCAGCAAACGCATGTCGAAACCCCGTGCACGGCGAGCCATCGCCCTGGCAGAAAGCCCAAAACCGACCAGCCCCAGCGTGCGGCCTGGCAAACGGTGATTGCGACCCGAGACCTCACGAGATCCGGTCCAGTGGCCGGCCGCCATCTCACGGTCCATCCGTTTGAACTGTCTCTCGACGGCCAACAGCATCGCCATCGCATGATCAGCCTGCTCCTCAACACAAAAATCGGCGACGTTGGTCACCACGATCCCCCGTTGGGTCGCTTCCTGGACATCAATCCGGTCGGTTCCGGCTCCCATCCTCGAGATCACCCGGCACCGGTCCATCGCGGCGATCACCGAGGCGGGCAACTTCACGCTGACAGCGAACACCGCATCAGCCCCGGCCACCACCTCCCGCAACTCGGCTTCCGTCTCCGCCTCGACCGGCTCGGGCTCGATCCCGTACCGGCGACACGCCTCCTGCTCCTCGGGTGACACCGGAAACAACTCGGCATTCAGCCGCACGATGCGACAATCAACAAGCGACGGTGGAGCTGTCATTTCCCGAACCTATCCGCGGCGGCCACCGCCGGACTCAAAACCCTCGGCCGATTCGGCCCGCATCCAGCCGGGTGTTCCGCCGGCGTTCATTGCCAGGTTGCCGCCATCCATCGGTATCAACGCTCCGGTGATCCAGCTGCCCGCATCCGATCCGAGTAGAAGCGAGAGGCCACGGATGTCGTCGGGGACTCCCATCCTGCCGGCGGGAATCCCACCCAGGAACATCCGCTCCAGGTGAGGATCGGCCTCCATCCGCTGGGTCAGACCCGGGTTGATCACCTGGGCGGGCAGGATCGCGTTGACCCTCACTCCCAGGCCCGACCATTCGGTCGACAGTTCTCGGGTCATCTGGACCACGGCCCCCATCGCCATCGAGTACGCGAGATGGCGGCGTCCCAGGGCACTCATGCTCGCCAGCGATCCGATATTGATGATACTCCCGCAGCCCGCGGCCAGCATCCGCTTGCCCGCCTCCCGGCAAGACACGTACCGCCCGATCACCAGGCCGTTGAATGCCTCGAGCAACTGTTCCCGAGTCATCTCGGTCGGTTCGGCCAACACCCCCTCGCCGGCCACGTTGCCGGCCACATCAATCCGGCCAAATTCTGCATCGATCGTGCGGTACAGTTCCTCGATTGCTTCGCAATCCGAAACATCGCACGAAACCGGCAGTGCGCGGCGGCCCAGTCCCTCGATCTCCGTTGCGGTCTGTTGGTTGGATTCCTCGTCGAGGTCGACCACAACCACGTCGGCACCGGCACCGGCAAATGCCAACGCCATCGCCCGGCCCATGCCGCGACCGGCCCCCGAGACCATCGCCACACGATCGGTCATGTCAAATGTCTCTGATGGCGTCATCTGGATGGAACTCCCGGCAATTGAACAAGCAGAATCGTGGCAGACAGCGGTCGCCGATTCTCCCCATGGGGTCACCCGGTTGCAACGCAAGCGACCAACGATCGTGATATCATCGCCGACCCACCCGGCATCTGACGAATCCATGAACCGGTTGCTGACACGTCCTGGAATCCCGATCCCTTCAAGGACCCGATCGATGCGTTTCCCCCTCTGCCTGCTGCTTGTCCTGGCCGTCACGGCTGGATCCGTCTCCGCGGCCAACTGGCCCCAGTTCCGAGGCGTCGGTGGAAATGGACTGGCGGAATCGTCTCAGCCACTTCCGACCGAAATCGGCCCGAACTCGAAACACATCGCCTGGAAGGTCACTTTTCCTCCGGGTCACTCCTCTCCGGTGCTGTATGGCGATCGCCTGTTCCTGACCGCGGTCCGCAACAAGGCCCTCGTCACGATCGCGGTCGGCCGGACCAATGGAAAAATCCTCTGGGAACGCGAGGCACCCTACAAGTCGCTCGAGGAAATCCACTCCATCGGGAGCCACGCGCAACCCAGCCCCGCCACCGATGGACAACTGGTTGTCAGCCTGTTTGGGTCCAGTGGACTGTACTGCCACTCCGTCGATGGCAAGTTGCTGTGGACCAGGAAGATGGGGCCTTTCAACAACGACTTCGGAGCCGGCACCTCGCCGGTGATCGTCGACGACCTGGTGCTCACCGTCCAGGACCACGACACCAACAGCTTCCTGGCCGCCTACAACAAGCGAACCGGCAAGCTGGCCTGGAAAACCGACCGCAGCGAATTCCCCAGGAACTACTGCACGCCTGTCATCTGGACCGTCGCCGGAAAAAAACAGGTGGTCGTGGCGGCCACGCTGCGAGTGGTGGGGTATGACCTGGCAACTGGAAAGGAACTGTGGACTGTCCGCGGCCTCTCGCGCGCTGTCTGCAACACGCCGGTGGTCGGAGGTGACGGCAAGCTGTACGTGGCCGGCTGGGCGCGGGGTGGAGACATCGATGAGCGAATCAGTGTCGAACCATTTGCGAAAATGATTGCCACCCTGGATAAGAACAAGAACGGGACACTGGAACGTCCCGAACTGGAAAAGGGGCACGCGATCGAAAGACGGTTCCCGCAGGTGGACCGAGACAAGACCGGTTCCATCACTCGCAAGGAATACGAGTACTACAGGACTCTCTTCGACGTCGCCCGCAACGTGGTGCTGGCAATCAAGCCGGGTGCCTCGGGTGATGCCACCAAGACACACGTGGCCTGGGAATACCGTCGACACATCCCGTTTTGTGCCTCACCGCTGTTCTTCAACCAGACCGTCTTTACCGTCAAGGACGGTGGCATCCTGACCAGCCTCGACGCACGCAGCGGCAAGGCCTTGCAAACCAAGCGAGTGCCCGGGGCAGGCAACTATTACAGTTCTCCGGTCGCCGGGGATGGCAAGGTGTACCTGCTGGATCAGAAGGGTCGTCTGAGCGTTATCAGCGGCGAGGGAAAGTGGAAGGTGTTGCACCGGGCGCAGTTCGGCGAGGAGACCTACGCGACCCCGGCCATCGTCGATGGACGGATCTACCTCCGCACCAACGGACACCTCTACTGCTTCAAGTAGCAGTTGTCGGCCGTTCAAAGAGAAACCAAAGAGAAACAGGGAGCCGGACCCCAGCGGTTCCGACTCCCTGTTTCGTTTCAACCCGGTCGCCTGACCCAGCGACTTGGTCATGTTTGTGGCACGCGGCTAGTGAGCCAACCCGGTGAGTTGTTGACCCTGGCCCTGTGCGAGGAACCCGGCCAGCCTGGCACGACGGCGGGGGTCCTGCAACTTGTCGAATGCCTTGGCCTCGATCTGGCGGACTCGCTCACGAGTGACACCAAAGATCAGGCCGACCTGCTCGAGCGTGTAGGGATACCCGTCGCCGATTCCATATCGCAGCTTCAGGATCTCCCGCTCGCGGTAGGTCAGTGTCTCCAGTACCTGGTTGACTTCCTTGCTGAGCATCTTGTTGGCAGCCACCTCGGCCGGCCGCAAGGACCCGTTGTCCTCGACAAAGTCACCCAGGTCAGTCTCATCGGTGTCCGAGATCGGCCGGTCAAGACTGGCCGGCGAGCGAGCCACGGCCAGCATGGCCCGGGCCTCTTCCAGCGGCACCCCGGCCGCCTCGGCCAGTTCCTCGGTCGTCGGCTCGCGGTAGTTCTCGTGCAGGAACGTGTTGCGGGCCTGGTTGAGTGCCCACATGGCGGAGGTCATGTGCACCGGCAACCGGATGGTACGACCGGCATCGGCGATCGCCCGTGTAATCGCCTGGCGAACCCACCATGTGGCGTAGGTCGAGAACTTGTGACCCCGGAGGTACTCGTACTTCTCGACAGCACGCATCAGCCCCGAGTTCCCTTCCTGGATCAGGTCCAGGAAACTCAAACCACGCTTGCGGTATTTCTTGGCAATCGAAACGACCAGTCTCAGGTTGCCGTTTGCCAGGTCCTGCTTGGCCTGTTCGTAATCATCGTCGGCCACGCCAATCCGACCCAGCCGTTCGGTGATCGACTGGGGCGTCTCAAGCGTCAGTTCCTTGAGTTGCTTCAACTCAGCCCGCGCCTTGGCGGCTCGTTCGTTCTTGGCACGCTTGAGGATGGCATCCAACTCGGTCATCCGGGCCGCGATCTGCTCGTACTGCTTAAAAATCGGCGTCAGCTTCTGTTCACGCAGGCCGAGTTCCTCGAGCAGCCGAACCATGCGGCGGCGAGTCGTTTCCATCCGCTCGGTCGCCACACCCCGGACCTTCTGGGTCGTTCGCGAACGGTTGATCAACACGAAATCTTCGGCCAGTTCGGTCCGCAACCGGCCGATGGTGGCCAGGTTCGGCCCCAACCGTCCCTGGACCTGGGTCTTCTCGCGACCCTCGGTCACGCAGACCTCGATCGTCCGGTCGAACGGCAGTTGACCGGCGTAGACCTTCGCGAGCATGTCCACGGCGCGATCGAAAATGAACATCGATCCCAGGATCAGTCGACGAAACTGCTTGCGGGTGATATCGATCCGCTTGGCAACCGAGATTTCCTGGTTGCGATCGAGCATCGGCAGGCGGCCCATCTGGCGAAGATACATGCGGATCGAGTCAGCCGTCACACCCTGTTCGCTTCCCTCGCCATCGCCGCCTCGCTCGGCCCGCTGTGGTTTGGGAGCCAGTGACTGGGCAATGTCCCCACAGGCCGACCGGTTCGCGCGAACTCTCAAGCCACGTTCGGCGAGTGCTTCGAGCAACAAGTCCAGTTTCTCACTCGTCGCGGCCTTGTCCGGCAGGTAACCGCAAACATCAATGAAATCCACGCCCTTGTCAGCCGTAGCCGAGATGACCAATTCGTCGAGTCTCTTGTCAAATCCGTACACGTCTCTGTCCTCAATCTTCTTCTTTTATAACTGTTTTACTTGTTGTCTCTTGCCGACCACTCAAGCCGTAGTCGATGCGTCCGCCTCGCTCAATACGTCGAGGATGGCCGAAGGTGTTTGCGCCTGGGAGAGGAATTGCCGGAAGAATTCTTCCTGCAGATGTCTCGAAACCGTCTCCAACGCCTGCAGGTGATCCTGGGGTGCATCCGGAGGGGACACGAGTAAGAAAAAGACCCGTGTCGACCGGCCGTCGAGACTGCCAAAATCCACTCCCGCTTCGCCAACCCCCACCGTCGCCACCACCCGGTCAACGGCCGGATGCTTGGCGTGCGGAATGGCAACCCCGTTGCCAATCCCGGTCGTCCCGAGTTCCTCCCGGGCGATCGTCGCCGCGACAATACTGTCACGGTGATCGGCCGACAGGCCTCCGGAAGCAACCAATGTGTCGACCAGTTCAGCGATGATCCCGTCACGGTCAGTGGCCGAGAGCGAGGTCGTCACTGCGTCCTGGCAAACGAATTCCGAAAACTTCATGAGTCGAGTCCCTTTCGGGCCACTGGCTTAGATCGCCAGGGGCTCGCCTTGTTCCTCGACCACGTCCCCGGCAACTCCAGCCGCGGACTTGGAAAGTGTCGAGGCGGCCGTCAGCACCGCCTGGGTGGCCGCCGCCTCGCTGTGATCGTAGCTGTCACGCTCATCCCACAGCGGCACACCCGCCGCGTAACGAGCCTGCAACATCATGACCTTTTCCATCGAACCCGGAGCCGCAACCGTCGGGGTTCCGGGGTCCAATTCCACCACATCGCGCGGTCGCCCGATCCAGGGCCCGTCGGTCGATTCCACGCCGGGGCCCGCTTGTGTCCGATCTTGGTCCGTCACGTTCATCTCTCCATCCCGTCCAACCGTCATTTCTAGTTTTCCTTCTGTCTTCCTGTCTTTTGACACCCGGGCCTGACCCGGGCGTCCTGTACTTGTACTTCTGTTGTGACTCGTACGCTGCGTCCTCTACTCTCTTCTACACTCCATCAGGGCCCGGGTCAGCAAGTTCCACGGCTCGATTGCCCCGGTCTGTCAATCCTCCTCTCCGATGATCCGGCTCGCACGCTCTGGTTAAGATGCGACCCCATCGGTGAGAAACTTTCGTTGACAGGCCACAAACCAACCCGTCCTCTTCTCGAAACAACAACCGGTTCCTGTTCGTGTCGTGGTCATCCGGTTATTGAACCGAGTCAATTTCTCCTCTCGAACGTGGTGGCTCGCGGTTGTACACCCGTCAACCGTTTTGAATTGACGAATGCAGCATCTATGCAGATCACGCGGTCTTCCACGTGCAACGACCATGGCTCGCCAGAGACAAGTTTCACCGCGGCAGGTGCGACAAGGGGGGAGTCGCGGGGGGTGGGAAATCAGAGGCCACGGTTGGCTGTTTGGCAGGACGAGATCACCTGATGAAGAGGATCCCGCAAGTCTCAGGAGGTATTTTTTGTCTCTCGGTACTCAAATCGTTGAAGCAAATCATTCTCAGCCTGTTTCTCCCATAAAGTCAACCCCTTGGTTCGTGTTTTGTGTGTATTTTATCGAGTAAAACTTGGTTGATATGATGGGCAACACGCTGGCTCAACCCGTCATCACTCGCGTGGCCTTGTCGTCGAACGAGAACCTCTGATACCGTGGCCGGCCCAGTAGCCGGGCGGGCTGCTCGTGATCCAGCGATTCTTCATCCCCCAGTGACTCCCTCGAGACCCACGCCATGGCCTCTGATTCCCCCCAGGACACCCCCGACGTGGTGACCCCGACCTACAAAACTCCCCCCAAGACCTGGGGTGGGATGCTGATGGCCATCGGCCCGGCGATCGTCGTCAGTGGTTCGGTGATCGGGTCGGGCGAGTTGATCAACGTACCGATTCAGGCGGCCAAGTTTGGCTTCGTGCTGTTCTGGGCCGTGATTCTCAGTTGCCTGATCAAGTACTTCCTGCAGGTCGAACTCGGCCGGTACTGCCTGGTGCACAACCGCACCACGATCCAGGCACTCAACCAGGTTCCCGGCCCGAAATTCCGTGGAACAGGCTGGATCGGCATCCTCTACATCTTCGGCTACACGATCTCGGTGGTCACCGTCGGCGGCATCATGGCCGCCACGGCCGGACTGTTCACCAGCGTGATGCCCCTGGGCAGTGACGCCAACACCTCGACCATCGGCTGGGGCCTGATCATCTTCGCCATCGTTGGCGGGGTCCTCTGGTTCAGCCTGTACGGGGCGTTGGAAAAGTTGATTGCCTTTTTGGTCTGCGGCTTCAGCCTCTCGGTCGTCGTCGCCCTGTTGCTGCTGATCTTCAGTCCCAACCCAAAATATCCACTCACGATGGCTGACGTGACCAGCGGGATGACCTTCTCACTGGGTGAACCCGCTCAACGCGGGGCGATTCTCTTTGCCGTGATCAGCCTGCTGGGCGCTTTGGGCACGACGGCCAACGAGATGTTCATGTATCCGTACTGGATCCTCGAGAAGGGCTACGGCGACAACCTCGGCAGTCCCGACGACGAAGGCTGGGTCGACCGGGCCAAGGGCTGGATCAAGGTGCTCCAACTCGACGCCGGCGTCGCCACGTTGCTGGCCGGCGTCATCACTGCCGCCTACTTCCTGGTCGGTTGCGCCATCCTGCACAAGAAGGGCGAGGTGCCCTCGGGCATGAAAGTCGTCGAGCAACTCTCACAGATCTACACCGAAACCTACGGTGCCTGGAGCTACGGAGTCTTCATGTTCGGAGGCTTCTGCACACTGTTCTCGACCATCGTCGTTGTCGTGGCCGCCTCGGGACGCATGTGGACCGATCTGCTTTCGAGCATGGGAACTTTCGAGTACGAGAACCCCACGGCCCGCCGTAAATACAACCGCATCTTCCAGAACATCTACCTGACCGCGTTCCTCGGCCTCACAATTTACTCGTCGGTGTTTGGTGCGAATCCCGCAGAACTGGTCATCCTGGGCCAGTGGGTCAACGGTGTTTTCAACACTCCGTTGCTGATGATCGGCGTGCTCTACCTGGCCTACCAGACCGACAAGCGACTGCGGATGTCGACAATCACGTCGTTGCTTCTGATCGCCACCGCTGCGGCCATCATGGCCTGCATTCTGATCGAACGGTTTTCGTCCATCTTCGGGTTTGGTGGCGGCGGCGGGCACTAGGCCAACACCACCACGTCACCAACCTCGCTGGTACCGGGTGTTGTATTTCCGGTGCAGTCGCTCGCGGGGTCCTACCGGTCGCCCCGTCGTCGGCAACGGCCCCACCGTGCTGCCGTCGCCGGTGTAGAGGTCCATGTCCTTGCACCAGCCGACCGTCTCGAGCACCAGCCGCCGAGTCCAGCCTCGCGGGATCTTCTGCGGGAGAGCCTCGAACTCGACGTGGATCTCCTCGCCGGGACCAAAGATTGCCACCGCGTCGTCGGCGGTGCTCACCAACTCGTTGACATCACCCAACCGGGTGTAGAACCCGACCGGGTCGGGAATCTCGGGCTTCGCCTCGCGAGTCGTGTAGTCAAAATGCGGACGGAACTGGTCCCGGATCTGCCGCACCATGAAACCGCTCTCACGCAGGTCCGCGGTGGCCAGTTTCATCTCGCGTCTCACCACCGCGGGACACGCCTCGCTGCGGATCACCGTCAGCCGGTCCCAGTACACCTCGAGATTGGTCCTCAGCCGCAGCGCCCTGGTTCCCGCCGGCAACCTCTGTTTCGGCAACGGCAATGCCATCTGGCGAGGCATCCCGCCGGGGTACCCGAAGGTCTTGGCCAAAACGACCCAGTTCCCGTCGGCATCACGAGCCTCCAGGGTGGGAGCCTCGAATGCCGCCTTGGCCTGCCAGGCCGAGTACGCCGTCTGGGAATACGGGAACTCGACCCAGCCGTTGGCCAGCAGCACCGGCTCGCCCGGCCCCGCATCCAGCGGCTCGGAGAATTCCATCACCAGGACGTGCTCGCCAGCCAAACGACCCAGGAACCGGTGGTCCAGGCGTCCAACATCCGCCGCCCGGTGATCGACCCCGCGGACGCGTTCGGTCATCTCCTGGCCACGTTCATTGATCACCCGTTCCGGAGCCTGTTCCACGCGGTAGGTGATCGGTTCACCGGTGGGATCGGGCAACGCGGTGGCCAGGCGTTCGTCGAGCACCATCTGCCAGCCCGGTGGCAGATCCCAGGCGACCAGCCCGACCCGATCGAGGTAGGTCAACTCGGGCATCGGTTCGGTCAGCTTCAGACGAAACCGGCCGTCCCTGGGCTGGGCCAACCCGGCCGGCATCAAGAAATTCTCGGTCGGATCCGAGGGGGCGTACGTGCCCGGTTCGACCAGGTAGCCCATGCCGCCAACCGCCAGCAGGTCGCTGACAAACCGGTAACATTCGCCATCCCAGGCAAACAATACCGGGCAACTGGTTGGCATCAGGTCCACTTCCTCGATCGCATGGCGGGTGCCCGACACGACATCCAGTTGCCCCTGGGTGACCCCTTCGGACCAGACGACCTTCAGGTAATCCGCTCGCCGGGCTCCAGCCAAACCGATGGCCAACGGCTGCAGGCTCTGGCCCGCCCCGGAATCGGCCGGAAGCGAATCGGCTCGCAGCGTGCGACCACCGACCCGGACCAGCACGGTATTGCCCAGTCCCGAGGCATTGGACCGTTCGCGGTTCCGTCCCTTCTTTTTTCCTGACAGAGACACGGTGACAAAGGGCTGTCGCCCGGATCCGGCCGCCCAGGCCATCAACGCCCCGTCAACAACCGTGCCGATGATCGACGGGCCATGGACATCGTCGAGCACGACGGGGATCCACGCCCCCAGGGCATCATGCTCTCCCGAATCGGCCACCTCGACCAGGCTGGCCTCTTTCGAATCACCCGAAAACTGCCAGGCCGACCAGCCACTGGTTCCCACCAACAACTCGTTCCGGCCATCACCGGTCACATCCGCCAGGGCGATGCGGGGAGGCCCCGAACCAATGACACCCTCGGCGTCACCCAGGACCAGCTTCAACTTGTCCCACGCCCCGTCGGGTTTGCGGGTCCAGCGGATCACCGAGCCGGATTCGGCAACATAGAGTTCCACCTGGCCATCGGCATGGACGTCACCGGCCACCGCCGCGGCTGCCGCCGCTCCGGCCAATCCGCCCAACGCCTTGTCGGCGTGGTACCGCCACGCCCGGTCGTTGTACAGCAGCACGTTGCCCGGATGTTTGCCGTCGCTCGCCGCTGCCGGTCCCAGCAGCAGGATATCGAGGTCACGGTCGCCGTCGAAATCGGCCACGACGGCCGATGCCGAAACGGTTCCAGAACGACTCACGCCGACCTTGTCACTGATGTCCTCGAACGTGCCATCACGATTGTTGTTGAGCAGTTGAGCCGGCTGGTCACGGTGGACCAGCAAGAGGTCCAAATCGGCGTCGTGGTCCAGGTCCAACCAGACGCCGTCGACAGTCGTTGCGTCGGCCCCACCCGCCCCGGACTCTTTCGTGATGTCTTCCCACTTGCCCGCTTCCGACTGGCGCCACAACTGGTTGGCCCCATGTCGGCAGAGATACACATCCAGCAGGCCGTCGTTGTCGAAGTCGCCCCACAACGGTGCCACCACTCCGGGAACCTTCGCCAGGGCATGGTCGGTGGCTCGAGTGAATCCACCGGGTCCCTTGCCGGACCCCAGCAACACGTGGTTGCCATCGGTGGACACCACGAACAGGTCCTGGTGACCGTCGGCATTGATGTCGCACGTGGTCGCACTCACACCGGCAGGCACCTTGATCGAATTGGCCGCCGAAACCTCCGCCGGTGGATCGAACAGCGGACCGTCCGGAGATTCGACCGGCCGAGTGTCGCCCGGTGACAGCCCCACCCGGATCACCATCGCCTTGGGTCCCATCAGCGTGTACTTGTAGGCGAAGGCCACCGAGAGTGGATGTTCGTTGAGCAGCTTGAACTCGTCCATGTGCCGCATCGCCGCATCGAACTGTCCGTCGAGTTGCCTCAGGAGATCGAAGCAGCGGTAATGAGCCGACTGGAAATACGGTTCCAGTTCCAACGCCTTCTGATGCCAGGTGACCGCCTCGGCCGGCTGCTCCTCTTCCAGGCAGCGGGCCAGGAAGTAGGCCGAGTGCGCGTCACGGGGATCCTGCTTCACGGCGCGCTGGAAATGCACCCGCGCCTGGGAAATCCGTGCGGCATGAAACAGCGACAGGCCCAGGCAATAAGTCGCCGCGGCGTGATCCGGATCGGCGGCGACAACCTCCTCGAGAATCGGAACCGCCGAGGCTCCCTTCTGGGTGAAATTGAGCACCGCCATGGCCAGGTTGACCCTGGCATCCAACCAGTCGGGATGGTCATCGACCAGCTTCTGGAAGACCTTCATCGCCTCCTGGTACTTGTACTGCTCCATCAGCCCGGCACCGCGGTTGTTCTCGGCAACCAACTCGGCGGTCACACGAAACGGTTTCCCGGACTGCCCACTGTCCCCGGGGGTCGTCCCGGCCCCGCCGTTGCCTGGAGTCGGCGAATCGTCGGGACAGCCGACCAGCAGGACCAGCAGCAACAGTGGCCAAAGATACCGGCAACGCGACCAGCGGACGTCGGTCATTGATTCTCTCCAGTCGCGGAATCCGGCTCGATCCCCGATCGCTTGCGACCCAGGTCAATCCGCTCACGGATCGTGGCACCCGTCAGGGGATGCGCATCGGCCGGCGGCAACCAGGGTTGTCCCAGGTAGTTGTGAACCTCACTCCGTAGATGGCTCCGCATGTCGTGACCGATCCGGCGATGGCGTTCCGCCCGCAAGGCCGCGAGATCAATCGGAGCCACCACGACCTTCTCGCCTGGGCCCGCATCAGCCTGGGCCAGGATCCGTCCGTCAAAATCGACCACCATGCTCCCCCCGGGCCAACTGAATGGCGGGTAATGCTCGAAGGTGGCCCCCTGGTTGCAGGCGACAACGAAGGCGGTGTTCTCGGCCGCGCGGGCCCGGTTGAACAACGTCCACCAGTCCATCGGCGGAGTCGCACCCCAGGGATCCATGTACGCCGAAACGCGAATCAGGACCTCGGCTCCCTGGAAAGCCAACTGGCGGATCGTCTCGGGAAACAACCAGTCGTAACAGATCGCCACGCCCAGTTTTCCCAGTTCCGTGTCGACCACCGGAAAGGGGTCGTCGGTATAACCGTCCAGGTCGTGGGGACTGGCGTGCAGTTCCCAGGGAATCCATGGATTGACCTTGCGGTACTTCGACAGCACGCCGTCGGCCCCGACCAGGCAGGTGGTGTTGAACAGCACGTCCGGCCAGTCCGGATCGGTCTCGATGAACGACCCGGTCTGGATCAGGCAACCGTACTTGGCCGCCAGTGCCTGGTAGGCATCGGTGTGTTCGTTGGGGACTTCCACGGCCAGGCGTTGCCTGAGCATTTCAACCGAGTCGTAGATCGGCGCGGCATGAGCAAACTCGGGAAACACCAGCAACCGGACATCATGAAATGGTTCGTAGCCCACAATCGTCTGCTCGGCCATCGCACACATGCGACGAGTCCGCTCGCCGATCTCGTCCCGATCCGACGGACAGGGAAAATCGGTCTGGCAGCAGGCGGCGTAGTAGCGATCGGTCATGGCACGGGACAGCTGCGGGATCGGCTGGTGTTGGTACGTCGCGGGATCGCCATGTGCCGGGACAATGTACGGAGATTGCTGAAAACCCCACTCAGATGATCAACCGCACGCCTCCCAGGGTCGCCTGGTCGTACTTGAACTTCTCACCGTGTGAACCAATGAACATCAGGTTCTTGGGAATCTTCCATTCACCGGACAGTCGATCGATCAACGCCGGGCTGAATGTCCCCTCCATCTTGACGAACTCGAGATCGATGTTGGGGTAGGCCTCATCGAGCACCTGCAGGTCGTGCTCGATCTTGTCGGGAATCTTCGAGATGTCCTCGGCAACCGTCACCACCTTGATCCGCTTGGTCTGTTCATTGTCGCGAACGTATTCGACGGCCCGCCTGAGGTTGTCGACCATGTCACCGCGAGTGAAGAAGACAACCTGCTGGGAATTGATCTGGTCGATCTTCTTCTCGATTCCGTTGGAGATGCCTCCAAAGAACTGCAGCACCCACTTGCTGTGGTACTGCACGATTCCCAGCACCGTCTTGAGCAATCCGACCCGCCACAGCATGACCATCACCACGGCCAGAGCCGGCAGGAAGTAGTAGAGGAAGACCATGAAGTACTCGGGCTGATCGATGGCGATCCCCACCAGGGCCGACGCCACCGCAACGGTGGCAACCACCACAAACACCCAGGACGCCCGGTCGGGGCGGGGCAGTCGACGGCGACGCACCTTCAGCAAAATGTTGCCCACCGCGAACAACACCATCACCGACAGGAACGACAGCGTGTAGACACCCGCCAGGGCTTCGAGAGCTCCGCCAGTCACCAGCAACACCGAAACGGCCAGGATGAAAAAGGCGATGACGATGCGGTGTGTCGTGCCGAATTTCTTGTTCTTCTTCAGCAGGTACTGGGGCAGGCACCGGTCCAGTGTCATGCGGTGGACCAGGCCGGTGACCCCGACATAGCTGGTCAAAACGGCTCCGCTGAGCACCAGTGCGGCATCGATGGAAATCAGGAATTTCAGCCAACCACCGGCGGTCAGGTCCCCCAGGTGGGCCAGCAGGTGGTTCTTGTGGAATCCGACCTCGTCAACGGGCAACACCGCCAGCGTCAGGAGCGCCATGCTGGGATTGAGAATCGAGACAGCAATCCACATGTTCCGCAACGTCTTGGGGAACACTCCAGGCTCCTGTTCCTCCACGAAGTTGGCCGAACTCTCGAACCCCGAGATCCCCAGCATCGCCGCGCAGAATCCGAAGAACAATCCGACCAACAGGGTCGTCTCGGTCAACACCGCCAACCCCCGCTCCTCTTCGTGGCCACCGTCACCGACCGGCTCGGGTTGGACGAGCACCTCCAGGCCACCGGTGCCGATCCGCCAGCGATGGGGATCTCCTTCGACCGGAGCCACCTCCTCGCCGGCCAGTTCGACACCTTTCTCCTCGAGGTACACCTTGAGCGAAGCGGGTAGCGTGCCGTTGCCCAGTTGCGTCTCGATGCCGCCGATGACCTCGTTCTTCTTTTTTGTAGACAGGGCCTCGGAATCGAGCATCTTGCCCGAGATGATCATCTGCCGCTGGATGGGAGCCTGGAAATCGAAGTTGTCATCCAGGTGCGCGTCGTTGGAAAGAAACCAGACGAGTCCCGCGATGAGCAACAGGCCGAGGGTGACCAGGTGTGTGATGAAGATCCCGATGGCCACCTTGGCACTCTCGGTGATCCCCACGATCGTCAGAATCATGAACACCGCCAACAGCCCGATCGTGGCGGCTATCTCCGGCAACCCATCCCACAACGACCGGACATAGTGCACGGCTTCGATGGCCGAGATGACCGCGGTGGCCATGTAGGAGAGCAGCGTCAGGCAGGCGGCGACCGACGCGCGAGACTTGCTGGTGGTGTTCAGCAACGCGTTGTAGGCACCGCCGTTGAGTGGCAGGGCCCCCACGACCTCGGCGTAGATCTTGCGGAACAGGTACAGCACCGCCGCGACGATCAGCAGCGAGAATGGCGAGAGATGAGCGGCGGCCATCGTGGCCAAAGCCGAGACGTACAGGCAACTGGACGTGATGTCGTTGCCGCAGATGGCCGTCGCAGCCAACTGCCCCAACTTCTTGTGACCGCCTGGAGACTCGGGACTTGCCATATCCTGTCCGAAACTCTCGAAACGGGCCGCCAATTCGTGCCGATACCACAAAGAACCGCACTCAGAGTGCTGCTAGACTACAGGGACGGTGGGGGATTCCACAACTGCGACGCTGGTCAACAGCGATGTGACGAAACACACGACGGGCTTGACCAGCCCGACAACCCAATGGTACCCAACACCTGTGACGACCCTTCCAGCAACCACTGCATCCGACCGACTCAATTGCCCGGCACCGAGCGTTTCGCCGGGGCCGACGTTGAGGCGACGTGAATTGTTGCGGATGAGCCTCGGCGGCCTGAGCCTGCCGGCATTGCTCGCCTCGCGGGCCGCCGCCGACCAATCCTCCGCCGGTGACCGCAAGGCGGTGATCCTGGTCTGGCTGCAAGGTGGAGCCAGCCACCTGGAAACCTACGACCCCAAGCCGCTCTCGGGATCGGCCTACCGGGGTCCCTACGATCCCATCGCCACCGACGTTCCCGGAATGGAAATCTGTGAACTGCTCCCCCACCACGCACGGGTGGCCGGAAAGTTCAGCCTGCTCCGGTCGATGGTGCACACCGGGTTCTGCCATCAGCAGGGCACCCAGCAACTGCTCACCGGACACCCGGTCCGAATTCTCAAGCAAAAACCCGATCACCCCGACCTGTTTTCCATCACGCATCGGATGAGACAGGCACCCCACAGCGGCCTGCCCAACTATGTTGGCGTCAACCCGGTGCCCTACGCCGGCGCGGCCTACCTGGGACCGGCTTACGAGGCCTTCGCCGTCACGGGAGACCCCAACAGCGGCAATTTCCAGGTCCCCAATATCGGGCTCGATGACAAGCAGAAGCTGGCCCGGATGCAGGAACGGATCGGGCTGCGGCAAAGCCTCGATCGGCTCAGCCGCGAAGCCGACCAGTACCACCGCATGAAGGCCCTGGACGAATTCGAAACACAGGCCCTGGACGTGCTGACCGGTCCGGCCGCCAAGCGGGCTTTTGACATCAACCAGGAATCGGTCGCCACGCGAGACCGCTACGGTCGAAATCGCTGGGGACAACAGGCGCTGTTGGCCCGGCGACTGGTCGAATCGGGAGTCGACCTGGTCACGACCACCTTCAACGGATCACTGTGTGGCCGCGTGGGCAACTGGGACGACCACGCGGTCAATCACAACGTCTTCGAGGGACTCAAGCACCGCTGCCCGTTCTATGACCAGGCCGTGGCCGCCCTGATTGAAGACATCTTTGAACGCGGGCTCGACCAGCGGGTGATGGTGGTGGTGACCGGAGAATTCGGTCGGACGCCAAAGATTTCTCACGTGGCCAGTTCCGGCAAGGGCGTCGCCAGTGCCCCCAAGGGGACCGTACAACCCGGACGGGATCACTGGCCACGTGCCACCTCGATCCTCTTCGCCGGTGGCGGGATTCCTGCCGGCCAGGTCATCGGATCAACCGACGGTCGCGGCGAGGACGCCAAGGACCGGATCGTTGGTCGCGACGACTTCCTGTCCACGATCTACCACCACCTGGGAATCGACGCGGATCACCTGGCCCTGGCCGATTTTGCCGGTCGCCCCATCCCCGTGCTCCGCGACGGCAACCCGATCCGCGAGTTGACCGCCCGCGGGTAGCGGCGCGATGCCAGAGACCGCCGGCACGGATTGGTCGGATAGTACCGCCTGTGCCGCGTCTGTGGCGCCACCAGGAGAAACCAAGGGAAACCGGTACCACCGTGGCGAGAAAACTGTTGAGACGTCGCCTCGCGTGTGTGAGCATGAATTGACCATGTTGACTATCTGCAGTGATCCCCTGCCCCGCACCGACCTGACCTACGCAGCGTTCCGAGCCAGTTTCCACGAAACGCTCGAACGACTGGTACTGGCCCGGCAGTTCGACAACGACCCCTGGCAAACCTTTGGCTTCCTGACCCAGGTGCCGTTCCTGAAGTCCGTCCCACCCCAGGTCCAACTCGACCTGCTCTCCGAGACCTGGTACCGACACGTCTGCTCGGAAACCCACGTCGCTACACTCGTCGACGAAGCTGTGATCTTTGCCGCCTGCGAAACCGCGGCCCGGGTGGCACGAGTCAATTCCGACGAGTTCACCACCCTGCTCGAACAGGGGCCCCAGAGACTGATCCGGGACGTGCACGACGGCCTGGCCGAGGCGATGAAGCAACTGCACATGGCACTGGACTGCGAAGGAGACTTCCTGGTCATCTCGCAGTTCGAGGACCTGCCGCCGGATGAAGCTCAACAACTCAAGAGTGAACTGTGCCTGGAAGAGGAACGACTCGACGAGTTGTTCGACGTGCTGGGCCGCTGGCGGGTGACTCCGGGTTTTGCCGATCGGCTCAAGGGGCTGCTCTCGTCCCAGGAAATACGTCACGCCCTGCAGGTCGTCTCGGACTGAACGTTTTTCGCCCCGACCTCAACCGTTGACCAAGTCTCATGGCACGCAAGAAGACGGTCAAGAAGACGGTCAAGAAG
>CAWVUS010000049.1:0-22476 GCA_963933195.1 uncultured Planctomycetaceae bacterium
TTCGCAATTGTTCACGCCCCTCTTCAATCACCCGGTGTGGCACGTTGCCGGACAGTAGAGTCGTCATGAAGGTGACAAACTCGTCCTGTATGGTGTCGAGATCCTCTTCCAGTTGAAACAGGTTTTTCACACGTTTCGGGTCGGGATCATCTTCGCCGATTGACGTCTTCAACCAGTCCATCATTTTCCGGCAGCCATCCGCCATTCGCAGTAGTTCCACACGCGATTGTTCGATGCCAACCACCGGTGTCTCGAGCATGCGGACGTCGAGGTTCGTCAGACGATGCTTCTCCTTGACCCCGCGTTCGGGCACGATTCGTGTAAGCAATCGCGCAGCCACATGTGCAATCGGCAGGAACAGCAGCGTGTTGACGACGTTGAAAATCGAATGCGTCGCCGCAATGGCTGCAGTGATCTGTGGAAAAATCCTGCCCCCTTCTTCATCGATGATCGACTGAGTCACGTCGGCATTGATCAACCAGGGGACGAATTTCACATATTGAAAGAAGATGATGCTGATCCAACCGACACCAATCAGGTTGAATAACCCGTGAAAGTATGCAGCGCGGCGTGCATTGGTGTTCGCTCCGATGGATGCGAGCAGCGCGGTGATCGTCGTGCCAATGTTCTCACCCAGAACCAGTGCGGCGGCAGTTGGGTAATTGATGACGCCGGTGAGCGCCAGCGCGATCGTGATTCCCAGCGTGGCAGAGGAGGACTGGACCATGACGGTCAGAACGCATCCGGCCAGCATGCACTGAATCATGCCGACAACCGTGTCGGCGCTAAAGCGACCAAACCATGCTTCAAAAGCGGGCAAATCCTTGATGTACGCACAGGCATCCTTCATCAACTCCAGCCCGAAGAACACCATCCCAATGCCCATGATGGCCATTGCGATATAACGCACACGATCGCCCTTGGAGAACAAATAAACAAATGCTGCCAAGCCAAGGATCGGCAGTCCGTATTTGCCAATCTTGAGAACGAGAATCCAGCCGGTGATAGTCGTCCCGATGTTGGACCCCATGATCACACCGATCGCCTGCATCAACGTCATCAACCCACTGTTTACGAACCCAACCACCATGACCGTGGTGATCGAACTGGATTGGACCACGCAGGTTACAGCCACGCCCACAATGGCAGCCAGGATGCGGTTGTTGGTGGCCATGCTGATCATGCGCCGCAAGCCAGTGCCGGCCACGGCCTGCATCCCCTCGGACATGTATTTCATGCCGAGCAGGAAAATGCCCAGGCCACCAACCAGGCCGAAGATCATGTTCCACAGCAGTTCTTGACTCACACCCAATCCTCTTGTCTAGCTTTCCGGATTCAAACGAGTCGGCAGTCGAGACTCGTGGTCGTCTTTGCCAATTGAGCACCGAACAGGTAGCGATACTGTGGGCGACCTGTACGATGCCCAGAAAAATAGCAAGACGGGCACGGAAACTAAAGAGTTCAATCGAGGAACTTACGGCATTTTTTTTTGCCGTGTTCGCATCGTCGACCGAGGGCTGGTTAGTCCTCGTCGGTGCCGGTCGTCTTGCTGGCGGCGCGGCGGAGTCGGGAGAAGAGTCCCGTGTGTGGCCGGGCCGTCTCGTGGTCCGCATGTGCAGTGTTCTGCTCGGGAAGAACAACGTCGTACTCGGTGACCTCGACAGACGTTTTGTCGGAGCCGCCTGTGGCGGCGAGGTCCCAGGCGATTTCATCTCCCTTGGCTTGGGGAGCGGCCGTGTCGGGGGACTGTTGGGAATCGGCTCCCACCTCGACGGAACAGAATCCGTCGTCGGTCTCGGTCATCTCGACGGCGGGTTGTGGTCGGAGATCGGTAGCCTGGTGTTCGCCGGTGTTCCGGGCGGGCTCGTTGAATCGCAGGGGCAGACGTCTCGATTGGGTGAGGGCGTCGAGAACCTCTCCACGCGTAATTGGCGCTGCCGCAGCCCAGGCGCCTCGCTGGAGACTGGCGTCGGCCAGGTGGTTCAGGCAACGAGGTGATCCGTCGCAGACGATTGCCAGGAGTTCGATAGCCTCGGTGGTCATCACCTGCTGGGGGTCTCCACCGGCAAAACGAATTCGCGAGGTGAGGTAATTCTGTGACTCGGCCCGTGTCAACGGTTGCAGGCAAGCCTGCGCGCGGACGCGTTGGTAGAGTCCATCGAGTTTCGGGTCGGCGAGGCGTTCCTCGAGTTCGGATTGGCCGGTCAGGAGGAGTCGAACCAGTGGACGGCCATTCGAATCCAGGTTGGTCAGGCCTCGGAGTTCTTCGAGGACCGGGATCGCGAGTCGGTGTGCTTCATCGACCGCCAGCAACACACCATCCTTGTGGTCGGGGAGGCCGAGGATCGCATCGGCGACTGCGAGTCTCAGGTCCTGGTCGTCGTGTTGTGTGAAAGGATGCCCCAGCGCATGGAGGATGGCCTTGTGCAATTCGCGAGGTTGGTCAAATTGTCCGGTACGCAGACAGATTCCGACCAATGACGAGGTCAGGTCACGGGTCATGGTCAGGGTGCAGATTGTCTTTCCGGAACCGGCCGGTCCGGTCAGGACGGCAATGCCCTGGCCGGATGTCAGGCACCCTGCCAACTCACCCAACTGGGTGCCAAGATCACCGTAGATGACCAGCGCTGCTGGGTCCGGTGAGGCGGGGAATGGGGCGTTAGCGAGTTTGTAGAATGACTCGTACATGGCGGGATACGGGTTTCTGTCCAGAGAAAGGACCGAGACGATGGGCTAAACGTCGTCGGACGCGGGAACCTGATAAATCGTTTGACAGCCGGGATACCCAGTTCGCTATTCGGCCCCCTAGAGGCGTTTTCTTGAGAAACTTCATCAGAATCGTCACATCCGGTTTCGGTCGTATTGTTGCGGGAGTGTGGTGTGACGAGATCAAGCCGAGACTTCCTCTCGTGTCGTGCCGCGGGTAGAATTCAGGCGTGACCGGGTCAAGGCGGCCCGGACCTGACAATTCCGCACGGGTTGCGGCCCTGTTTGATGGGCCGTTGGCATGTCCGAAGCGATCATTCTGTTCGATGATCCCGAGGAGATACGAACACTCCTTGGGGCCCGGGACGAGCACCTGCGCCGTGTGCGGGATTCGGTCGGGATCGATGTTGTCTTTCGCGACGACACGCTCAGGCTCCAGGGTGACTCTGAATCAGTCGACCAGGGCGTGGCGGTGATCGGTCGACTGCGAGAATTGATCAACAGCGCCGGGGAATTGCGTGCCGACGATGTGTTGAAAGTCCTGGGGCAGGACGTCCCAGCTAGCCGGGTTTTCGATGATTCCGAGCGGGACACGGGACTATCGCCGCCGGCTGAAGAATTGGGCGATGCTCGGATCGAATTGTTCGAGGCGGCCAAAAACGTCCGCCCCAAGACGCCGGGACAGGACGTGTATGTCAGGGCAATTGGCCAAAATGACCTGGTGTTTTGCACCGGGCCAGCGGGAAGTGGCAAGACCTATCTGGCCGTTGCCATGGCGCTCTCGGCTTTGAGATCAGAACAGGTCCGCAAGATCGTGCTGGTCCGTCCAGCCGTCGAGGCGGGAGAGAAACTGGGGTTCTTGCCCGGCGACGTGACGGCCAAGGTCAATCCTTACTTGCGTCCGTTGCTGGATGCTCTTGCGGATATTCTCAGCTACGATCAGGTCAAGCGTTACATGGAGCATGATGTCATCGAGATTGTTCCGTTGGCGTTCATGCGAGGTCGTACGCTCAACGAGACTTTCATCATTCTCGACGAGGCCCAGAACGCCACGAAAACCCAGATGAAGATGTTCTTGACCCGGATGGGCCAGGGGTCAAAGATCGTTGTGACCGGCGATACCACGCAGGTCGATCTTCCTGACCACCTCGCCGGTGGCTTACCCGATGCCATCAATCGACTGCAGATGATCGACGGAGTGGATGTCGTCAAGCTGCAGGCTCGTGATATCGTGCGTCATCGGCTAGTCACTGAAATCGTCACGGCCTACACGAAGAACCCATCGAACGGACAATGATCCAGGCCAAGGCCTGGGCGAGGATCAGTCGAGGATGTCGTGGTTTGGTCACAAGTCGTCACGGACGGTTCGCGCCGCCGAAATCGGTGGCACGTCCTCGCGGATTGGCTGGTTGCGTCGGACACTGGGTGACCGCGGTGTCCAACTGCGATTGTTGATGTGCCTGGGAGCCATCGCGGCGATGCTGGTTGTCGTCGAGGGATGGCGTTCGCCACAAAGGTGGCGGGTCGGTGACAGGCCCGTGGCGGGCATCGCCGACCCGATTTCACAGGGTCGTGGTTGGCTGGTGGAGCCGGGCCAGGCGATCGACCCGGGGACCTTGTCCCGGATCGAAACACTTCACCGGCGACAGGGAGCTTCGCGGACCGCGTGGCTGGTGCGAGGGACGACGGTGGTCGTCCTGTTGTTGGTGCTGCTGGTGCTCAACGGTGCCTGGTTGGTACGGGCCGAGCCGGAACTGGTGCGGCACGCGGGGCGGTTGGGAGTCTACCTGGCGAGCATGGTCCTGGCAGTTGGGCTTGGTCGGTTGCTCTCTCACGATCCCTGGAGAGCCGAGATCATTCCACTGCTGGTGACGGTCGTGGTTTTCGCGATCGCCTGGAACCAGGTCGTGGCCATCGTCACTGCGCTGACACTCTCACTGCTGTTGACTCTCTCTACGGTTGTTGACATCGGGCATTTCATCGTGCTGTTGTCGGTGTCGGTGACTGCCATCTTGCCACTCACCCAGGTCTCATCACGTTCGATCCTGATCAAGGTCGGGTTCTGGGCAGGCGTGGTTTTCGTGCTGGTTGGCTGGGGCACCGTGACGATCACCTCGGCGGTCCCGGTTGGTCAATCCTGGGACGTGGCGGTGTTGTGGCCTGCGGGGCGAGGTTTTCTGTGGTGCCTGGTGGCGGGATACCTGGTCGCCGGAAGCCTGCCCTTTATCGAGTCCACCTTCGGGGTGGTGACCGATATCAGCCTGTTGGAGATGGGTGATGTCTCACATCCACTGTTGCAGGAACTGGTGCAACGAGCTCCTGGCACCTACAACCACTCGATCGTTGTTGGCACCATCGGCGAGGCGGCAGCCGACCGAATCGGCGCCAACGGATTGCTGGTGCGAGTGTCGGCCTACTTTCATGACATCGGCAAGATGCTCAAGCCCGAGTACTTCATCGAGAACACGACGGAGGAAACACTCAGCCGTCACGAACAACTGGCGCCGGCGATGAGTACGTTGATCATCATTGGTCACGTCAAGGACGGGGTTGAACTGGCCCGGCAGCACAACTTGCCACAGCCAGTGATCGATTTTATCGAACAACATCATGGCACGACCCTGGTGGAGTATTTCTTTCACGAGGCCGAACGGCAGGCAGCCGATGATCCGGATTACCGCACCGATGCGCTGGAATCGTCCTTCCGTTATCCCGGACCACGTCCCCAGACTCGCGAGGCCGGGGTGATGATGCTGGCCGATGCGGTCGAGAGTGCCAGCCGGACGGTATCCGATCCGACTGCCAAGCGGCTCGAAAGCCTGGTGCATCGAGTGACGATTAACCGGTTGCTCGATGGGCAATTCGAGGAATGTGGACTGACGCTGAGCGAACTTCGCAAGATCGAGGAGTCGCTGACAAAATCGCTGATTGGCATCTATCACGGACGAGTCACTTACCCGGAGCAACGTACGGCGTGAACGCGAGTGACGACAACGATCCTGGAGCCGGACACGGAGCCGGATACGGAGCAGGCGGTCAGGCCGAGAGTGGCTGGAGCGTCGACGTGGTCGATCGTACCGGCGAGTGCCCGGTGAGCACCGACCGCCTGGCGGAAGTGGCCGAGGGCGTGTTGAGGGGCGAGGAGGTCCTGGAAGCCGAGATCAGTGTGGCGATTGTCGACGATGTCGAGATGAGTGAACTGCATCTTGAATTTCTGCAAATCGACGGTCCAACCGACGTGCTCACGTTCCCACTTTTTGGGGACAGCCTGGTTCCCTGGCAAGGGCCAGTCGACGCACGGCGTGGCGCGGGAATGAGGATTGGTGGCGAGGTGGTCATCAGCCGTGATACGGCGGTCCGGGTGGCTGGTGAGGTCGGGAGTCTCCCGTCCGATGAGGTGGTCCTGTACCTGGTCCACGGGCTGTTGCATCTGTGTGGTTACGACGATCTTGACGGTCTGCAGCGCGACCAGATGCGTCGTCGCGAGGCCGAGTTGCTGGATGTGCTCGAGGTGACGGCGAGGGTCGACGGGTGAACGAACAATTCGCTTTGCTGCTGGCAATGTGGGGGCTGGTGGCACTGGCATCCTTGGCGGACAGCAGCTTGCGGGCGTTGTCCCGCAGTCGTCTTGAAGCAGTCTGTAGCGGGCGAGGACGGCCCGAATTGTTCGGGACCATCCTGGCTCGACGGGAACGGGTGCAGTTGGCTGTCACCTGTGTTCACGTTTTGAGCCTGATTTGTGCTGGGCAGGTGTGCATCTCCTGGGCCGGGCTTCCTGGCGAAAGTGTCGGAGATGACTGGTCACAGGTGGGGCGGATCGTTGTGGTGGCAGTGGCCTTGCTGCTGACCTCGGTGGTGCTGCCGTGGGCCGTCGGACGGGTGTGGGGGGAACGGTTCCTTGTCCGTAGTTGGGGTGTTCTCTCGCTGCTGACATTGGTCCTGTCCCCGGTGTCGATGGTCGTCGGGCAACTGGATCGCCTGTGCCATCGAATTGCCGGTCGGCCCGAACCGATCTCGGGCGACCTGGCCGCATTGAGCGATGAAATTCGCAGCGTGGTCGACGAGGGACAACGAGGTGGGCTGATCGAAACGGCAGCCCGGGCGATGATTCATCGTGTGATGGAATTGCATGATGAGGATGCCGCGGCGGTGATGACGCCACGGACTGACATGATCTGCCTGCGGGTCGATGCGTCGCTGGAGGATGCGCGGCGGCAATTGCTCGAGGCAGGCCACACCCGTGTGCCGGTAATCGGTGAGACGACCGATGACATTGTCGGCATCCTGTATGCCAAGGACATTCTCGGACATCTCAAGGTCGACATCGCCTCGGCCCCTGGAGGCCTGCGTGAGGTCGTTCGAAAACCGTTCTACGTCCCCGAGACCACCGGGATCGACACCTTGCTGGAGACCCTGAAGCACGAACAGGTCCACCTGGCCATAGTGCTTGACGAATATGGTGGCGTTGCTGGATTGGTGACACTGGAGGACATTCTCGAGGAGATCGTTGGGGAGATCGAGGACGAATACGATGTGGGGGGCGGGGATCTGGTGCGGTCGATTGAACCGGGGGTGATCGAGGTCGACGCGCGGGCTCATATCGACGATCTCAATGAGCGTTTCGGCTACGGGATGCCCGAGGACGAGGACTACGACACGCTGGGAGGATTCGTGATCACTCGTTTGGGGCGGATCCCGGTTCCCGGGGAATCGCTGGATTGGGAGCAATGGCGATTCCACATTGACGCCGCCGATCAACGACGTGTCAGGCGATTGCGAGTGGAAAGCCGGGGTGTCGACTCTTTGGAGCCAGGGCCGGATCCGGAGACGAACGAACCTGGCTCGAGTTGATTACCACTGAGCGTTGGGGCCGGCAGGGACGGGCACCCGGAATTCACCCGCATCATGTCCCCGCTGGTGTTCCTGTTGCACTCGGCTGATGGCCTCGTCGAATTCATCTCGGCTGCGAACCTGTTGAAAACGATGCCTCAGTGCCGGCCGAACTCGCATTGATTTTAGGTACCAGTGGATCATCTTGCGAAAGCCGACGACGGCTTTCATTTCGCCCTTCTGCTCAACCAGGTATTCGAATTGCTCCAGCAGTAGGGCCAGCCGCTCGTCGAATCCACCCGGTGGGTCCCAGTGTCCGGTCTGTTCCCATTGGACGAGTTGGCGAAAGATCCAGGGGTTTGCCAGGGCGCCACGGCCGATCGAGATGCCGTCACAGCCGGTGATTTCCAACATCCGGGACGCGTCCTCGACGCTGAGGATGTCGCCGTTACCGATCACGGGGATCGAATCGACTGCTTCGACGACCTGTCGAATGCCATCGAGATCGACTCGTCCGCTGAAACCTTGTTCACGCGTGCGGCCGTGTATGGCGATTGCCGCAACACCGACGGCTTCAAAAGCGCGGGCGAACATCGGGGCGGTCAACGACTGGTCATCCCATCCCAGCCTCATCTTGACCGTCACCGGCAGCGAGACTGCTTCGACCACGCTGCGAACCAGCAAGACGGCATCGTCAGTCCGTTGCATCAACCCGGCGCCGGCACCGAGGCCAGCCACCTTGGGGACGGGGCAACCCATGTTGATGTCTATCGAGTCGAGCTGAAATTCCGATTCCAATAGCCGGGCGGCATCGGCGAGGTAGTCGGGTTCACTGCCAAATATCTGGATCGACAGGGGTGCGTCTTGTGGACACGTCTGCACCAGTTCCAGGGCCTTGTGCCGACGAGCCAGTAAGCTGCGGGCATTGACCAGGTCCGTCGTACACAATCCAACGCCGCCCACGCGACGGATCATTCGTCGGAATGGCAGGTTGGTGAATCCGGCCAGCGGAGAGAGCAAAAACCGCGTGGCCAACGGGAGCTGGCCGTAACTCAGTTGTGCCGGGACGGTACCAGGTTTCCCGTTCGGCAGATCGCTCATCTCAGGCTGATTCCCAGGTCGGCTTGGCATGCCGTGACGACTTGGGCCTGGGCGTCCTCGATTTCCTCGTTGGTCAAGGTCCGCTGGTCGGACCGGTATCCGATCGTGACAACATAGGACTTCTTGTCGGCCGGGATTTGCTCTCCCCTGTATTGACCACCGAAGGAAATGCTGTCCAGGAGTGGTCCCGCGTTGTCCTGGACCACGGCTTCGAGGTCATCCCAGGTGATGTGTTCGTCGAGCAGGAAATTGAGGTCTCGTTCGATCGCGGGAAATCGCGGGAGTTCCTGGAATCGGCGGGTCGTCTCGACAGCCGATTCGATGGTGGCGAGGTCGAGTTCCACGATGGTGACTGCGTCACGCAAGTCGAGCGGATCTGTGGCGTCGCGTGTCAGTTCACCGAGGCAGCCGCAGGGGGTGGCATCCAGGAAGAGCTGGGAGCCCCGCCCCTCGACAAAACCGGGCAAATCAAATGGCTTGGCGGTCAGACGCGAGTGAGGAGCCAGTCGGGCCACGACCATCTCACACACTCCCTTGAGTTCTCCGAAAGAGCGACCGGTGATGGCGGTGACACGTGTTGGTTCGGATCCGTCGGCACCGGGGCGGGCTTCCAGGTACACGTTGGCGATCTCAAAGAGATCCACGCCAAAGGTTCCGTGGCGTTCATTTTCCCGGCGAGACTGTAGCAGGCTGGGCACCAGGCTCTGCCGCAACAGGTTCTCGTGGCGACGCGAGGAGTGTTCAACCGAAAGCGGTTCACGGTCCGGATCGGGACGGAAAAGTGCGGACAACTCGGCCGTGATGAACGACAGGGTCATTGCCTCGTTGAAGCCAGAGGCGCAGAAGAGATCCCGAAGCGTGTTGGTGACCTGGTCTCGGTGCGTGGGGCGCGAGAGTGTCAGTGGAACGCGATTGTCTTCAGGAATCCGGTCGTAACCCCAGATCCGGGCGACTTCCTCGATCAGGTCAATTTCCCTGGTGAGATCTCGCCGCCAGCCGGGCACCGTGAACGTGGCACCATCGGTGTCGGCGTCGCCGGCCAGGGTGAGTCCGAGTTGTTCGAGGATGGCGCAGATGTCGGCCGACGGGACGTCGACCCCGAGCACACGCGGGACCTGGGCAAAGCGGATGGAGACGGAGGTGGGTTCTTCCGGGGGCGGATCGCCCGCCCAGATGAGGTCGTCGAGCAGTTCGCCGCCAGCCAGTTCGAGTATCAACTCGCAGCAGCGACGGCTGGCGGTGTCGAGTCCATGTGGATCAATGCCTCGTTCGAAACGAAACGAAGAGTCGCTGAACAGGGAGAGGCTGCGAGCGGTGTTGCGGACCGAGAGGGGAGCAAACTCGGCCGTTTCAACGAGCACGGTGGTGGTTGCGTCGGAGATCTCGGTCTCGGCCCCGCCCATGACGCCGCCAAGGGCCACCGGCTTTTCGGCATCGGCGATCACGCACATTCCCGGGGCCAGGGTGTAGGTCGTGTGGTTGATGGCCTCGAATTGTTCACCACCGGTTGATTCACGGACGACAATCCGGCCTCCGGCCAGCTTGTCGAAGTCGAAGACATGCAGGGGCTGTCCAGTTTCCATCAGCACGTAGTTGGTGATGTCGACGATGTTGTTGATCGATGCGATTCCCACGGTGGCCAGTCGACGGACCAGCCAGTCGGGGCTGGGGCCGACACGGACTCCGCGCAGCACTCGGGCCGTGTAGCGGGGACACAATTCTGGAGAGTGAATCTCGACCGATGTGGCCTCGGTCACGGAATTCTCGGACGTCGGTGGTTGCGGATCGGGCGAGTCGAGCGGGAGGTCATACAGCACCGAGATTTCTCGGGCGACACCGACATGGCCCAGGCAATCGGGACGATTGCTGGTCACTTCAAGATCGATGGCCGTGTCGTCACCACGGGACTCAACTCCCTCGAGATTCAGTCCCGACATGGTCAGCCGCGTGGTCAAATCTTCAAGCGGCATCTCCAGTGAGACGTACTGCCCGAGCCACTCCCAACTGACGATCATCGGCTGCCTCGTCTCTCGCCTGCGTGCCACCAAACGGCTAATCTAAGCCCCGTTCCGGAGGATGAAAAGGGTATCTGGAGCGACTGCCGTCGTGCTATCCTTTCACACGAGGGGTGATGAGGGACCGGCGAGACCGTCAACGGTCGTTTGAAGCTGTAAAAAGACAGGGGAACGCGATAGATGCCACGGGCGATTCGATTCAACGACCGGACCAATCTGACCAGTGGGATCGCTCGCCTGGGGCAGAGAATGCAGCGGCAGGGCACCGTTGCCGAGCAGGCTCATGATGGTGACACGCTGATCGTGAGTGCCGTTGGCGACATCGGCGTTCGGCTCCTGGGGATCGATACCCCGGAGATCAGTTTCCTGTTTCCCGGGACGACCGAGTTCGTCGGTATCGAAGACCAACGATGGAAGAGCTTCCTGTCCGCCCCATTCGACAAGAAATGGCCTCAGTTCAGCAAACCCCTCCCGGAAGGATTGCAGCAGTTTTTGAAGGCCCGGCTGCATGACGACGCGTCAGAGAATCATCATCGCCATGCTCGTGCGGCGGAGATGGCCCTGGAACGAGAAATCACGGCTGATCTCAAGGTGATGCAGAAGACGATTGAAACGTTCCAGATGTTCATGGTCTTCGGGTACGAGATCATGGATGGTTATGGTCGATTCCTGTGTTTCATCAACCGCAATCAACCGAATCGCAATAAGCCGGCTCCGCGTCCATTGAGCTACAACGAGCGGTTGTTGAAACTCGGCCAGGCCAGTCCCTATTTCATCTGGCCCAACGTCAACCCGTGGCGGAAACAGGATTCCATTCTTGAGGCGGTGCCGGATCCAAAGGGCATGAAACGCCAGGCGTTGCTGGACCAGTCCCTGGGTCGCGTGCGGCGTGATGTGGCTGCTGCCCGGGCGGCCCATCGCGGGATATTCGACGCCACCAAGCCGCTGCAACTGGAGCCATTTGAACTGAGATTTCTTGCGAGGCGGTCTCTTCCGTCGCGATGGGTAATCGACCTGGACGCCGATGATGGCGTGTTGCGACGACCGGAGAATTACTACCGGATCCCCAATTCCGAGGACCGGTTGTTCGTGTCTCCCGAGCACGTTCCGCTGTTTGTCGAGCGTGGCTGGAAACGTGAAGCGGTTTCCTGAGGCGTGAGGCGGAGCCGGTTCGAAGGGCGTGGTCGTGGTCACTTCTGGTTGCGAGCGTGTGGGTGTGCTCGCTCGTAGGTCTCACGGAGTCGCCTGGTGCTGACGTGAGTGTAGATCTGCGTCGTTGTCAGGCTCTTGTGTCCGAGGAGTTCCTGGACGCTGCGGAGGTCGGCTCCCCCATCGAGCATGTGGCTGGCAAAGCTGTGACGGAGCGTATGAGGCGAGGTGAGTTGATCGAGCCCGGCGGCGGCGATGTGTTTCTCCAGTAGCCGGCCAACGCTGCGGGCTGTCAATCGGCGACCGAATCGATTCAGGAATACGGCGTCTTGTTCTGCAGGGCTGATGTCCGGTGTGGGTCGCCGCACCTCGAGCCAGTTCGACAGCGACGCGGCGGCAAATCGTCCGATCGGTGCGATTCGCTCCTTGCGGCCCTTTCCCCGAACCCGCACGATGTTGCCGTCACGGTCCCAGTCATCGAGATTCATCGCAACCAGTTCGCTGACCCGTAGCCCGGCTGAATAGAGTGTCTCCAGAATTGCCCGATCTCGCAGCCCGGCTGGCTGGTCTTTCGACGGGGTTTCGAGAAGCGCGGCCACCTGTTTGGTGTTCAGGAAGTGCGGCAAACGTCGCCCCTGTCGGGGAGTACGCAGTGCGCGTGCCGGATTGGATTCGACCAGTTTTTCGCGACGACAGTATTCGAAGAAGCTCCGCAGGCTGGCCAATCGCCGCGCGACGGTACTGCGGGCGTACCCTCGCTGGTGCAGGTCGGCCACGAACGCACGCAACTGGCCGATCGAAATGTCCGCCGGGGCTGGCAACCGGTCCTCGGATGACCGGAAGAACTGCATCAGGTCGGCCAGGTCCGCGCCGTACGACTTCAACGTGAGCGGCGATGCGTTCCGCTCGATTCGCAGGTACCGCAGAAAGCCCTCGATGGCTGTCTGCATGGGAAGCCTCGATTCGTCAGGGCAGGCGGCCGACTCCACGAAGCCTCAGGCCCGGCATCGGAGCCGACTGGGGCTGAGTACCGAGAGAGGGTGGTGGAGGGGCGGTGGTTGGCGACGGAGAGGGAGGTGCCGCGGGGCTGGAGGACGAAGGGACCGCCGAAGTCTTGGCGATTGTCTCTTCCTTGAGCCGCCTGACTTTTTGGCTGAGCACAGCGGCGTCATACCAACTGAAGCTCAACTCCTCGTCAGCCGCGTACTGTCCCAGCTTTTGCAGGACACTCTCGGTGCTGTCGTCATCGTAAAGGAAGACGTACCGTTCCGAGTTTTTCACCAACGCCAAGACGTTCATTTCACGTTGCACGTGCCGAGTCCCTTGCCCGGGTCGATTTACCCCAGAGTTCTATCGGTCACTACACGTGGTAAAACCCGCGTTTTCTTCAGTGCAAGGCACACAATCGAACCGGCAACCCCTAGAACCGGTATAATCGGACCGATCGAGCTTCCCGGGTGGTTCGGCAGCAAGACTTCCGGCTGCTTGAAGTGACCGTTAGGATGTTCGAGTTGTTGGTTCGGAAAAATGGCGAAAGACCGTGGAACACCTGATTCCTGGCGATTGGTTCCGGGATCTGCACTGGGCGGCGCTACTGGGCCTGGTTGCGATCTCGATGTTTACCCTGATGATTGGCGCGGATTGGCTCGTCGAGAGTGCCAGTTCACTGGCCCGGCGGCTGGGAGTCCCGCAGATTATCGTCGGGGCGACAATCGTTAGCCTTGGGACGACCGCCCCGGAGTGCGCCGTCAGCGTAATGGCGGCGTGGGAAGGCAATAGCGGCCTGGCCTTGGGAAATGCTGTCGGGTCGGTAATTGCCGACACCGGGCTGATATTTGGCCTGGGATGCCTGTTGACCCGGCTGCCGGTCAATCGTTTCTTGCTGGCGCGGCAGGGGTGGGTACAGTTTGGATCCGCCGTTGTATTGGCCGGCCTCTGTTACGGGCTGTGGCTGGTTCATGGTGACATGGCGGTGGTTCCCCGCTGGGCTGGTGGAATGTTCCTGGTCCTTCTGGGGTTCTACATGGTTGTTTCGGTCCGGTGGAGTCTCCAGGACGAAGTGCAGGAAGCCGAGCCTGATGTTGACTCGGTTGCCGAGGCGGAGAATGAGAAAAAGACGGCTGGAAAAGTGATCGTGTTGTTGGGGGTGTTGTTGGTCGGAGCGGTGGTGGTGGTGGCCAGCAGCCACGTGCTGATCGAGTCGGTCGAAGTGATGGCCCGGCGGCTGTCAGTCCCGGACGTTGTGTTGTCAGCAACACTGGTGGCTTTTGGGACGTCGTTGCCAGAACTGGTGGTTGGTATTACCGCGATCCGGCGTGGTCACCCCGAGTTGCTTGTCGGCAACGTGATTGGTGCAGACGTGCTCAACGTGCTGTTCGTGATCGGTGCGTCGGCCATTGCTGCCGAGTTGCCGATTGTTGACGATTCGGTCACCGACACGTTTGCCCGAGAAATATTTCTGCGATTGCACCTGCCGACAATGTTGCTGATCCTGGTCATCTTTCGCATGTCGATTTTCCAGGCCATCCGGGTGAATACATTTCAGCGTTGGATGGGTGCACCGTTGTTGTTGTGTTATGTCATGTTCGTGATCATCAACGCGCTCTACGGCGGTGGTGCCTCATGAGCCATTCATCGCAGTCGATGGACCCGTCATCGGTTGTGGACTGGTTCGGCTCGCAGGTTCCCGTCGACGACTTTGTCGGTCGTCGCGTGCTGGTGATTGTCCCGGACACCACCCGGACTGCACCGCTGCCGTTGCTGTTTGGAGGCGTGTATCGACGGATTGCTCCGGTTGCCGAATCCATTGACGTGATCGTGGCGCTGGGAACACACCCCGCGATGAGTGAGTCGGCGATCGGGGAAATGCTGGGGCTGGGTGAACTGGAGGGAGCCGAGTCAATTGGGTTGTACAACCACGAGTGGGACCGGCCGGATCGATTGAAACGTATTGGCACATTGACCGCCGAAGACACCGCCGCACTCTCCGGCGGCTTGCTGTCGGAGGACGTCGCCGTCGAAATCAACTCGAGGATCGACGACTACGATGTGCTACTGGTTCTTGGCCCGGTGTTTCCTCATGAGGTGGTTGGTTTTTCGGGGGGCAACAAGTATTTCTTTCCGGGAATTGCCGGGGCGGAGATCCTGAATTTTTTCCATTGGCTGGGAGCCCTGATCACCAACTCACAGATTATCGGCAAGAAACAGACACCGGTTCGCGAGGTGGTTGACAGGGCTGCGGCGATGATCGAGGTGGAGCGTCGCTGCGTGTCATTTGTTGTCGGGGAGGACGGTGGCGTCCTGGATCTCTTTTACGGGACTCCCGAGTCTGCCTGGTCGGGCGCCGCTGACCTGTCCAATCGGACTCATATTCGCTGGAAATCCCACCCGTTTCACACGGTGCTGTCTTGTGCGCCACCGATGTACGATGAACTGTGGGTGGCAGGGAAGTGCATGTACAAACTCGAACCGGTTGTCGCCGACGGGGGTGAGTTGATCATCTACGCCCCACATCTGACCGAAATCTCAGTGACTCATGGCGAGTTGATCAAACAGGTGGGTTACCACGTCCGGGACTATTTCACGAGTGATCCGGAACGGTTTACTGATATCCCTCGTGGAGTGTTGGCTCATTCGACCCACGTTCGCGGTGGTGGACGAATGGTCGATGGTGTCGAGGTTCCCCGGATCACGGTGACATTGGCCACGGCTTTGTCCGAGGAAATATGTCGGAGCGTAAACCTGGGTTGGCGCGATCCGGCGACGATCGACGTCGAATCGTTTGCGGATCGAGAGGACGAGGGAGTGTTGCTCGTTCGGCGTGCCGGTGAGTATCTGCATCGTCTCGAGGAGAAATTGGCATGAGTGCTCCGGTGCCCGATCTTGCCAGCCGACTCGATTTTGCGGTGGCCCTGGCTGCAGAGGTGGGGGAATTGATACTTCGGTATTTCGACGACCCGGAACTCGCCGTCGAGCAGAAGCGTGATGAGACTCCGGTGACGGTTGCCGATCGTCAGGCAGAGCAGTTGATTCGTGACCGCGTGGCCGAAACGTGGCCGGGTGACGGAGTGCTGGGCGAGGAGTTCGACGAGACGGCGGGGACCAGTGGGTTCCGCTGGATTCTTGATCCGATTGACGGCACCAAGTCGTTCATTCATCACGTGCCTCTGTTCGGTACGTTGATCGGACTGGAACACGAGGGCCAGATGGTGGCCGGAGTCTGTCGGATGCCAGCTCTCGACGAGGTGGTTTTCGCCGGAATTGGCCTGGGTGCCTGGTGGCAGCACGGTGCCGGCGAGCCGCAGGAAGCCCGTGTGTCGACTGTCGATCGGCTGGACGAGGCACTGTTTTGCACGACCACGATCACCGGATGGAGAACGACCGGTCGCCAGGAGACTTTCGACCGTCTCTGTGCCGCGTCGGGACTGGTCCGGGGCTGGAGCGACTGTTACGGCCACCTGTTGGTGGCGACCGGTCGTGCCGACGTGATGGTCGATCCGGAGATGAATACTTGGGACGCGGCGGCGCTGTTGCCGATCTTACAGGAGGCCGGTGGTCACTTCGTGACCCTGGATGGACGGGCGGTTGTCGACGGTGGCAATGGCCTGAGTGTCAATGCCGAGATACGCGATGCGGTGTTGAAGGTGATTGCTGGCACCGAATGATCCGGTTGGGTTTTTCAGAATCGAGTCCCAGCAGTTAGTATATGAGCGGAATTGCCGGTTGGTGACGTCACCTGATGCAACTGATCAACCCCGCCATCATTTATGGACTTGGCCTGGCTGCTGTGCCGGTTCTCCTGCACATGTTGCTACGCGCCCGGCCCAAGCCTCACCTGTTCCCCGCGCTGCGTTTGCTTGAGCAACGGCGGCGACACAACCGCCGCCGATTGCGGCTGCGGCACATCTGGTTGCTGCTGTTGCGGATGGCGTTGATCGCGTTGGTCGTCCTGGCGGTTGCCCGTCCCAAGTTGCCGGCTGCCGACTACTGGCCACAGTGGCCGGGCGAGGTGTTGGGGTTGGTGGCCGTTTTCATCATCCCGTTGATTGTATACCGGGTGGTGATTGGTCTCTGGCGTCGTCGTGAGTGGCCGGGGCACGTGCTGGCGACCCGTCGGTCCCTGTTGCGTGGGGGGCTGGGGGGGCTGTTGCTGTTGTTGTTGGCCCTGTGGTCGCTGGGTTGGTATGGACCCCGGGTTGGTGCCGAGGCGACCAATCCGTCGTTGGGTGCGGCCCGCAATGCACCGGTTGCGGCGGTCTTCGTTTTCGACACCAGCCAGAGCATGGAATACCGTCATCAGAGCAAGACTCGGCTCGAGGTGGCCCAGGACATCGCCCTGGAACATCTCGACCGTCTCCCGGCCGGAAGTCAGGTGGCGGTGATCGACACCGCAGTCGAATCGACTCGTGGTGTGTCTGCGGATGGAGATGAATCTCCGGCGTCGGCTGGTCGCTTCGTAATCTTTCAGTCCAGCCCGGTGGCCCTGGGCCGCCGTATCGATCAATTGGCCCTGCATTCGGTCAGTCGTACGCTCAACGGTTGTATCGAAAGTGGCCTGTCTCTTCTGGAGTCGCATCGCGAACGTGAAGTGAGTCGGGCGGCCGGCGAGGATGGATATGTCCGCGAGGTCTACGTGTTTACCGACCTGGCTCGTGGCGCGTGGTCACGGGGAACCGCCGACGCGGGTCGGTTGAGTCGGGCTGTGGAAGAGCGTCCGTGGCTGGGAGGTGTGTATGTCGTGGATACGGGGGTGACCAAACCGGTCAATACCGGAATCGCCTCGTTGGACCTCTCGCGACAGACAGTCGCCGATGGTGGAGCGGTGACTATCACCGCGGCGGTGAACGGCACCGGGCTGAAAGGTGAGGTGGCCCGGACGGTGGATCTGGTGGTTCTCAATGCCGCGGGTCAACGTGTGCCTCGCGGATCGGCAGAGGTCAAGCTGGTGGGTGAATCGGAAGCGACAGTCAGCCTGGTGGCCGATGGGCTCACCGGTCCGTATGTGCAGGGAGAATTGCGGTTGCGCTCGAGCGACCCGTTGGCTGCCGACGACGTGGCATTTTTTACCGTGGCGGTGGCCTCGGCTCCTCGCGTCCTGCTGGTCGCGCCGACCGCGTCGGAGGCGGCGTACCTTGTCGAGGCTCTGTCGCCACGGCAAGAGGTCGAGCGAGGCAAGGCACGGTTTCGCTGTGACCATCTGCCACCCAATCGATTGTCCGATGCCAAGCTGGCGGAATACCGGGCCGTGATCCTGATGAATGTGCCCGAGATTCAAGACGAATCGTGGAACAACCTGGAGAGGTTTGTCCAGGAAGGGGGTGGACTGGGGGTCGTCTTGGGCTCGAGCGTCCATTGGCAAAAAGGTCGCGGGGTGAAGCCATCCTCTTACAACACCGCCGCTGCCCAGGCCGTTTTGCCAGCCTCGTTGGATGTGTCACGAAAGTTCACGCCACCCGAATACCTTGACCTCCGTAACACGACCCATCCGGCTTTGAAATTGTTCGCGGATCTTGGAGGTGCCGGCGACCTCGTGTTACGAGATGTCCGGTACTACTGGAGACTGAAAGCCGCCGTGGGTAGCCAGGTGGTGTCTCGCTTCACCGGAGATGCTCACGATCCGGCGTTGCTGGAACGCGGGCTGGGTCGCGGGCGTTCGCTGATGTTGGCGACCGCCCTGGATCTTCGCTGGCAATGGAATGACCTGGCCCGGTCGGATTGGTACGTGGTGCTGGTCGATCAACTGGTGGGTTACCTGGCCCAGCGTTCCGGCGAAGCTTACACCTACGAGGCGAATACCTCGCTGGCGATCCAATTGTTTCCATCGCGACCGGTTACCGAGTTCTCCGTTGTGACTCCCGATGGCAGTCAGCAGCCGGGCCAGTCCCGCGACGGCCAATCGCTCACGATCGATGTGTCCGAGTCCCTGGGGCATTACCAGGTGCGAGGTCGGGGTGATGCGGCCGAATGGGGAGCCGGATTCAGCCTGAATCTGGATGCCGCCGAACGCGACTTGACGAGGCTGGGGAGCGAGGACCTGGACGCGTTGCTGGGTGCTGATCGTTACCAGGTCGCCCGTGATCTCGAGGAACTCGAACGCCGAGTCGGTGATATGAGGGTGGGGCGAGAGGTGTTTCCGCTGGTGCTGGTTCTGCTTCTCCTGGCGTTTTGCTGTGAACACCTGGTCGCCAATCGGTTCTACGACACCGATCGGGGAGGCCAGGCGAGTGTGGCCGGAGGCCGTGCATGATCCGGTTCGATATGGCACCGGCCTGGCACTGGTCGATGGTTGTTGTGGTCATTGTCGCCGTGATGGGGATGATCATCTGGAGTTATCCCCGTCGTCTGCGCACCGTGTCACCGGGCGCTGCCAGGCTGCTGCTGTTGCTTCGGCTCGCCGTGGTCCTGGTGCTGGCTTTCACGATGTTCAGGCCCAGCCTGCAACTGGTTGAACCCGACAGCAGACCACGAGTGCTGGCCGTGGTGATGGATCGTTCCAAGAGCATGGGAGTCGCGGACGCGGCCGGTGGCAAGACACGTCGGGAGGCGCTGGTCGAGACGGTCGCGGTGCATCGAGATCAACTGGAAGAGGTTGATGGGAACATCGAGGTTCGGTTTTTCGACTTTGACAAAGAACTTGTTCCCTTGGAACTGAGTCGAGATCGGTTGCCGGAAACTGAAACGACTGGTGATCAGACGGCGATGGGCAGCGTGCTTGAGAAGGTGTTCCAGGAGGCTCGAAATCAACAGATCAGTGGCGTGATCCTGATGGGGGACGGTGCCCAACGGGCGATCGCTCCGTTTGATCTTGATCCGCGTCGTGTGGCGCGACTGCTGGGAGACCAGGGCTTGCGTGTGTACACCGTTCCCTTTGGAGCGTCTGGAGCCAGCGACAATTCGCTGGATGTGGCTGTCGACGATTTGCTTGTCGATCGAGTCGTCTTCGAAAACAAGGCGGTGATCGTTCGAGCACGGGTGCGGTTGATGGGAGCGGCCAATCGTGATGTCACCGTGCGGCTGAAGGTCGAGGATCGGACGGGACGGACGGTTGGTCAGTCGGGGCCGATGGTTCAGCCACCACCCACCGGCCGGACGTCGCCGATCCGGCGGATTACGACGACCCAGAATGAGGACGTTCGCCAGATCGAGTTGTCTTTTGTTCCCACCCGGGCCGGAGAATTCAAGATTGCCGTCGAGGCCGACGGGCTTCCCGGGGAGGTCCGTCGAACCAACAATCTTCGCCGGTCGTTGATCAGCGTTCGACGCGGTGGGATTCGGGTGGCCTACATTGATCGTCCACGTCCCGAGATCCGCAGTGTTCAATTGCTGAGGGCGTCGGAGAAGATTCAGCTTGAGACTCATATCGTACGAACCGGACCAGGAGGCCGCGCGGCGAGCCTCTCTGCGGATCTGTTCGCACCCGACCAGCATGACGTCTACATTCTCGGGAATGTTCCAGCCAGCACGCTTGGCCGTGATCACCTGGCCAGCCTGGCGGCCCGGGTTCGTGATGGAGCGGGTTTGCTGATGCTGGGCGGATTCAGCGCTTTCGGTGCCGGAGGCTACGCCAACACACCGTTGGATGCCCTGTCGCCGGTGGCGATGAACCCAGCCGAATTGCAGGGTGCCGGGGCGATCGAGACCGATTTGCACTTGATGCAGGATGTCCGGGTGGTCCCCACCGATGCCGGGTTGGCTCATTACATCATGCGGATTGCCGACAACGGGGAGGCGAACCGGACCCGTTGGGAGGCGTTGCCGCCATTGGAGAAAGCGAACCGGATCCGGCCCAAGAACGAGTTCATCGATGTGCTGGCTCGAGATTCCGACGGGAATGCGATGCTGTTGTCGGCCGATACCGGAACGGGCCGGTTGATCGCCTTTGCGGGTGACTCGACCTACTTCTGGTTCCAGTTTGGGTATCGCGAAGTTCACCAGCGATTCTGGCAACAGATGATCTTCTGGTTGTCACACAAAGAGGACGACTCGGACCAGCCAGTTTGGGTCCAGGTGGAACCTCGGACATTCAATGCGGCGGCGGAAGTGCCGTTGCGGTTCGGGGCCCGTGACACGGAGGGACGGCCGATCGAGGACGCCGAGTTCCAGGTCCAGGTGGTTGCTCCGGGCCAACGTGAGGTCCAGTTGAAGCCGCGACGGGAAAGCGATGCGTTTTCCGCGAGATTTGCCGAAACGTCTGATGCCGGTGATTACTGGGTCGAGGTCAATGCTCGTCGTGACGGCCAGGTGGTCGGATTGCCGGCTCGAGCCAGGTTCTTGATCGATGCCCGCGACCTGGAACTGGATGACCCCGCGGCAGATCCCGGGCTACTGGAGCAGATCTCCCAACTCAGTGGTGCCGGGCGATTTGCTCCGGAACAGTTCAGCGAGGCCATCGAGCAACTGGCAGCCGAGCCTGCCGCCAACGGGCTGACCCAGGCCACCGTCATAGAACTGTGGGACAACTGGTACGTGCTGGGAGTTTTCGTTGCCCTGTTGTCACTGGAGTGGTTTTTGCGGAAACGGCTCGGAATGGTTTAGTCCAGCCACTCGTCGTCTGGATCGAATTTGGGGAAGACGACGATCAACACTTTCATCGTGCCCACCGCGCGGTGCCGTGTGCCGGGAGGGATCATGACGCACTGTCCCTGGCGGACCGGAATCAGTTCGTCGTCGAGTTGCATCTGAGCATCGTCATCGCACTCGAGGAAGTAGTACGTCTCGGTCAACCGCTTGTGGTAATGCAACTGGGCATCGGCTGAAATCTCGGTGACGTGGATCGTGCCCGGATACGATTCGATGTCCGCGAAGGCCCGTCGAGCCGTGCCACAGGGGCACTCGGTGCCGGGAATCTCGGCAAAATCGACAAGGTGGTAGTTGGCGGCTGTCCGAGACTCGCTCATGTCATGACTCGTCGAGGTGGGCGGGGAGGAACACTGACGCATTGTGGTGTCGAGGTGTATGGAGAGTCAACGAGAGCCGATTGACAGGCGATTTCCGGCACGGACAATGCGTTCCACCTGTTTGTACTGCTACTGAACTGCGAGGTGACCAGCCATGAGCGTCGTGCACACCAGTCGGATCGAGATCACCAGGCACCAGGGGCCTCACCGGACTGCTCGCATTGAAGGGTTTGACGGGGTGCTTGATTTTGGGATCCACGGAGGCATCCGGGACTTCTATGCCCAGAAGTACGGGCGTGAATTTAGTGGGCCCGAGTATCCTGCCACCCTGGACCACATGATCGCTGGCGTGGCCGGGTGACTGACCGGGTCCCTGGCAGCCGCGCTGGATGCGCGGTCAATTGTGACGTCAGAACGGTTGGTGGCATCGGTTGAGGGGGACATTGCCGAGGTCGAGGACGTATTGCGGATCACGGTGATTCGATTGCATTTTCAACTTGTGGCCGACCAGTCCATCGATCGCGACGCGGTGGATCGGGTCCTGGAGACATTTTCGGCGAAGTGTCCGGCCTACCAGTCGGTCCGCGGTTGCATAGAGTGCAGTTGGGACCTGGAGATCATTACCGGGGATTGATCTCAAAGCGGGTGACCAGTTGTTGGTGGTCGGAGTGTGGACTCCAAGCCGTGTGGCAATCGATGAAGCCGACATGGCGGTTTCCCCAACACTGGTCCAGGTCGAGCAGTGGCAGCGGAAGCGGCCATGTGGGGCGGAATCCATT
>CAWVUS010000050.1:0-22344 GCA_963933195.1 uncultured Planctomycetaceae bacterium
TCGATGCTGGGTTCGTCCAACTCCGGAACCGAGTCGAGTTGAGTTTCGGCGGTGCGAGGATCTTCCAGTCCGGCGACGGATTCGTCGAAGATGCTGCTGGAGTTGTTCGTCTCGGACGGTTCAGGCTCGATGACCGACCCGGTTGTTTCCACCGGGATGTCATTGGAGTGTGTGTCGACGGGAAAATCGGGTGTTGTCAGGTGGTGTCCACAATGCGGGCAGGAGACAACAACCCCGGGGGTTTCGACCACCAGTCGACCCTGGCACGCTCCACAGGCAACTTCGAGAGTCATTGGCGAAAACAGGGGTGACGGGGTGAGTTCAGGGGCGGTGATCGGTCACTGCCAACCAGTCGATTGTCGCGGTGCCATCGGGCGGAAGCAAGTCGCGGCCGCCGTAAGCCACGTGTCCCAGTATCTCGACATTGCCGAGTCGGCCAATTGCCCCGGCGTTTGTGTCCAGGGAGCAGTCATGAGAATCGGGCGGATCTGGTTGATTGAGTACCACTCCGGATATGTTCAGTCCGCGACGGCGTGCCACGTCGATGGTGAGCAGCGTGTGGTTGATCGTGCCCAGGGCATTGCGGGCGACGATGACGATGGGCCAGCCCAGGTCAGCAGCAAGATCGGCAATGGTTTCCGACTCGGTAAGCGGGCACAGCAGCCCCCCCACTCCCTCGACCAGCAACGTGTCAACCTGATCGCTCCACCACAGCGCCCCCGATCTCAATAACTCCGAATCGATCTCTCGGTTTTCCAGCCGGGCAGCTTCGGGAGGGGCCAGCGGTGCGTCGAATCGTTGTGGACAGATCCGTTCCTCAGGGAACCCTCCACCGATGGCTTCTCGCAGAACGTCGACATCGGCCCATCGGCCGTCCTGGGATCCACTGGCGGTCGGCTTGTAGGCCCCGACCCGGACTCCCTGCTGGTCCAGGTGTCGAGCCACCATGGCGGTGACCCACGTTTTTCCGACCCCCGTGTCAGTGCCTGTGATAAATAGGCCTCGCATGGTTGATTCTCAGCGCCAATTGACCGGTTTCCGGCATTGGCATAGACTGAAATCCCCACATCTGTCAAACCTCCATGGCTGTTACTTGACTCGCAATTCCCGTTTCGAACGTTGCTCGAGGACCGATGTCATGTCCGGGACCTCCCTGCCATGCCGATTTTTCGTGTTGTTTGCCGTTGCCCTCGTGGTCGGTCTGGCCCCGCCGGTGATGGCTCAACAGGCCAACAAAGAGGATCGTACGCTGGCTGGTGCACGAGACAGTTGGCCGATCCACGTGACCTACTACCCGTCGCGGCTGAAGGAGAATGCGGCCGTGGTGGTATTGCTGCACATGCAGAACGGCAGTCGCCTGATCTGGACTCGCAAGGGTGGGCTGGCCGAGGGGCTACAGAAAGAGGGCTTTGCGGTGATCGCCGCCGATCTGCGGAAGCACGGCCAGAGCAAGCCCACGTCCGGTGTCAAAGCCGCGGGCAAAAAGAAGGGCGGTGGTTCGAAGCTGACCCGGTTCGACTACCAGTTGATGGTGACCAGCGACATGGAGGCGATCAAGAAGTTCATTTTTTCCGAGCACCAGAAGAAACGCCTGAACATGCGAAAGCTGGGCGTGGTGGCGGCGGGAATGAGCAGCCCGGTGGCCGTGGTGTTTGCCGCCAACGACTGGTCCAAGAAACCGCATTCCGACGCACCCACCGTGGCCGCACGGACACCGCGCGGCCAGGATGTCCGGGCACTGGTGTTGCTCAGTCCCCAGGGCAGCCTGCCGGGCATGACCATCAACCGCCCGATGAAGTTCCTCAAGGGCAAGGCTGCGTTTTTGGTCTGCGTGGGCGAACGCCGGTCGAGGGTTCCACTGGCCGATGCCAATCGGGTCTACAATTTTCTCAAGCCGATCTCAGATGATCCCGAGAAACGGATCAACTGGATGAACTCGTTCCCGGTGCAGTTGCAGGGAACCGACCTGCTGGGCAAACAGATCGGTGTCGAGAACGTGGTCGTCGGATTCCTGAAGCGGTATGTCGGCGACCTGAAGGATCCCTGGAAAGACCGTCGGTCGCGTGCGGCCCGGTAGTCACCTCCAGGAGGTGATTACTGCACGGCCAGTTCGCTCTTGGCGTCGGTTCCCACCGCGACCGCTTTCATCTCGACGGTCGTCTCTGTCCGCTTGACGAAATCGTCGCGGGGATCGGTCTCCCGCTTTCGCGACCGGGTGACCTTGACTTGCCACCGTGCCAATCCGAAGGGCACTTCACGGCTGAGCCAGATCTCCGATTCATGTTCGGATCGACTCACACGACTTTGCAGCGTGTCGGCTCCGACCCATTTGATCGCGTTGATTGCTCCCAGGGCTTCGAGTTCCGGATTCTCGGGCTCGCCCGTTTCGGCACGAAGCACCTTGTAGTGTTTCAGCAGTGAAATGGCCGGATAGATCTGTAGAACCTTCGTCTTGATGGGCTCTTCCTTGCGGTTACCAAGTTTGCGATAGCCGCGAATGATCGGCAGGAAGGACACGGGAATGCCATCGGCATCGACACTCTTGTTTTGTACCAGCGTGCCAAATACTCGTGATTCGGGGATCAGCACCTTGTAGAGCCTCGCTCCGCCGGGACCGGTGTCCAGGCCCTGCTCGCCCGGTTTGCCAGTCTCGACCTTGATCTCGATCCAACGGCAGGTGACCGGTTTCCCCCGGTACATGGCGGTCTTGTGTTCTGCCGGTGTCGCCAGTGACTTGATTGTCACATTGCGTCGCCAGTTGAACGTCTGGTCGCCGGTGGCAACTCCCGGGCGGAACTCGGTCTGCTTGTACTCGCCCTCGTATCTCACCCAGGTTCCTTCCTGTTCGGGCAAGGACCAGATGAGGCCCTGGGCTGGCACGACGGCCGGGGTGACGAACAGGGCGGCGAGGGCCAGGACCCAAGTGCGAAGAGTGGTTGGGGATTTGGTCATCGATGATTGTCCTCGAGATATCCGCAGCCAAAAAAGTGGTCCGTGCCGGCAAGAAACCGGGCGAGGCCCTCTGATTGAAGTCTGCCACAACACCTGCGGGTGGGCAAGGTGCTTTCCTCCGAGTCGGTACGAGTGAGGTGGGGTCGAATCGGTCAAGTCGATCCGGTTCCCCCTGCTTGCGGCATCCGAATCGGTCGGCTTATGCTGGTTGCACCGAACTTGTCACCTGTCCGGCTCATCCGGTTCTTCGGAGGGGTCGGGAAAGGTCTTTCGGCAGGGAATTTCAGAATGTGAACCAGGGGCCACGTCTCGCGGGTTCTTGCTGGCACCGGAGATTCGAATTGATGATGGACTCGAAAATGAACTCTTGCAGCAGAATCTCAGTGTTCGTGTCGGCCGTGTTGTTGCTGCTGGCAGGTTCGTTGAGTGGCAATCCGCTGGTGGCCCAGGAACCTCGTGGGCCCTCGCCGCTGGGGCAGTACTTCGGTTTTCAGCCGGTCGAGATCTTCAAGCTGGAGATGCGGTCGAGCAACCTGTTGGCTCGGGATGTGGACCGCGACGGACTTGTGGACCTGGTGGCGGCCGACAACAGCCACAGCCGAATCGATTATCTGCACCAGCGGAAGCAGAAGCCGGCCGGCGAGGTGGTCGAGGATCCTGACGGAGAGGTCAACCAGGTCCAGAATGATTGGCGATTCGAGCACCGCAAGATTCCCGTCGACCGGCAGGTCTCCGCGATGGTCATCGGTGACTACAACGGTGACGGTCGTCCCGACCTGGCCTACCTGGGAGCTCCGAATTATCTGGTGGTCCGGTTTCAGCCGAAGGAAGGTGAGTGGTCTGAGAAGTTCGAATTCCGTATCGCCGATATCAACTCGGTCCGGGGCAACCTGGCGACCGGTGACCTGGACGGGAATGGCCGGGACGACCTGGTCGTGCTCGGCAAGTATGAAACATCCATCTTTCTGCAGTCCAAGCAGGGCAAGTTGAGCACGCCGCGACTGCTGATGAACACGTCGGCTCAACTCGGGCTGGCCAGTGTCAATGATCTTGATGGTGATGGACGACAGGACCTGTGCTACACGGCCGTCGAGGCACAGAAACGAACGTTTTGTGTTCGGTTGCAGGATCCGATGGGTCGGCTGGGGCCGGAGATGCGGCTGAAGCTGCCTGCCCATCGCGATGTCCAACTACAGAATCTCGATGGTCGCCGTGGCGACGAACTGGTGGTTGTTGAATCGGCAACCAACCGTGTCAAGCTGTTGAAGGTCCAGGGTCGTGGAGACGGGGACCAGATCGCCGAACAAAAACAGCGACTGATCCAGTACGGGTTTGGGAGGCAGGGAGCGGCCCGGACCGAGTCACTGCGAGACGTGGCCGTCGGTGATATTGACGGTGATGGACGGACTGACGTGGCTGTGTCGGATCCGGCCGGTGCCCGCGTGATCGTTTTTCGACAGCGGCCGGCTGGCGGACTGGATCTCGGCACAGCTTTTCCGGGTCTCGAGGACACTCGGCAGGTCAAAATCGGAAATGTCGATGGTTCCAAGGGGAACGAGGTTGTCGTCATCAGCGTCAAGGAAAAGACACTGGGTGTCAGCCGGATGACCGGTGGCCGCCTCGGATTTCCCCAACCAATCTCCATCCCGGGTTCGCCGGTGGCCTGTGAACTGGTCGACGTGGATGGGAAGCCAGGTCCGGAAATCGTTTACGTGGCCAAGTCGGCCAAGGGCAGCGGGTACGTTCTGGGTGCGGTGGCGCATGGTGACGGTGGCAAGTTCACCGCCCGGCCCTTCGGAAAGCTGGCTCAGGTCCCGATCACCTTGAAGGGGACACCACAGTACCTGGTCTCGGTCGATGCCAACCGCGATGGTCGAGCCGACCTGCTGGTGTTTCAGGATCTCGAGCAGCCACCCGTGCTGGTGATCAGCCAGGCGGACGGGTCACTGAAAGTCGTTACGACCAGTGGTGGAATCCAACTGGGTGACATCACGCCCGGACAGTTGTTCATCGGTCGACTCGAACGTCAGTCGATCCTGGTGGCCCAGCAGAAATTTGCTCGCAGCGTATCGCTGACTGCGGACAACGCCTGGCAGGTGACTGACCAGTACAACGTGAGTGAATCCAACGCCAGGATTGCCGGTGTCGCGGCACTCGAACTTGACGGAGTCCCCGGCAAGGAAGTTGTTCTGGTCGACACCGGGGTGAAGCAATTGCGAGTGATGCGGCGGGAGGGCGAAGCGAAACTGTTCAAGCCGTGGCGGGAGGTCGAACTGGGGACTCTGGCCTATCGAACCAATCGCATTGCCGATCTGAACGGTGACAAGCGGGAAGACCTGCTGCTGGTGGGCAACGGAAAATTCGCGGTCCTGTACAACGGTCTCAAGGGGCCTCGGGTCGAGGAACTGGCGTCGTTTGAACCTCGCAGGAAGCAAACGGTCCTCTCGACGACCGTCAGCGGTGATCTCAATGGCGACGGTCGCATTGACATTGCGGCGATCGACAGGCGAGCTCACCGGGTGAGCTTGCTGGATCATTCGCCTGCCCAGGGACTACGTCACGCTCTGGATTTCCGGGTCTTCGAACAGAAAGCGTTTCGTGGCGCGACCGGCGGCGGCAACGAGCCTCGCGAGGCGATTATTGCCGATGTCACCGGTGACGACCGGCCTGACCTGGTCGTGCTGGTTCACGATCGAGTGCTGGTGTATCCCCAGGACACACGTGTCGATCCGAAGGCGGTCAAGAAAGCTCCCGCGAAAGCCGTCAAGGAGTGATTCCGCCCTTGGCGAAATCTCTCTTCAGGTTTGCCAGCGGGAAGAGCTTGCCCGGGCAAGCCGTGGCCTTGATGTCGCTGTGGCCGACGAGCCCGTTGGCGGGGATTGCATACACGCTGCGGAGGTGCACGATCAGTCGGCGCAACGAGGAGAGTTGTGCGGCGGTCGGAGGCCGTTTCTCGAAATTGCCGATCAGCGCGATTCCGATTCCGTGCTGGTTGTGATCCTTCTGGCCGGCGTGGGCACCCTGCAACTGGTTGCGCCACCGAAATGTTGGTTCGATGTATCCGTCAGGCATGCCCTTTCCGTTGCCGACCACGAAGTGGTACCCGATTCCCAGCCACGGCTTTCCGCCGGTTGTTCGCTGAAGATGGTTGGCATGGATTGACGCGACGCTTCCCGCTTCGGTCGCCGTGTGATGCAGCACGATCGAATTCCACCTGCGAACCGTCTTCAACGGTTTCCACGAGGACGGTGTCTTGTTCCCGGTAGCCCGGGCGGGTGCGATGGTGGGGCGTGCGGGGACCTGGCGTGACGGTCGTTTCGCCGTATCAGGGGGCACCCGTTGTGAATTCAGGCAGCCAACGGTCAGAACCGCCAGCGGCAACCCGGTGGCCAAAACAGCCCAGACGCGGTGCCAATCGGGCAACCGTTGTGAGGGAGGTGATGACACCGAGAGTCTCCGGGCGGAATCAGGGCGGGGCGGGACTGTAGTGCCGCCGTGGCCACCGTGTCAACCGGCGGTCTTTTTCAACCCGGCCGCGTTGTTGTTCGCAATCGCTCGACGGTCCCCACGACGTCGTCGATCGCTGCCAGGATATCGTCCTCGGTGTTGAACCGTCCCAGGCCAAACCGGAGACTGGCCCGGCTGAGTGTCTGGGGGACCCCCATTGCTGCCAGCACATGGCTGGTGCCGGGATCGGCGGTGGTGCAGGCCGACCCGCTGCTGACGGCGATCCGTTTCAGGCCGGCCAGCAGGGCATCACCGTCGACACCTTCAAATCCCAGGTTCATGTTGCCCGGAAGCCTGTCATCGGGGTGTCCGTTGACGTGCACGCCCTCGAGACGTTCCCGGATGCCCGCGGCCAGTGTTTTGGCCAATCCCGCCAGTCGGACTGATTCGGATTCGAGGGCGTCGGCCGCGAGTCGGCAAGCGGTACCGAATCCGACGATCAGCGGCACCGGCAGCGTTCCACTGCGGAGATGAGATTCGTGACCACCTCCTTCGATTTGTGGGAGGAGCCGAATCCGTTGTGAACCTCGTCGGACGATCAGGGCCCCGATGCCCTTGGGACCGTAGATCTTGTGAGCCGACAGTGCCAGCAGTCCCGCGGTGACGTTGCGGCAGTTGACCGGGATACGTCCGACGGCCTGCACGGCATCGGTGTGGAAGACCACCCCGTGGTCGGCACAGCGGTCGGCGATTTCGGCAACCGGGTTGATGGTGCCGACCTCGTTGTTGGCCCACATCACACTGACCAGGGCAGTGTCGGGTTCGATCGCAGCGGCGACCTCCGCCGGATCGACCTGCCCGGCTGTGTCGCAGCCGACACGAGTCACCCGGCAGCCGTCCCGAGCCAGCCGCGAGACGGGATCGAGGACCGAGGGGTGTTCGACCTCCGAGACGACCAGGTGACGTCGATTGCCGGAGGTGCTCAAGAGTCCCTTCAGAGCGAGGTTGTTGGCCTCGGTTGCCCCACTGGTGAAAATGACCTCCTCGGGCCGTGCCCCCACCAGGCTGGCCACTTGCTCGCGAGCGGTTTCGACGGCCCGTGCCGCGTCATCCCCGAAAGAGTGGCCGATGCTGGCCGCATTTCCGAAGCGTTCACTGAAGAACGGCAGCATGGCTTCGACCACACGCGGATCGGTTCGCGTGGTGGCGTGGTTGTCGAGATAGCGTGGGGGCTGTTTGGCCGGCATGGGTTCATCCGGTCCTGTTTCCCCGGTCGACCCCGGGCCATTTCAGGAGGTTGCGGCAGGGTCGGGCAGGTCGGTCTTGATCGACAGATCGCGGAGTTGACGGTCGTCGACGGTTGAGGGTGCACCGCTGAGCAAATCGGCGGCCTTCTGCGTCTTGGGGAAGGCGATCACGTCGCGGATGTTGTCGTGTCCGGCAAATAGCATGACCCAGCGGTCCAGTCCCAGCGCGATGCCACCGTGAGGCGGTGCACCGTAACGTAGTGCCTCCAGCAGGAAGCCGAATCTCATCTCGGCCTCCTCGGCCTCGATCCCCAGTAGGTCGAAGACCTGCTGCTGGACGAGTGGATCGTGGATACGAATGCTGCCACTGCCGGCCTCATAACCGTTGCAGATCAAGTCGTAGGACTGGGCCCGCACGGCACCGGGATCGCTGGTGAGAGAGTCCACGTCCTCCTCGACCGGGTAGCAGAACGGGTGATGCTCGGCATCCCAGCGTTCCTCACCCTCGTTCCATCCCAGCAGCGGAAAGTCAATCACCCAGGCGATATTCAGTTCGCCGGGATTGTAGAGTTCCAGTTCGGCGCCCAACCGGTTGCGCAGCGCTGCCAGCGCGGCGGACGTCACCGAGTTGGAATCGGCGACGAAGAACAACAGGTCACCCGGTTCGGCCGAAAACGCCTCGATGATCGCCGTGTGGTGTTCCTGGTCGAGGAACTTGGCGATGGGTGAGTCGAGGACACCGTCGGCGACCCGGAAAAATGCGAGGCCCTTCGCGCCGTAGTCGCCCACGAAATTGGTCAACTCATCGATCCTCTTCCGGCTGTAGCTCTCGGCGGCTCCGCGAGCATTCAGGCCGCGGACACGGCCACCGGATTCGATCGTGTTCTTGAACACTCCGAATTCGCATGCCCCGGCGATCTCACCGATATCGACCAGTTCCATGTCGAATCGCAGGTCGGGTTTGTCGGTCCCGAAACGTTCCATCACGTCGGCGTGGGTCAACCGTGGCAACGGCAGGGCCAGTTCTTCGTCCCGAACTTCCTTGACCAGGTGAGCCATGAGGCCGTCAATGATCTCGAGAATGTCGTCGCGCTGGACAAAGGCCATCTCGACGTCGATCTGGGTGAACTCCGGTTGACGGTCGGCCCGTAAGTCCTCGTCCCGGAAGCAGCGTGCCATCTGCACGTAACGATCGTAGCCGGCGATCATCAGGATCTGCTTGTAAATCTGGGGACTCTGGGGCAGGGCAAAGAAGCTGCCGGGATGCACACGGCTGGGGACGAGGTAGTCACGTGCTCCCTCGGGAGTGCTGCGGCCCAGCATTGGTGTTTCGATTTCCAGGAAGTCGTTCCTGTCGAAAAAATCGCGAGCGGCCTTGGTCAGCTTGTGTCGCAGCACCAGTGTGTTTTTGAGAGCGTCCCGCCGGAGGTCCAGGAACCGGTACTTCAGCCGTAATTCCTCGTTGGGCAACTCTGTGGAACTCGGTTCGAACGGTGGCGTCTTGCTCTTGCTAAAAACGTGCAGCCGAGTCGTCTTGATCTCGATCTCGCCGGTGGCCAGCTTCGGGTTCACGTTCTCCGATCGGCTGATCACCTCGCCCTCGACCTGGATCACGTCCTCGCTTCGCAGCGCCCGGGCGACCGCCTGCATCTGCTCGTCGTGCGAGAGATTGAAGACGACCTGGGTGATGCCGTAGCGATCACGGAGATCAATGAAAACCAGTCCCCGGTGGTCACGATAATTCTGGACCCATCCGCCGAGTGTTATGGTCTGGCCGATGTGGTCGGCCCGAAGTTCGCCACATGTGTGGGTACGCAGCATGGTGATGTGCTGTGGTTTGTGGAGTGAGGTTGGAGAGGCGCCGCCGGGGGCGCGAGGGGGGCAATTATAGAGGCTGCCGGTGTTCCCGCGAAGGGCGGTGGAACCCGGTGGGTGGCATGGCGACCGATCGAGGAACTGACCGGGTGATTGGTTTCTGGTCCCCGTCGGTGACGCCCTCGACAACTCCTACTGGTCACCTCCAGATGCCGTGACCGATTCCGGTTCTTCGGGGGACCGAAGCACGAAGCCGTCGCCGGAAACCTTGAGATAGTCGATGTACGTGCTGCCAACCTTGGCCTGCTTGGTGTTGCCCGAGTGAATGTAGAGTCCGTAACGGAGTCTCAGTTTGCCACCACGGGTCAGCAGGGCCGGGTTGGCCGGTCGCTGTCCGCCGGTGTAGGCCCGTTCGCCGAACGGGCTGATGGTGAACAGGCCGTAGTTGCGGACGTGGTACCGGGAACGACGGAAGTTCAGCGGGTGGTCAAACAGCGTCATTCCCACCGTCTTGCCGTCGACGGTTCCGTAATAATCGATCCAGTTGCTGACCCGGCCCCAGCAGGCCTTGGTGCCGATACTGCCGGCCGCGTTGATCACCTTGCCGCCCTCGCTTTCACGCAGTTCATTCCGCATGCGGACTCCAAACAAACCTTCCTTGGTGTCGCCGAAGGTGACCGTGTCGCGGTGTGCGGTGAACGTGATGTCGTAGGAGAACAGGCGGTTGGCGAAGATGCTGATCCGGGTCGTCTCGACCACGATCGGCTTTCCATCGTCCCCGAGCCAGTCGTTGGTGACGACCATCACGGCGGGGTTGCCCTGCTTCCGATCCAGCGAGATCTTGCGATTGACGATCTTGCCCTTCTCGGCCCAGAACCTCACCTCGTTGATCTCGTCGACGGCCACCCAGACTCCCTTGTGGTGCGGGTGGTCTTCCTGGTGTTCGAGAGATCGCGTGATCACTGTGCCCTGGGGACCTCGAACCGGAAGAAAGAACGGCTTGGGCAACTTGCTGCTGGTGTTGTAGGTGGCAAATGGCTTGCCGTCGACAGTCACCTCGACCGAGTCTTTCCCGCGTTTGAGCCTGACGGTGGCGTCGGCCGAGAAAGCCGCGTTGCTGGCGATGGTGACCAGGACGAGCAGAGCGGAAACAATTGTCTTCACGGTGATTTCCTCACGAGGTGTCTAACAAGCCTTGGCCAAGCCATTGTGCCCGGGCGAGCGGTCGAGGTCGAGTCAACCGGAGATTGTGGACGGAGATTCCGTGGCGGTGTTGTTGGAGGTTGTGACCATGGGCACTCTTGCATCCGCCCATAAGATTGTTACGGTTGGGGAAATTTGTCCCCATCCGGGCGACTTTCGTCAACGGGGACCGTCCGTCATAGCGTGCTGCCGTGCCCCGTCGAGACGACATTCAGAAGATTCTGATAATCGGATCGGGCCCGATCGTGATCGGTCAGGCCTGTGAATTCGACTATTCAGGTGCCCAGGCGTGCAAGGCGTTGCGCGAGGAAGGGTACGAGGTGATCCTGGTCAACTCGAACCCCGCCACGATCATGACCGATCCCGAGATGGCGGATCGGACTTACATCGAACCGATCACCTGGCAGTACGTCCAGAAGATCATCGAGGTGGAACGCCCCGACGCGTTGCTGCCAACGCTGGGTGGGCAAACCGGGCTCAACGTGGCCATGGACCTGGCCCGTCGCGGGGTGCTCGACCAACTGGGCGTCGAATTGATCGGGGCCAAGGAGCACGTGATCGCCAAGGCCGAGGAGCGTTCGAGCTTCAAGAAGGCCATGGAGTCGATCGGCCTGGATGTTCCCCTCAGTTTCATCGTGCACAACATCGAGGAGGCGCGGAAAGCGGTCCGGGAGATCGGGCTGCCGATGGTCATTCGTCCCAGTTACACGCTGGGCGGATCGGGCGGAGGAATCGCATACAACAAGGACGAGTTTGAAGCCAAGGTCCGTCGTGGCCTGGAACTTTCGCCAGTTCACGAGGTCCTGCTCGAGGAATCCGTGATCGGGTGGAAAGAGTTCGAGATGGAGGTGATGCGGGACGTCGCCGACAACGTCGTGATCATCTGCGCGATCGAGAACCTTGACCCGATGGGTGTTCATACGGGGGACTCGATTACCGTCGCGCCGGCCCAGACACTCACCGACAAGGAATACCAGAGGATGCGGGATGCGACGATTGCCTGCATGCGTGAGATCGGTGTTGAGACGGGTGGTTCGAACGTGCAATTTGCCATTGATCCGTCGTCGGGTCGAATGGTGATCATCGAGATGAACCCTCGGGTGAGCCGTTCCAGTGCCCTGGCGAGCAAGGCGACCGGGTTCCCGATCGCCAAGATCGCAGCCAAGCTGGCCGTCGGCTTCCGTCTGGACGAGATCTCCAACGACATCACCCGTGAAACGCCTGCCTGCTTCGAGCCGACCATCGATTACGTGGTCACCAAGATCCCCCGATGGACGTTCGAGAAGTTTCCTGATGCGGATGCCGAGTTGACCGTGCAGATGAAGTCCGTCGGTGAGACGATGGCCATCGGCAGGACGTTTCGCGAGTCACTGCAAAAGGCCTTGCGTGGCCTGGAGATTGGTTACTTTGGCCTGGGGGGGGGCAAAAAGGATCCATGGGGCACGCCACGGCAACCGACCCCTGACCAGATCCAGAAGAAACTGTCGATTGCCAACGACGAGCGAATCTTTCACCTGCGATTCGCCCTGCTGGACGGGATGAGCGTCGATGAGATCCAGGAGTTGACCGGAATCGACCCCTGGTTCCTGCACCAACTGCGGCAGCTGATCGAGCGTGAACAGCAGTTACGCGAGTATCACCGAATTGAGGATGTGCCACGGGACGTGCTGCGGGAGGCCAAACGCAACGGGTTCTCTGACCAGCAGTTGGCCGGGTGGTGGGACACGAATGAGAGCGAGGTGCGGAGCCATCGGCTGGAGCTGGGGATTGCCGCGACCTTCAAGCAGGTCGACACCTGTGCCGCCGAGTTCGAGGCTTACACGCCGTACTACTACTCGACATACGAGGACGAGGACGAGACGCCCGGGAACGAGGACAACCATCCACGGATCATGATTCTTGGTGGTGGACCCAACCGGATCGGCCAGGGGATCGAGTTTGACTACTGTTGTTGCCAGGCCGCGTTTGCGTTGGGCGAACTGGGCATCGAGAGCGTCATGGTCAACTCGAATCCCGAGACCGTTTCGACCGATTACGACACGTCCGACCTGCTGTTCTTTGAGCCGTTGACGACCGAGGACGTGCTGAACATTTGTGACCGGCTGAAACCCGACGGCGTGATTGTTCAATTCGGGGGCCAGACACCGTTGAACCTGGCCCGGGGGCTCGAGGCCTCGGGCGTGACAATCATTGGCACGTCGCCTGATATGATCGACGCGGCCGAGGACCGCGAGAGGTTCCAGTCGATTCTCCGCCAGTCCGGTTTGCGACAGCCCCCCAACGGCATTGCCACCAACGTCGAACAGGCTCGCGCCGTGGCCGAGCAGGTCGGGTATCCGATCCTGGTCCGTCCCAGTTACGTGCTGGGTGGTCGGGCGATGGAGATCTGCTACGACGAATCCTCGTTGGTTCGGTACATGACCGAGGCGGTCGAGGCTTCGCCGGATCACCCGGTGTTGATCGACAAGTTCCTCGAGGACGCGATCGAGGTCGACGTCGACGCGATCGGGGACGGAAAGATGACGCTCGTCGGTGGGGTGATGGAACACATCGAGGAGGCCGGAGTCCACTCGGGGGATTCTGCCTGTGCCCTGCCTCCCTACTCGTTGCCGAAGGAGATGATCGAGGAGATCAAGGTGGCGGCGAGGAAGTTGTCGGAGGCCCTGCAAGTCCGCGGACTGATGAATATCCAGTTTGCCGTCAAGGACAACATGCTGTACGTGCTGGAGGTGAATCCCCGCGCCAGCCGGACGGTGCCGTTTGTGTCCAAGTCCACCGGTATCTCGCTGGCCCGCGTGGCCGCCAAGGTGATGGCCGGTGAGACCCTGGAGGAACTGGGCGTGACCGCGGAGGTCGTCCCGGAGCACACGTCGGTCAAGGAGAGCGTCTTCCCGTTCAATCGGTTCGCCGGGGTCGACATTATCCTGGGCCCGGAGATGCGTTCGACGGGCGAGGTGATGGGGATTGACGAGTCATTTGCTCTGGCGTTTGCCAAGAGCCAGCTTGCAGCCGGAAACGATCTGCCGCGGGAGGGCCAGGTGTTCATCAGCATGGCCAGTCCGCACAAGACAGCGATGGTCGAACCGGCGCGGCGGGTGGCGGCGATGGGATTCCAACTGGTGGCCACATCCGGGACCGCCGACGTGTTGCGCGAGGCGGGAGTTGAGGTCGAGACGATCAAGAAGCTGGCCCAGGGGCGTCCCAACCTGTTGGACTTTCTCGCCAATGGCGACATCCAGTTCATTTTCAATACGCCCAATGGCAAGGGGGCACGGACCGACGAGGGCAAGATCCGTGCCGCAGCGGTCGCTCACGGGGTGCCCTGTGTGACCACTCTGCCGGGATGCCTGGCCGTGGTGAGGGCACTGGAGGCGATGGTCGAGAGTCCCGTCCCTCGAGTCCGCGCCCTGCAGGACTGGATGCAGTCGGTTGCGGACCAGGCGACCGGCGACACGTAGCCGAGATTGCCAACCCGAACAGTGCACGTGGCGGCTCGTCCCGGTGAACGATTAGTCGCCAGGGCGTTGCAGATTGAGTGTGTGGCAGAGGCGATTGACCCGGTCGTGGTCACTGTCGGTGTCGGCATGATCAATCACCGGAATGTCTCGTGAGTTGGCCAGCTCACGGATCTGCTCGACAGGCTTGGCCAGTTCATCGGATCCGCCGGGATCGGGAGCGTGAATCACAATCGCGGCGTCGAGCTCGCGCAGTTGATCGACCAGTTGGGTTAGCGTGTCGGCAAATTCCGGTCCGGCTGATGCGGCGGCCGGACCAATGATCAGTTGAATGACGTCAGGCTGGAAACGGGCCAATTGCCACTCGAGGTTTTCGAGCACGGTTTCTATTGGCGATCCAGGCACCAGCGTGTTGACGACAGCGTCCAGTGGCCGGCGATAGGTGGTGCGAAGCTCGGCGGCGAAAAGATCTGGAAACGCCGTTTCGTCGGGCCCGTCACCACAGAAGACCCATGTCGCTGGTCGCGGACCGGCGACCAGTTCTTGGATGGTTGCAAGCTCATCGGACCCGTCGGTTGTCGGCTGTTGTGGGAGCAGCGTGTCCAACCCGGGCGAATTGTCGTTGGCCGGATCCGATTCGCTGCCGTCGTCTGCCAGTTGTTCTGTGACTTGTCCGGCCAGTTGTCCGGCCAGTTGTCCGGCCAGTTGTCCGGCCAGTTCGGGGACTGCTGCCCCGATGGATTCCGTGGCTTGTACGGCGACCTGTTCCTCGACCACGGGCTTGTTGTGATCTGCCGATGCGGCTTCCGCCGCCCGGGCCAGCCGTTGGGCTTGTTTTTCTTCCAGTTCGGCAGCGGCCCGCAGGACCAGCAACCGCCGGCGGGACCGCGAGTTTCCTGACAGCCTGTAGGAAGAACCGGATGGCATGTTGTTGAGTGTCCTGGCGACGCGGGGATCTGTTCACGCGAATTCAAAAGTTGGTTCCAGCGGCAGTCTCCAGTACCAGCATAGTCGGGAAACCTTGGTCCGGGCAGTGGTTGAACCAACGAAAACGGGTGAGGAATGCCGATAAGAAGCGAATGAGCCCGGTGCAGATATTGTCAGTTTCGTTCAACCGAACGGCTGGGTCTGCTGACCGGGTGAACCTGGGATAGGAGTGAGTGCGATGGCGATGCGATTTGCCGGCGCACGCTGGTTGGACGAACGCAGGCGAAGACGGTTGGCCGTTGATCAGGGAGTGGACGAGATGACTGACGAGACAAGGGTGGAGGACGCTGGGAGTCTTTCCGAGGCACAACCGTCCAAGCCGGCGACGCTGAGTATCCGTTCAGTCGTGCCACGATCCGGCTGGGCGGTTCTGGCGTGGTCGCTGTTGTTGTTGTCGGCCTGTGACGCGGTGATCGCCGCAGCCTGGTTCCAGCAGAGCATTCCCGAAGGTATTCGAATTCCCTACTCGGTGGTTCTTGGAGTGGATTCGGCCTCGGCCGCCACATGGATGGCCAGTGCACTACTGGTTGTGGCTGCACAATTGGCCCTGGTGATCGGGTGGGTCCGCGGGCATTGCCTGACCGACTTCGACGGACGCTACCGTGCCTGGACCCGCGTGGCGATCAGTTGGCTGGTGATCGCGGGGGTGGTTGGCACCGGAGCCCACCGGTCGATTTCCCAGTTGTTGCTGATGCAGTTTGGTTTCGAGACGGTCTGGCAACGGGAGACGCTGGCGTGGTTGTTGCCCCTGGGTGCACTGGTTGCCAGCGTGGTCTGGGTGATGGATGGAGAATTGAAGACCAGTCGCACGGCGAGGTTCCTGATGTGGGCCTCGGCAGGGACTGCCATCGGTGGACTGGCGCTCGTCGTGGAGCCGAATCTCGTTGACGGGGAACTGGTTGATCGGATCCCCCACCTGGTGGCTTTCCTCAAGCTGGCCCTGATGGTTTCGGCGCCCGGATTGCTGGTTGTTTCGATGGGCGTCTTCTTGAGACACGTGGTTCACGTGTCTCCCGAACCGGCTCCGCGCCGCAAGTGGCGCCGCAAAAAGAAGAAGCTGGCCAAGGCGGTCGATGGCGTCGAGACTGATGAACCGAGCGAGGAACCTGTCGACGAGGAGGTTGCCGCTAACGAGGAGGAGAGACACGAGGAGGAGAGACACGAGGAGGAGCAGGACGAGTACGAGACGTACTCGGACGAGGACCAAGAAGAGACGGTTGAGGAGTCGGTGGAAGAGGACGCCTACGCCTATTCAGAGTACGAAGACACTTCGGAGAACTCTTACCAGGACAACGATTCGCGTTACCGGATCGATGATGCCGAGTCTGGTTTTGGTAGTGGGTTTCCCGATCCGGAATCCCTGAAGGGGCTGAGCAAGCGTGAGCGTCGTCGGTTGCGCAAGCAATGGCGTGAACAACAGCGACAGTCGGACATCTAGAGTCGGATCTCCCTCACAGGATGAACCGGCTGAGGTCCTCGTCCCGGATCACCTCTTCGAGCGCTTTCCGGACGTAAGCGGCATCGACTTTCAGAGTTCCCTGTCCCTCCTCGGGGGCCTCGAAGCTGGCCGCTTCGAGCAGTCTCTCGAGGATCGTGTGCAGTCGTCGGGCGCCGATGTTCTGTGTCGACTGGTTGACCTGGAAAGCGAAATCGGCGATGGCCGCGACTCCATCCTTGTGAAACTTCACCTTCACACCGTCGGTGGCCAACAGGGCCTGGTACTGCCGAGTCAGGCTGCTGGAGGGCTCGGTGAGGATCCGGACAAAGTCATCGCGGGTCAGGTCGTTGAGTTCAACCCGTATCGGGAAACGACCCTGCAGTTCGGGCATCAGATCGCTGGGACGTGAGCGGTGAAACGCTCCGGCTGCAATGAACAGGATGTGTTCGGTGTTGATTGACCCGTTACGGGTCTGCACGGTGGTTCCCTCGATAATCGGCAACAGGTCGCGCTGCACTCCCTGGCGGCTGACGTCGGCGCCGCCCTTGCCGGATTCCTCGGGACCACAGATCTTGTCGACCTCGTCCAGGAATACGATTCCGCTGTCGGAGGCGAGGCGGACGGCTTCTTCGGAGACGGCATCGTCGTCGAGCAATCCTTCGACTTCCTGTTCGGTCAGCACCCGTCGAGCGTCCGAGACTGGCAATTCACGATCGTTGCCCTGTCGCGGCATGAGCCGTTCCAGCATGTTCTGCACGTCGACGTCGACCTGTTCCAGGCCCATTGTCGAGAAGACCTGGACGGGGGATTGGTTCTTTTCGACATGGACATCCACGACACTGTCTTCGAGTTCCCCGTCGGCGAGCATCTTGCGGAATTTCTCACGGGTCCGTTCGTGCCGTTCGAGTGCCTTGGTGTCTTCGTCCGGATCGTCACCGGGCACCCATTCCATCGGGGGAACCAGCAAATCCAGCAACCGTTCCTCGGCGCGGGCTGCCGCGTCGTCCTTGACCTCGGCTTGCTTCTTCTCGCGGACCATGTGAATCGCCGCGTCGACCAGGTCGCGAATCATGCTCTCGACATCGCGTCCGTAATAACCCACCTCGGTGTACTTCGATGCCTCGACCTTCACGAACGGGGCCCCGGTCAGGTGGGCGAGTCGCCGAGTGATCTCGGTCTTTCCCACACCGGTGGGACCGATCATCAGGATGTTCTTGGGGGTGACATCGCGGCGGAGGTCATCGGGCAGTTGCTTCCAACGCCAGCGGTTCCGCAACGCGATTGCCACGGACCGCTTGGCAGCATCCTGGCCAACGATATGTCGATCGAGTTCGGTGACAATTTGACGCGGTGTCAGCTCGGACACGGCAACTCCTCCACCACCAACTGGTCGTTGGTGTAGATATCGATTTCCGAGGCGACGCCCAGGGCCGAGCGGACGATGTCACCGGATGTCATCTCGGTATGAGCCACGAGGGCCCTGGCGGCAGCCACGGCGTACTGGCCACCGGAGCCGATGCCGAGGATGCCGTCGGAGGGTTGAACGACATCGCCATTTCCCGTGACCAGCAGGCTGTCGGTCGGGCCGACGACGATCATCATCGCCTCCAGGCGTCGCAGCACACGGTCGGTTCGCCAGTCTCGTGCCAACTCGGTCGCGGCACGCGGGATATTGCCGGGAAAGTCTTTCACCCGGGCTTCGAATCGTTCCAGCAACGCGAAGGCGTCGGCGGTGCTCCCGGCGAAACCGACCAGGACCTGCCCATCAAGCAGCTTGCGGATCTTGGTCGTGTCGGCCTTCAACACCGCATCGCCGTAGGTCACCTGGCCATCGCCACCGATGGCCACACTGTTGCCACGTCGGACCGTGAGGATGGTGGTCGAGTGGGACTTCGGCATGGTGACGGGTGGCGAGTGGAGGAAAAGAAGAGAACCGGTGGCGTGTCGTCTGGGTTTACCGTAGCAGTCGCCTTGGAGGTGGACAAGCAGCGGCGCAGAGACAGGAAACCTGTTGCCGAGTTGGAACTGATGGTCATAGAATTGGCCACGAGTCTTCGAGATCCGATGAGAGATCAAGGAACGAATTGATGAATGAGATGACACGCAGGGCAGCGCTGGCCGGGATGGTCGGCGGTGTGGCGGGCTGCGGTGGCAGCTTCGGATCGGGGGGTCCAGCCTTTGGCAGTTTCCTGGGGCGAACACCACCCTCGTTGGAAGCCGGCGGAACGTGGCTGAATACCGAGGCGCCGCTGACCATCGCTGGGTTGGCCGGAAGCGTGGTGTGGCTGGAATTCAGTTTTCTGCGCTGAGGTGACTGCCAGGCGATGCAGCCCCAACTGGTCAGTTGGCATCAAAAGTGGTCCGAACAGGGCCTGGTGATTATCGAGATCGACAACGGAGGTATCGACACTCTCGACGAGGTCGAGCAGCACGTCGCATCCAATCAGGTTCCCTTCACCGTGTTGCACGACAGGGGAGGCATGATTTGCAGCCGATACTCGGTCATGGCCTACCCGTCGGCCTACCTGCTCGACAAGACCGGGAAGGTGATCTGGGAGGGGCATCCGATGGACCCGGACGCGGCGGCCGGTCGGATCGAAGCGGCGCTGGCCTGAGCCAGCAGTCGTTCAGTCGCTGACAACCAGCCCGTCGCGGAGTCGCAAGGTCTGGTCTCCCGGATCAATGTAGCTCTCGTCGTGGGTGACCACGACGACGGTGGTTCCCATTTCGTCACGGAGTCCCCGGAGATATCCCATCACCTCGGCCCCGGTCTGGTGATCGAGTTCCCCGGTCGGCTCGTCAGCCAGAACCAGCTTGGGCTGTTTCAGCAGTGCCCGGGCGATTGCCACTCGCTGCTGTTCACCTCCGGAGAGTTCCCGGGGACGATGTTGCTGGCGGTCGGCCAGCCCGACATGGTCCAGGAGGTCCGTGGCACGCTTCCGCAATTCGCCGCTGACGCCGACTGGAAAAAAGGGAGCCAGCACGTTCTCCAGTGCTGTCAGATTGCCCAGCAGGTTGAAACTCTGGAAGACAAACCCCACTTCATTCCGACGGAAATAATCCTGGTCGTCTCGAGACAGTTCATTGATCGCTCGGCCGTCGACGATGATGGATCCACCACTGGGCCGGTCCAGTGCTCCCAGCAGGTACAACAGGGTACTCTTGCCACTCCCGGAGGGTCCCAGCACGAACTGGAAGCTGCCGCTGGCGATCGTTGTGCTGACGCCGCGAAGCGCCCGGACCGTCGTCGGGCCAATCGTGAATTCCTTGGTCAGGTCCACGATCTCGATCGCGGGATTCGACGAGGTGGTTGTCATCAGGTGGTGACTTCCTGGTTACCCACGGCGAATGGCTTCCATTGGCGAGAGTCGCATGGCCCACGTCGCCGGGTACAGCCCGCCGAAGATTCCAAGGATGGTGCTGAAGCCGAGTGAAAAGAGCAGCAGTTGTGGGCTGGCGTACAACTGGATCCGATCCGGCCACGTGTTGTTGACGAATTCGGTTCCGGCCAATCCCAGCAGGCAACCGAGCACACCGCCGGTAACACCCAGTACGGCGCTCTCGCAGGTGATGAGCATCATCACGTCACGACGGCTCCAGCCGTTGGCCTTGAGGATCCCGAAATCGATGATCCGTTCCGTCACGCTCATCAGCATCGTGTTGATGATTGACAGGATGGCGATCAGCACGCCGATGCTGGTCATCACCGTCAGGAACAGGTTCAGGTCTGAACTGAATTCGTCAAAACGTTCGGCCCAGTCATCCGACGTACGGACCTCGATAGGTTCAGCCTCCGCGTCGACGACAGGCAGTTGGTCGGCCCGGGTGCCGCCGGCGAGCCAATTCTGGATGGCCAGCAGCAGGTCAATTAACGGATTCCCGGTGGCCAACGCACCGGCGATGTTGCTGGTCGACTGAATCTCTCGGCCACGGAACTTCTCACGGATCTGTTCGACCAGCGTTTCGGATTCAACCGTCCCATCCGGCTCCACGTAGAAAGCACAGGCGCTGTCCGGTTCGAAGCGGGTCAGCCGACGGACGACGTCGATGTCGACGATGATCGAGACGTCGAGCATCAACTGGCCGCAGTGATAGATACCGACGATCGTGAACGTGTCACCGTTGATCGACAACGCGTCTCCCACTTTGACCTCGTGTTCCTCGGCGATCTGGCGACTGATCACGGTGTGCTGTTTGTATCGATCGTTTTCGTCGAGAAATCGGCCATCGACCATCGCATCCCGGTAGATGTCCTTGTGGAGTTTCTGTCGTTCGGAGATGCTGGTGCCGAAAAGAAAACGGGGTGGTGCGATCACGCGTTGTCCCTCGATCACATTCACCCGTGACCAGACCTCCGGATTGACAACTCGCACCCCGTCCATCTCGGCAATTTCCCCAGCCCAGTCGGCCGGCAGTCTCGAGAACAAAGGCAGTGGCGCGCCGGCCTGCATGATCGCCAGGCCGGGAATCCGGCTGAACGTATCGCTGACCATGTGATCGATGCCTTCGGCGACAGAGAACAGCCCGACCATGCCAGCGATGGCAACCGACAGTCCTCCCAGTGCGAGGAGTGATCGGAGCGGTCTGGAGACAAGGTTTTGGATTGCGAATCGCCACATCGTCTCAGCAGAATAGGTCGCATCCGGCTATTGTGGAAGTGACGTGGAACCCCTGAAATGCGAACTGAAACGGACTCGGATCGACGACGATGACCGACAGTGATTACTACCAGGTGCTGGGAGTTCCCCGTGGAGCGTCGGCTGACGAAATCCACGGTGCCTACAAGACGCTCTCGCTGAAATTTCATCCGGACAAGAATCCAGATGATCAGCAGGCCGCCGAGCAGTTCAAGGCGGTTCAGGACGCCTACCAGGTGCTTGGTGACGAGGAGACTCGTGGACAATACGACCGTTTTGGCCCGGCCTTTCAACAGGCCCGGGCGGGGGGAGCCGGCCCGGGTGGATTTCCTCCCGGAGGAATGCCCGGTGGGGCCGATTTCTCCAGCCTGTTCGGCAACGGCTTTGACCTGGGAGATCTGTTCGGCGGTGGACGTGGTGGACCCGGGGGTGCGGGCCCGCCGCGGGCCCGTCGCGGGCAGGATATTCGCACCACGATCCAGGTCCCCTTTCACGTGGCCGCTGTTGGTGGCGGACACGAATTGCCGATTCGGCCCGATGGCGAGGGAGGTCGGATTGAGCGGGTGACGATCAAGATTCCGGCCGGAATCAAAAGCGGTGAGGTGCTTCGTCTCAAGGGGCAGGGTGGAACAGTGCCGGGAGGTCCCGCCGGTGATGTCCTGGTGACCATCGAGGTCGCGCCGCATCCCTGGTTCCGTCGTGAGGGGGACAACCTGTTGATCGAGGTGCCGGTGACGCCGGTCGAGGCTGTGTTGGGAGCAAGAATCGAGGTGCCAACACTCGATGAGGGACCGGTTGTCGTGACCATTCCCCCGGGAACATCCGGGGGAGCCAAGCTGAGACTCAAGGGGAAGGGAGTCCGCAACCAGAAGACCGGGACTCAGGGTGACCAGATGGTGCTCGTTCAGGTCGCCGTGCCCGATGTGCTCTCCGAAGAACAGCGCGAGATCTACCAACGGTTGGCCGAATGGGATTCCGACGAGGGCGTTTCTCCAAGAAATGGACTGTGGGGTACGTCGTGAGTGGGTGGTCAGTGTTGCTGGTCCAGGTGGGCGAACAACTGGATCAAACGGGGCCCGAGGTGGTCAAGGGAATCAGCCTGGTCATGGCGATCGTGGCCATTCTGGTCGTTATTCTCCTGGGACTGGGCGGCGTTGCACTGG
>CAWVUS010000051.1:0-21560 GCA_963933195.1 uncultured Planctomycetaceae bacterium
CGGACTGGTCACCGGACTGGGACGTGGATTGCTCGTTCATCATTCGGTTCCCTGGTCATCCGTCGTTGAAACGCACATTTCCAATGCCCGATCAATCCGCCGCAACACGCTCTCACGCCCCAGCAACTCCAGGCACTCGAACATCCCGATCCCGGCAGCCTTGCCAGTGACGGCCACTCGAACCGGATGGATGATCTGTCCGAGTTTCAGGTCCTGTCGTTCGACCCAACCCTTCATCAACTCCTCCAAACCCGCCGCTTGGAACGGTTCGAAGTTGGCCAACTCGTCCCGGAATGCCCGCAGCCACCCGGACACTCCATCCTTCTGCAACCGCTTGCTCACGGCCTTCTGGTCGTAGTCCAGTTGATCGTCTTCGACAAAAAACTCGTCGAAGTTCAGGACATCGCTGTACACCTTCAGTCTTTCTCCCATCGCTTCCAGCAACGCCCTGACGTACCGGCAGGTCTCGGCGTCGGAGGGATCACTGACCAATCCGGCCCGCACCAGGTAATCCAGGCACCGATCGAATCGTTCGTCCGGACACGACTCGTTCATCCAGTGCCCCTGCAGGCTGGCCAGTTTGTCGGGGTCCAGCCCCGCCGGACTCTTGACCACCCGGTCCAGCGTAAACGCTCCCACGATTGTCTCGCGAGACATCACCTCGGTCTTGTCGTCCAGCGACCAGCCCAATCGAGACAACGCGTTGAAGACCGCCTCGGGCCGGTATCCCATCACCTCGTAGTACTCGACCATCACCGGATCCGGCCGGTCTTCACCGTCGCAACCGATCCGGGGCAACACCCGGTCGGCCGCCTCGAACAACCGTCTGAACTGGGGATTGTTGCGGTACTTGTCCAGCTTTCGCTTGCTCAGTTTCTCCTGTGTGCCCGGCGCAGCGACATAGGGAACATGGGCGAAGATGGGCAGGTCGTGCCCGAGAGCCTCGTGCAGCAGGACCTGGACGGGCGTGTTCGAGAGGTGTTCCTCGGCGCGAATCACGTGCGAGATCTGCATCGCGGCGTCATCGACCACCGTGGCAAAGTTGTACAGCGGACTGCCGTCGCCCCGCTGGATCACCGGGTCGGGAATCAGCCCGGCGTCCCATTCAACCCGCCCGCGTACCGCATCCTCTATAACAACCGTCTGTTCCCGGGGAACACGGAACCGGACCACGTGAGGTTTCTGCTCGGCCAGGTAAGCCGCGATGGTTTCGGGATCGAGTTCCAGGGAGCGGCGGGTGCCGACAAACGTCCGTCCATCGGCTTCCGCCTCGGCCCGAGCCGCCTGGATCTCCTCGGGGGTCTCAAAACAACGGTAGGCCAATCCCTCGGACAAAAGTCGTTCGGCTGCCGCCCCGTACAGGTCATCCCGCTGGCTCTGGAAGTAGGGACCAACCTCACCACCAACCTCCGGCCCCTCGTCCCAGTCCAATCCGAGCCAACGAAAGGCATCGAGAATCGGGGCCAGGGCTGCCTCGACGTTGCGCTGCCGGTCGGTGTCGTCGATTCTCAGGACAAATTGCCCACCGTGATGGCGGGCGAACAGCCAGTTGAACAAGGCCGTTCGCATACCACCGATATGCATGTAACCGGTCGGGCTGGGAGCAAAGCGGGTACGGATCGTGGTCATCGGGTGTCGGGTCCATCAGTGGGAGCGGTCGATCTTAAGCGAGGATTTCCCGAAGGGTCAATCCGTCAACAGGTGGATGGTCCAATGAGGCTCCCCCGGGACGAGCTCAATCCGCCCATTCCACCGGCCTCCCGTGCAGGTGATCACGCCCCCGCAACCTGTCACCGCCTGTTCCGGATCACACTCGTACATCCCGGTGTCCCAGCGAACGACCGTCCCCCGATCACCACTGACCGGCCCCTCGTAATCGAGATAAATTCGACGGTGAACCGGAAGCGGTTCGGCCCGCCACGGGGAACCCTGGCCCGGATCATCAAGGATCCGCCAGGTCGCCAGCGGCCCCTGCTCATCAAGCTCGAGCAACAGATCCCAGTGCGGAACCGGGTGATCGTGAGACAGGATCGTGAAACGGGGCACGGGAACCACGCGACGATATACGCGGGAGATGGAACAACATTTGCACACCTCATATCATAGACGGATCGCCGATGCGAATCGCCTGTCTCTCGCCAAGCTCACTCGCCACCCCGGACACACATTTTATGACGCCGCGCGAAGTCCTCGCCCTCTGCCGAGAACGGGAAATCCAGGCCGTTGACCTGAGGTTCATGGATTTTCCCGGCTCCCAGAAACACTTCACGATTCCCGTGACCGCGTTAACTGAAGAGTCTTTCGAGGATGGGCTGGGAATCAGTGGGTCGAGCCTGCAGGGCTGGCAGGCGATCAATGAGAGCGACATCCTGGTGGTGCCCCAGCCGGAAACCGCCTTTGTCGACCCCTACCGGGCCGGCACACTGGCGATTCTGGCCAACATCCAGGATCCGATCACTCGCGAGGACTATGCCAAGGATCCGCGCAATGTTGCCCGAAAAGCAGCACATTACATGCAATCGTTGGGGCTGGCCGACGAGGCCCGAATGGGACCGCGGATAGAGTTTTTTGTCTTCGACGGGGTCGGCTTCGGCCAGAACGAGCTCGAAGCGTTTTATCGTCTCGAGAGTCGCGAGAGCCCATGGCAGCGTGATCAGACACCGCCGGGCAACGACGGAACCGGAATCCGACACCGACAGGGTTACCTGGCTGTTCCCCCGACCGACACGCTGCAGGAACTGAGAAACCAGATCCTGCAGTCACTCACAGAGTGTGGGGTGGCCGTCAGTGGACATCACCACGGAGTCGCCTCGGCCGGGCAATGCAAGTTCGATCTTGTGCCCGAATCCCTGGTCACCGCGGCCGACCACCTGGTCCGCGCCCGTTACCTGGTCAGGAACGCCGCCGCCGCCGCGGGCCAGTCGGCGACCTTCATGCCCAAGCCGATCTGGAACGACAATGGCTCGGGACTCCATCTGAATCTCTCGCTGTGGAAAGACGGAGAACCCCTGTTTGCCGGCTCCGGATACGGCGGACTCTCACAGACCGCGATGTTCGCGATGGGCGGCATCCTGGCCCACGCCCCAGCCCTGTCGGCCTTCTGCTGTCCAACCACCAACAGCTACAAGCGACTGGTCGCCGGGTTCGATGCACCGGTCAACCTCACGTACAGCTACCGCAACCGCTCGGCTGCAATCCGTATCCCCGTTCACGCCGTACGGCCCGAAAACAAGCGTTTCGAATTCCGCTGCCCGGATTCGTCGGCCAACGCCTACCTGGCACCCGCCGCCGTTCTGATGGCCGCGCTGGACGGAATCCAGAACCAGATCGATCCCGGCCCCCCGCTCGACAAGGACCTGTACGACCTCCAGCCGGAAGAACTCAGCGAGGTGCCCCGATTGCCCGGGTCACTGGCCGACGCCCTGCGGGCCCTGCAAGAGGACCACGAGTTCCTGCTCCGTGGCGATGTCTTCACCGAGGACGTGATCGACACCTGGAGATGGTACAAGACCGAACACGAGGTCGACGCCATCCGGCAACGCCCTCACCCGTTCGAATTCTCGCTCTACTACGACGTCTAGCGGTAGCGTGAGGTGCTCACTTGGCCGCTTTCTTGGCCTTCGGCTTCACCACGCGGGCGGTCTTGATGTAGTCCATCCGAGGGAACTCGGCCTTGAGGTACTTGTTGCCCTCGGCCTGCAGCGCTCCCTGTTGGGCCTTTTCACCGTACTCGGCGTTGATCTTCTGCACCGTCTCAATGCCCGAGACCACTTTGCCGAACGGGGTGAACCCCAACTTGTCGAGAAACGCGTTGTCCTTGAGATTGACGAACAACTGGGTGGTGCGGGTGTTGGGACCAGCAGTGGCAAACGTCACGGTGCTCTTCAGGTTGCTGTGCCCTGTCGCTCGATCGTCCTTCAGGTTGGCTCTGCGCCAACGTCGCTGAACGGCCGGGTCTCCGTTGATCCCGAATTGGACAATGAAGTTCGGCACCACCCGGAAAAAACGGCACTCGTCATAGAAACCACCGGTGACCGCCTCGTGGAACCGATCGGCTCCCAGTGGCGACCATTTCCGTGTGACCTCGACGACGAAGTCCCCACAGGAGGTCACGAACTTCACCCGATAACTTTCCGGCCCCTTCGGGGGATTCGGCTTGGGCAGCGCGACACTCTTGGCGTCCTTGGCTGCCGGTTTTTTCTCGTCAGCCGCACCCGTCAGCACGATGGCCAGGGCCATCACCGCCACCACACTCGTCCACCTCGACATGCCGAAATCCTCCGGTTGGTTGTCAGTTCGTCTTCTTGTCCTGATCGTCCCCGGCACCGTCGGCCGTGTTGATCGTCGCTGTCTTCACGTAATCAAGCTTGGGAAATTCGCGTTCCAGATACACATTGCCTTCCCTCTCGATGACCTGCTGCTGGGGACCCTCGCCGTATTCCGATGTGATCGCATCGACAAATTCCATCCCCGAGACAACCCGGGCGAACGGCGAAAATCCCTGGCCATCCAAAGAACTCGAGTTGTTCTTGAGATTGATGAACAACTGCGTGGTCCGGGTGTTGGGACCGGACGTGGCAAAGGTCAGGGTGCCACGGAGGTTGCTCTCGGTGACCGGATCATCGGGAATCTTGGTGTCCCACTTCGAGTGAACCGCCGGGTCACCGTTGATTCCAAACTGGACGACAAAATTGGGAACCACCCGGAAAAACCGGCAGCCGTCGTAGAACCCGTCCTCGACCAGCTCGCGAAAACGAGCGGCTCCCTTGGGAGCCCAGCCGGGGAACACCTCGACCACCACGTCACCACGAGTCGTCGCCAGTGTCACCTGGAAACTCTCGGCATCAGCACCTCCACCAGCCATCCGTACCTTGGGAGACTCCAACGTGTCCCCGGCACACCCGGCCAGCAAGATTCCCGTCAGCAACAATATCCACGTCCTGCAAGTCGTCATTGGTTTCACGCTCCCATCACGAACACAATTCGCTCGCCTTACTTTTAGACCAGCTCGTCCGACCAATCAATCGACCACGCGGGTTCCCTCGGCCGACGTCCGCTCGATGAACAATTCCGAGAGTCGCCGGATCATCGGACCCGGTGCCGATTCGTCGCCACCGCCGATGGTGCGACCATCCACCTCGACCACCGCCGCCAATTCGCCCATCGTTCCCGAGCAAAACATCTCATCGGCCCGGTAGACATCCGTCAACGACAGGTCAGATTCCCTGCTGGCGATGCCGTTGTCGCGGCACAGTTCCAGGACCGTCTCGCGAGTGATCCCCTCCGGACACGCCACCGCCCGGCTGGTCAACACCGTCTCTCCAGCCACCAGGAACACGTGCGTCGCATTCGTCTCGGCGACAAACCCATGACTGTCGAGCATCAACGCGTCATCAACCCCCGCCGCGTTCGCCTCAATTTTCGCCAGGATCGACTGCACCAGGTTGTTGCTGTGGATCTTCGGATCCAGGCAATCGGGTGGGAACCGGCGAACGCTGCTGGTGATCAACCGCACGCCCGCCTTGTCATAGACCGGCGGCTTGTGCTCGGCCAGGACGATCAACGTCGGCCCAAACTGGTTCAGCCGGGGATCCATGCCCGAGGTGATCTTGAGTCCGCGGGACAACGTCAGACGGATGTGAACTCCGTCATGCATCGAGTTCGCTTCGAGTGTCCGGCTGATCTCTTCGGTGATCTTGTCGTGGTCGGGGATCGAATCGAACGCCATCGCCAGGGCTGAACTGCGGAGCCGGTCGAGATGTTCGGTGAGCTTGAAGATGCGTCCGTCGTACAGCCGCAGGCCTTCCCACACCCCGTCACCGCCCTGGACGAGCGAATCGAACGGGCTGATCCCCGCCTCGTCACGGTGGATCATCCGGCCGTCGATGTTGATCAGCAGTTCGCGGTTCTTTTCGTTGAACGTCTGGAGCATAGTTCTATACCAAGCGATCGGAGTACAGCCGGTCATAGCACGCCTGGCACTCCTCGAGCAAACCGGCCAGTTGATCGGGAACCCGGTCACCCTTGGGACGGTACCCGTGAAAACCGGTGGACTGCTCGACCCGGTCGTACCAGTGAGGCCCCCAGACGCCGTCGCTGTCGCGGCGTCCCACGGGCCACGCAAGCATCGAGTCGGTGAACGGAACCCCCACCGCCTCGCACAACAGGCCCAGCACCCGTTCGGGATTCTCGAGCACGTCCCGCGAATCGATGATCGGGGGCGGAGCACCCGTCCGTTCCACAACCCGGTCATAGACCTCGACCAATTGAGGAATCCCCAGGTCCTCCATCTCGGGAATGTCGTTCTTGACGATGTAGGAAGTGATCATCTCCTGGGGATCTCGGATCAACAGGCAGTTGGTCAGCCGATCCATCCAGCCACGACCCATTTCGGGCAGCAGGTGGTGTGCCATGTGTTTCTGGTAAAAGATCCCAACACCCTCGTCCAGTGCCGACACCGTCAACCACTCGACTGCCTTTTCCCAGTCGGTCTCGCCGGCCGCAATCACTTCCTGGGTCATCGGATGTTTCTTTCCGGTGACCGAGAGATAGTGAGCGTAGAGTGGTTCATCGACGACAGTGCTGTCGGAACGGTTCTCCCAGGCCCGCATCATGGCGGTGGAGATATTTCGAGGACCGGACCACATGGCAATGCGAACCAGATCGGAAGACACGGAGCTCATTTCAGTCACCACCTTAGCTTGCACACCACGGACCATCGCCAATCAAGTCGGGAAGACGATCCGACAGATCAGGCATCCCCCCGGCTCGCGACGCCACCAGCGAGCCGACCCGGTTGGCCAAGTCCGCCGATTCGGCCAACGGCCAGCCCAGCCATTGCGCCCAGATCATCGCCGCCGTGAATGAATCACCGGCTCCAACCGTGTCAACCACGTCGACCCCGATGCCCGCACACTCCACCAACTCGTCACCGCCCCGCAGCAGGCAACCGTCGGCGCCGCGAGTGATCCAGACCCCGTCGAGTTGGTAGCGTTCCTGGAGATGGGCGGCCACCTCCGCCGGACTGTCTCCAACCCAGTCGAGTCCCCCCGACAACACGTCGAGTTCCTCATCGTTGAGTTTCACGATGTCGGCCCGATCCAGCGAGGCCTCGACGGTGGCCAGTTCCCAGGACGCCTTGCGGAGGTTGATGTCGTAGACCTTCAACGCATTGCCAGGCATCGCGTCCAGGCAGGAATTTATCGTCGATCGCGACGTCGGCAGTCGCTGGGCAATCGTCCCGAAACAGACCGCGGCGACTCCCGTAAACAAGGCCGCCAGCGAATCAGTCCATTCCAGGAAATCCCACGCAACCGGCTCGTGAATCGTGTAGTCGGGCTGGCCATCCGCGGTGGTCGTGATACTGACGGTACTGGTAGGCTGATCGAGGTCCCGCTGCACGTGGCCTGAATCGAGTCCCTGCTGGTCCAGGAACGCCACCAGTTCGTCTCCGAGTTGGTCGCTTCCGACCCGCGAAACAACCAGGCCCCGCGCTCCCAGTTGGTTGGCATGCCAGGCAAAATTTGCCGGAGCACCGCCGGGCCGACGTTCATCGGGAAAAACATCCCAGAGCAATTCGCCCAGTCCGACAATCGTCGGCCGCAAGGACACGTCAGCAGTCGCCGTCGTCACGTTCGAGGCACTCCTGTTCGAGACGACAACAACCAACAGTCCAACGGCCAACAGGCCGCACGACTATCAAGTAACCCGGCCAGGACTTGAACCTGGAACGGCAGGACCAAAACCTGCTGTGTTACCGATTACACCACCGGGTTGAGCATTCGCGAGGGAGTCTATTCCCCACGAGGAAATCGTTCAAGAGTTAGGACAGCAAGTCTCCTGGCACGATCGTTCCGGCGTCATTGTCCCGCTAATCGTTTCGGAGTTTGAGTTCGAGTTCGTCCAGCTTCGCACGGATTTCGTTGAGCGAGGTGACACCGAAGTTCTTGCTCGAAAGCAGTTCGTCGGGCGTCCTGCGCAACAACTCGCCAAGCTGGGTAATCCCCAGCCGGGCCATGCACTTGCGGGCTCGAACCGAGAGATTGAGATCGGCAACGGGCTTCTCGACTATGGCCCGTTCCTCCGGCGACATGTCAGTCGGGGCAAACGTCGGCTCGAGTTCCTGTTCCTTGTTGATGTTCTCACCAATCGACAACCCGTGCATCGTCAACAATTCGCGGATCTCGACCAGGGACGTCTCGCCGAAATTCTTGCCCGAGAGCAATTCCATTTCGGTGACCTGCGTCAGATCACCCAACGACGTGATTCCGATCCCCTCGAGACAATTTCGACTGCGGACAGTCAATTCGAAGTCGGTCACCGGACGACTCAGCAACTGCTGCATCCGGGTTTCCTCCTTCGCCTGGTCCTCGTCGTAGTACATGTCGGCGGTGGCCTCGATGTCCTTGAGGTACAACCGTGCTCGGGAATGGTTCGGGTCGGTCGCCAGCACCCGGCGAAAACAGAACTCGGCAGCCGAATAATTTTCGCTGTCCTCGTAGAGCAGCCCGAGATTCAACAGGGCGCCCAGGAACTGGGGCGGACGTGACAGCGACTGTTCATAGAGCCGGATGGCCTCGTCGTCGTTGCCATGCCGAGCGTTCTCAAGAGCCAGGTTGAACAGGGCCCGGCTGTGATGCGGATCCATGTCGATCGCCCGCTCGAACGATTCGACCGCGGCGGGCGTGTTGCACTGATCGGCCAGTATGCACCCCATCTGGTAGGAATATTCGGCACGGGCCGTTGAACCACTGGGCGCTGCCTTCAATGCCGCTTCGGCTTCGTCCAGGTGCCCGTCGGCACGAATCGTACCAACACGCCTCAAGGAACATTCGACCTCGTCGTAACCAGCCGCGGCAGCCTGCAGGTACCGCTCGCCAGCCGCAACGTTGTCGCCCAGGGACACCAGGGCACAGGCGTCGTAAAAGACCGCCACGCCGTCGTCGGTGACCCCGTTGAGCAACTCGTGCGCCTCGGTATGCCGACCCAGCAGCTGTAAGGCGATTCCAGCGCGATAGGACAACGATCCTCTGCCGCCGGATTCCTCTATCAACGTGTTGACTTCCTGGCGGACTTCGGTGATCTGCGATCCTGAAATCGCCTCACACAGTGTCAGAACCTCGTCGGTTCCAAACAGAGGACTCGTCCGCAACAAGCCACGGATATCAATCGGTTCAGCCAATTTCACAGTCGAGACTCCCACATCGGGCTCGTCGGGGGGACCGTGGCGGGGATTCCGCGTGAGCGCGGTGCCACCGGCCGCATTGTGCCAGTATAATGACCGCTCGCTCTCTTGCAACACGCCCCGCCCTTTACTCGGCCAACTCTGCAATGCTTCCAGAAGCCAGTTCATCACGGATCAGCACGGCCGGAGTGGGCTTGTCGCTGCTGGGACTGCTGTTGATGACGCTCCTGGTGGGGCCGACCGAGAGGACCACGGCGTCGGATCCGGAGAGCCATCTGTCCGCCGATTCTCCCGCACGAGAGACCTGGTGGGCTTTTCAACCACTGGTTCGGCCTGCGGTCCCGGTGATCACCGGACCGAACGCCGATCAGGTCGCCTCACCGATCGACGCCTTCCTGCTGGAAACGCTCCGGCCGGTGGGACAGGGTTTCGCCCGACACGCCCAGCCTCGAACCAGGCTCCGACGAGCCGCCTCGGACCTGCTGGGACTGCCTCCCGGCGCGCTGAACCTCCCGCCTCCTCCAGCGGCTGGAGACGAAACAACCGACTGGTGGCCCCGCAGCATCGACGCCCTGTTGGCCAGCCCGCACTACGGAGAAGCGCAGGGCCGAGACTGGCTCGACCTGGTCCGCTACGCCGAGACCGATGGATTCAACGCCGACGCGATCCGGCCCCTGGCCTACCGGTATCGCGATTACGTCATTCGGGCCTTCAACCAGGATCGGGCCTATTCGAGATTCGTGCAGGAGCAGATTGCTGGAGACGAACTGTTCCCCGAGGAGACCGAGGCCATCGTCGCGACCGGGTTCAACCGGATGTGGCCCGATGAAAGCAACGCCTCCAACGTCCTGCTGGCACGCCAGGATGCCCTCAACGACCTCACCGCCAACATCGGCAATGTCTTCCTGGGACTATCAATGGGTTGTGCGCAATGCCACGACCACAAGTTCGATCCGATCCTCCAGAGTGACTTCTACCGCCTGCAGGCCTATTTTGCCGGTATCGTACTGGCCAACACGGTGCCAGTCGGTACCCCCGGGGAACTCCAGGCGTACCAGGAAGCGTTGACCGGCTGGTTGTCCCGGACTCGTCAATTGCGAGACGAGCTGCAGGCAATCGAACACACCGGCCGCACCCGTGCCTTTGCGATCAAACGCCGCAAGTTTCCCAACGTGGTCCTCGACGCCGTCGACACTCCGCCGGAACGGCGCTCGGCATTACAGCACCAGCTGGCTTTCTGGACCGAGAGACAATTGCCCGTGGACGAGAAGAAACTCTCAGCAGCACTCTCGGTCACCGATCGCGAGCGACGGACGGTGTTGAAGAAACAGCTCGCCGAATTGACCGGCCAGAAACCCGCGCCCCCCAGCCAGTTCAAAGCCATGGCCACGCTCGAGGTCGCCTCGGGCCCGGCGTCCACGTTTGTCCTGGGAGGCGGCAACTACGAGGTGCCCCTGGAAGAGGTCACTCCCGGACCCCCCGAGGTGCTCCAGCAGTCGCCAATCACTCCCGCCGACGTCCCCACCCGACGTCCCGGCAGTTCTGGACGGCGGGCCGCACTGGCCCGCTGGCTGACCGCCGACGACCACCCGCTGACGGCCCGCGTGATGGTGAACCGGATCTGGCAGGGTCATTTCGGCCAGGGGCTGATCGACAACGCCAACGACCTCGGACGCCAGACTGCCGCCCCACGTCACCGGCGACTGCTCGACTGGCTCGCTGTGGAGTTCGTCGAGAGTGGCTGGAGCATCAAGCACATGCACCGCCGGATCATGACCTCGCGAGTCTACCAGCAGGCCGGTCGCCACACTCTCACCAGCGACGACCCCGGACTCTACTCGTACTTTCCCCGTCGCCGGCTATCGGCCGAACGTATCCGCGACGCCATGCTCGCGGCCGCCGGCCAACTCGATACGCGACTCTACGGGCCTCCTGTCCGGCCCAACCTGCCACCAGGCTTCGGGACGCGTTACACGTGGAAGGCCAGCGAGTCAGCGGCTGCCCGATCACGGCGCAGCATCTACATCCACGCCAAGCGGAACCTGCCCTACCCGCTGCTGCGGGTCTTCGACCAACCCGACATGCACGAGAGTTGTGCCCGCCGGCCGCAAACCACCGTCGCTCCCCAGGCCCTGGTCCTGCTCAACAGCGAACTCGTCCTCGACCTCTCCCGGGGCGTCGTCAAGCGAATCCAGGACGCCACCTACTCCAAGAACATCCCCGCCCGGGTCCGCCACGCGTGGCAGACGGTGCTGGGGCGAGAACCGCACGAAAACGAATTGGCCGAGGGAATCCAGTTCCTGGCCGAGCAGACCACTCGCTCGGAGGCCAAGGACGAGGTCACACGGGCCAACGACGCGCTGCTGGACCTGTGCCATGTCCTGATCAACACCAACGAATTCCTTTACATCGACTGATCACGATGCCCATGAATCACCAGCTCCAGCCAACCCCCGGAACGCGGCACCACGAGCCCGCCGCCACCCGCCGTGATTTCCTGCTCCGCTCCGGTGCCGGATTCGGCGGCTTGGCCCTGGGAGCACTGGCGGCCAGCGAGAGCGCGGCGGCGGAATCGATGCGAGCCCGCAGTGGACACAACAAGACCCCCGCCCGCAGCGTGATCTTCTTGTTCATGGACGGTGGCCCCAGCCACATCGACACCTTTGACCCCAAGCCAGCGGTCAACAGGTTCGCCGGCCAGCCGTTGCCCGAGTCGATCGAACGGGTCATCACCCCGATGGGAGTTTCCAACAACCCCCTGTTGCCAACCCGCCGCAAGTGGCAACGGTACGGCGAGAGTGGCCTGCCGGTTTCCGACTGGTATCCTCACGTCGGACACCACGCCGACAAGCTTTGCGTCATCCGTTCCTGTCGGGCCGACGGACTCAACCACGTTGGCAGCGTCTGCCAGATGAACACCGGCAGCATCCTGGCCGGACGCCCCAGCCTGGGAGCCTGGGTCGCCTACGGACTCGGATCGTCCAGCCACAATCTGCCGGGGTTTGTCGTGCTACTGGACAACGACCGGGAACCTCCCGGCGGAACCCGTGTCTGGGGAACCGGGTTCATGCCCGCGACCTACCAGGGCACCCGCTTCCGGCAGGACGGCACGCCAATCCTGTACGTGTCTCCACCAAAATCGGTCAACGATCGCCGCCAACGGGGCAAGCTCGACTTTCTCGCAAGGCTCAATCGCCGGCACCTGGCCCAGCGGCGTGCCGATGATGAACTCGAGGCCCGCATCGCCTCCTACGAACTCGCCTACCGGATGCAATCGCATGCACCCGAGGCGGTCGACATTTCCCAGGAAACCGCGGCCACCCGCACGCTCTACGGGTTGGACGACAAGACCACTGCCCCCTTCGGGAGGAATTGCCTGCTGGCCCGGCGGCTCGTCGAACGAGGTGTTCGCTTCATCCAGCTCTATTCCGGTTCGGGCAGCAAGTGGGACGCTCACTCAAAAATCGAACAGAATCACACCGCCCGTTGCCGTGAAACCGACCTCCCCATCGCCGGGTTGCTCGCCGACCTCCAACAACGGGGACTGTTGGAAGAAACACTGGTCGTCTGGGGCGGAGAATTCGGTCGGACACCCATGTCGGAAAAGGGTGACGGAAGAGACCACAACCCCTACGGCTTCACGATGTGGATGGCCGGAGGCGGCGTGCGGGGAGGGACAGTCGTCGGGACCACCGACGAATTCGGCATGCACGCCGTCGAGTCACCCGCACACGTTCACGACCTGCACGCCACCATCCTGCATGCCATCGGGCTGGACCACCAGAAACTGGTGTACCACCTCCAGGGACGGCCTGAACGAGCGACACTCAACGAGGGCCAGTTGATCACCGGGGTGATGCAATAAGACCGCGTACCGGTCAATGCCTGAGCAGAAACTCGTTCGAGTTGATCAAGGCGTGCTGGATGTCCCGCAGTGCCTCGGTCCGGTCCGGAATACTCGCCACGTGAGCCAGGGCCAGCTTTTGCTCGTCGGACGAGGGACGGCGTGACAGCGTTGCCAGGTACAACGTCTCGATGATGGCGGAGGTCGACTTTCCTTCCGCCAGCAGTCGTCCCAGGCGACTCGAATCCGTATCAAACCGGGCCAGGATCCCCTCGTTGTTCATCAGGTGCACGATCTGGTTGAGCGTCGGGTCGGTCTCTCGAGCACAGTCGCAGCGAACATCGCGGACCGGCTTGGTGAATGCCTTGAGAAAGTTGTGGTCAACAGCCCCCTCGGCCAACTGGGTCGCCCGGGTCCCCAGCGGGTACCCGGTGAATTTCTCGGGAACACCGGTCGCCTGGGAAATCGCATCCAGAATCTGCTCGGCTGCCAGCATCTTGACGACCGACGACGTGACATAACGGGCTGGATCAGCCGAGTGTCGCGATTGCACCACCGGCCGCGCTCCGAGACGGTAGGCCTGCGAGGTGACAATCGAGCGGATCACCGGCTTGAAACGATAATCGGCCGCGACGAATTGCCGGGCCAGTTCATCCAGCAACTCGGCGTTGGACGGCGGGTTGCTGTCGCGAAAATCATCGACCGGTTCGACAATTCCCAGGCCAAATATGTGGGCCCAGATGCGGTTGACCGTCGAGCGGGCAAACCAGCGGTTCTCGCCACGCACCAGCCAGTCTGCCAGTTGAGGCCGGACATCCAGACCGACCGCCACGTCACTGGCTACCGTGCCGAAGGCCGTCGGTTTCATCACCTGGCCCGTCTCGGCATGCTTCACATCGCCACTGCGGCCGACAAAGACGATCTCACGGTCGAGACCAAAAACCCGGCCCTTGAGTTTCACGCGGGCAAAGTAAGCCGCCAGGCCGTAGTAATCGTCCTGGGTGATCGCCTCGTAAGGATGATTGTGGCACTTGGCACACTGGATACGAACTCCCAGGAAAAGCTGCGCCGTGCTTTCGGCGGCGTCCTCGGGAGTCCGCGCGATCCGGAAAAAACTCGCCGTCGGATTCTCAAGCGTGTTGCCGCGGCTGGTGAGAATCTGTCGAGCCAACTCGCCAAAAGATCGGTCCTCGGCAAAGAACCTCACCAGGAAACGGTGCAACTTGTGCACGCCACGCTCGGTGATCGACTCGCGATTGCCACGCATCACATCCAGCCACTTCATGGCCCAGAACTCGGCGAACTCCGAACGCTTCAACAGGCCGTCAACCAGTTTCACGTGCTTCGCGGGATCCCGGGAATCCAGGTACGCCCGGGCCGCTTCCGGGGAAGGCAACGTGCCCAGCAGGTCGAGATGAACTCGACGCAGGAAGGTTCCCTCGGGAGCTGATGACGAAGCCTTCAACTGCAACTGCCGTTGCTTGGCAAACACCAGGCGATCGATCGAGTTCTCCTCGGCACGCTGCTGGGCCACGAAGTCCGAATCGGCACGCACGTAGGTCAGTCGAACGCTGACCATCTGCTTGAGATACCTCACCAGCACCGCCACTTCAGCGGTTCCGTGAAACTCGACCAGCCCGTTGTCGCTGACCGAGGAGGCATCAATGTCGCTGGTCGTGAAGACCGCCAGGTGCGTCACATCGCGGATCGAGCCATCGGCAAAATGCGCCCGGGCGACCAACTGCAACTGCGGACTGGTGGTGTGCAACGTTTGTTGCCCGGGCAGAATCTCCAGCTTGACGACCCCCTCGGACGACTCGTTGACACGGGTCCCTTCGAAGATCCACTGCCTGAGCACCCCGAAGGCGGGCTCGGTACCGCGGAACCGGCGGCCACCAACGTGAGGCACCCGATTGGCGGCCTTGGCCAGGATCAGGCTGGCATCGGGATTCTGCGGACTCGTGCGGCGGCCAAAAATCTCGCGGGTCAATGTCACACGATCCAGTTCAGGCTTGTAGCCACGCAGGCTGAGCCGGAAGCCGTTCTTTCCCTGCGGGGAACCGTGACAGGCTCCCTGGTTGCAACCGCCTCGTGAAAGCGCGGCAATCACCTCGGTGTGAAAATCCACCGGGTCTGGCGTCTGAAAGCCCGTCACGGCAACCGCGACCGCCTGCGACTTTCCGCCGTAGGAGATTGTCACCCGGGTCTGGCCGTCGGCAACCGGTGCCAAACGCCCCTGGTCGGTCACCGTCACAACCTGGGGATTCTCGACGTTGTAACTGGCCACTCGCGAGAGATCCGAGACACGGCCACCTTCGTACCGCCCCAGCACCGACAACCGGGCCAACGCCCGACGACCGGCCAAGTTGACCGTCGCCGGCAAGACCTGGATCGATCCCGGCACCGCCGGTTTGGAATCCGGGGCCTCGGCCATGATCCCGGGCGCCAGCCCCAGCAGGGCCAGCACCAGGCCACACGCGTGTCGCGCTCGAAATCTCACGGTCGTCTCCAACATCTGGCTGCTCATTCCTGGCTGGTTATTTCGCTGCGGTCACTTCAACCTCGATCGGCGCGCCGCCGGCCGATTCCTGGAACCGCTCGACCCGGGCAATTCCCGAAAGCGACACCTTGTAGTTGCCCGGTTTCATATCCGACGCCACCTTCACCTCGATCTCGATCTCATCGGCCCCCTTGGGCACCACGACCGAACCGGGCAATTCAAGCCCCTTGACCTGGCCGAGCGAGAGCATCACCGGGCCATCGAAGGGAGCCAGTCGGTTGGGACGCAACGCGACCCGCACCGACGAACCGGCCGCCACGCTGACCTTCTTCTGGGCCGGAACAGGACTGAAGGCGACCACGATGTCCAGGTCGAAGGTCCGGGTCAGTGACAGTTCACGGCCCTGGTAGCTGGTCGTCCCGGTCAGGACCACTCTCTGGCGATGGGTCATGCAGTTGACGTACGACTGCAGTGTCCCGGCGATGGCCGAGTTCTCGACGGTTGCCTCGCCAATACGCAGCCGGACACGGGGTTTGCGAAGCTGGTTCTGGTCGAGCTCTCCACCCCGTGCCACAAACCGAATCGGGTTTTCGAAGCCGGCAATCCGGGTCGTCTTCACCTGGATCTCGGCCGTCTGGTACCTCGGCAAGGTGACCAGTGGGCTGGCCAGTTCGAAGTCAAACGGCGAGGTGGGCAGAACCAGCACGGCAATTCGTTCCGTCAGCGTCGGCGGCAAACGCCGCTGGTCCTCGCGGAGTTCGAACGGTTCGCCGTGTGGCCCCCGTCCGGTCGGGCGGCGGTCGATCAGCGGCCGGGTGGCCGCCAGGGCGGTGATCTTCGAGTTGGCCTTCGAGACTGCCTCGACCTGCACGGTGTAGATGCCCGGCGCGGTCGACGCATCGCACAACAGGTAGTTGTCGATCTCGCGGGTCCCCTGCTTCACCTCGTTGATCTTCATCGTGATTCCCGGCGGAGCCCCCTTCAGCCGGAAGGTCACGTCACCCGCCAGGGCCACCTGGTTGAGCGAAAGCGGCAGAGGCTGGCGGGTGGCCTGGGGCAGAGCCACCCGGGTGATTCCCGAGGAGAGCGTGAGACCTGGAGCCCGGGGAGCAAAACGAATCGCGTAGGCAAATTCGGGACCGCCCCAGTTGACCAGTTCCCGCACCACCAGCGTGTGCTCGCCATCCATCGCCGGCGAGACATTCATCCGGGCCTCGTCCAGGCCCGAGTCATCAGCCCGGGTCACTTCCTTCCCCTTGGGGTCCAGCAGGATCAGCTCGATGTCTGCCGGAGAACCGATCGTGTGTGATTCCACCTCCACCTGGTACAGCTGTCCCTTTTTCAAAACCACCCGGAAATGGTCCACGTCGCCGGGCTTGCCAATCACCCCGTGCAGTGCCCCGGGAATCTTGGCCACGCTGGCCCGGGTCACATCGTCGTTGGGCTCGCTCTCGACGACCGATGCCAACGAGCTGATCCGCAGGGGAAGCCAGGCCGAGAGTTCATCACCGGGCCGCTTCAGCGCAAACATCATTCGCCCATTGATCACACCCGCTGGAATCACTTTTCCGGATTCCGGATGAGGCAACTTGCCCAACTGCGGAAACGTCAGGGTGGTGGCCTGTCCGGCCGGCACGGTTGCCGGCACCGCAACGCGGGCCGGTGCAAATCGACCCATTCTCAACACATAGCCCCAGTGTCCAGAACCGCGGAATCGCGAATCACGAACCTCAACGGTGTACCGCCCAGCCCGGGCAAACTTGTGAGCAAACCGAAGATCGAAGAACAAACCGACGTCGTTGTCTTTCTGGACCACCACCTGGCCCTCCGCGTCACGGACGGTGACCAGTGGATCAAGCCCCTTGCCCAGCCGGCTGCCAATGACCTCGAAGGTCACTTCCTGGCCGGTCGCGGCATCGAAGGCAAACAGGTCGACGTCCTCCTTCAAGATCGATCCGGAAATCGCCACCGGCAACTCGACCACCTGTGGTGCCTGCATGGGCGAAACCCCCTCGGGCACCGCCATCTCCTCCTCGGGCACCGTCGCGATTTCATCCACCAGGAAAATGTGTGCATTGGACAGCCCACTCTGAGTCGCCAGCCGCAGACCGTAGAACCCCAGAGACACGTCCTTGGGAATCCGGACGTCAAAAACCGCCCGGTCCGGGCTGCTCTGGCCGACCTGGGTCGCCTGCGCCTGCCCATCGGGCATCGAGATCCAAAGCGCGGTGGCCCTGTCGAGCTGGCTGCCGTGCAGAATCACGCGAGTCACCTCGCCACGAGTCATCGCGGCCGGCTCCACCCGCTGGACAAACGCCTGGCCAAAACAGGGTGATGGTCGAACCACGATGAGGCCGACGATGAGACAGGAGACCGACCAGGCCAGTTGGCGAAGAACTCGGTTCCGCATGGGTGTCATTCCGATCCAGAGGCCACTGAAACAGTAGGACCGTGATACCCGGCCCAAGTCACCATTCTCAAGGACGCACAGACGTTTGTCAATTTGTGTTGAGGGTCTCGCGGGGTTGGAGTATCCTGCACGGTTGAAGGTTCGAGACATTCGAGACCCTTCAATACTGTGTTTGACGAACAGAATTCGGTGAACCGGTCCTGGCAACAGGATCCCTCCACGACGACAAGGTGAAGCAATGTTCTCGATCAATGGACCGGCTCCGCGGTTGTGCGACGGGACCACGCGACGCGAGGCCTTGAAGATTGGCGGCCTGGGCATGACCGGGTTGACCCTGCCCTCGCTGGTCAATCTCGGCACCGCCCATGGCAAACCGACCACCGACAAGGGCTCCAGCCACTCGGCCAGTTTCGGCAAGGCCAAGAACTGCATCGTGCTGTTCCTCTCCGGTGGTGCCTCGCACCACGACACGTTTGACCCGAAGCCGGATGAACCGGTCGAGATCCGTGGCGAATTTGACCAGATCCAGACATCGGTGCCCGGCCTCGCCATCGGCGAGCACCTGCCGCGAACCGCAAAGTGGATGGACCGCGTCGCACTGATCCGTTCGATGACCCACGAGTCATCCGGACACGCCGGCGGCGGCTACTACATGTTCACCGGGTACAAGTACCCCCGCGGCGAGGGTGCGGCAAATTTCATGGGCCGCGACGAGGCTCCACACGTCGGTTCGGTGCTTTCAAAGATCTCGCCAGGTCCTGGACCAATGGTGCCCTTCTGTATCGTTCCGCGTCGCCTGGATGCCGGCAGCGGACGACGCGCCGGGCAGTGGGGCGGCGCCCTGGGTGGCAAGTTTGATCCCCTGCAAACCGGTGGGAACCCGAACGACGACAACTTCAAACTCAAGCACCTTCCGCTGATTGCCAACCGGCCGGCGGCCGTGATCCAGCGACGCAAGAAACTGGTCGACCAGTTCAACAGCCAGTTGGAGTTCCTCAACGAGAATCCCCTGGCGCGGACAATCAACCAGAACCAGCAGAAGGCACTGGACGTCATCAGTTCCGACGCCGTCCGCCGTGCCGTGGATCTCTCGACCGCCAACAAGGACCTCCGGTCCCGTTACGGCCGGAACCTCTTCGGCCAATCGGTGCTGCTGGGCAAGAGACTGCTGGAGGCTGGAACCCGGCTCGTGCAGGTCAGCTGGTTGCGGACCCAGGGCCAGATGGGGTACGCCTGGGACAGTCACTGGAACAACTTCCAGGCACTCCGTGAAGACCTGATTCCTCCCTTCGACATCGCGTTCACTGCGTTGATGAGCGATCTCGAACGCGAGGGACGACTCGACGACACCCTGGTGGTGGTGGCCGGTGAATTCGGCCGCACGCCCAAGGTCACGCTCAAGACCGCCGGTCGCGAACACTGGTCGAACGTCTTCAGTGTCGTGCTGGCCGGAGCAGGCATCCGCGGTGGACAGGTGTACGGGGCCTCGGACAAGATCGGCGGCTTCCCCGGCGACCGACCGGTGTCCCCGGGCGACTTGACCGCAACAATCTACCACTGCCTGGGCATCGACCCGCGCACCGAGGTTCACGACCAGAACGGTCGTCCGTTCTTCATCAGCAGTGGCAACCCCATCGCCGACATCATCGGCTGATCCCGACCGTGCCCGTCCTGTTGCTGGCCACGCTCGACACGAAGGGCACCGAAGCGGCCTTTCTCCGCGACCGGCTGTCGGAACTGGGCGTCGACGTTCGGGTCGTCGACACCGGCTGCCTGGGACATCCGGCGATCACCCCGGACATCCCCCGAAACGAGTTTTACGGGTTGGGTCCCACACCGCTGGCGACACTCGTGGCCGACGGCGACCGCGGCCGGGCCATTTCCGCCGCCGCCGAGGCAGCCCGATCGCTGGCCACCACGGAACTGGCCACCGGCCAACTGCAGGGGGTGATCGGAATTGGTGGATCGGCCGGGACGACAATCGCCACCAGTGCCATGCGGTCGCTTCCGCTGGGACTGCCCAAGCTGATGGTGAGCACACTGGCCAGTGGCCAGGTTCGACCATGGGTCGGCGACTCCGATCTCCTGATGCTCAACTCGGTCGTCGACATTCTCGGCCTCAACCGCATCAGCCGCAGCGTGCTCGATTCGGCCGCCCGTGCCATGGCCGGACTGGTCACCCTGGCACCGGCCCCGGACTCCGCCGACGACCGTCGGCTCGTCGCTGCAACCATGTTTGGTGTCACCACCCCGTGCGTGGAGCGAGCAAAACAACGGCTGGAGGAAGCCGGCTTCGAGGTGCTGGTCTTCCACGCCACCGGCAACGGGGGCCAGGCGATGGAGTCGCTGATCGACGATGGCCTGATCGCCGGGGTCCTCGACATCACCACCACCGAGTTGGCCGACGAACTGGTCGGTGGCATTCTCTCGGCCGGGCCCGATCGCCTCACCGCCGCGGGCCGTCATGGAGTCCCCCAGGTGGTCAGTGTCGGCGCCACCGACATGGTCAACTTCGGACCCCCTGCCGATGTCCCCTCCCGATTCGCCGACCGGCTGTTCTACGAACACAACCCGACGGTGACATTGATGAGAACCACGGTCGAGGAGAACCGTTGCCTGGGCCAACAGATTGCCCAACGGGCCGCCAGCGCGACCGGACCCACCACGGTGATACTTCCCCTCGAGGGTGTCTCGGCCATCGACCACGTCGGAGAACCGTTTGACGACCCCGAGGCCCGGGATGCGTTGTTCACGGCAATCCGGGATCACCACGGAGAAACCGAACTGCTGGAACTGCCACTGCACATCAACGATCCGGAATTCGCCGATGCCGCATCAGCGAGATTGATCACGTTGATCGATCACCAGGGCAGTGACCGCTGAGAACGACCGCCGGCCCCCCCAGTTGGGACCCGGTGGAATCGTTCGACGTCACCTGGTGGCCGCCCTAGTATGGAGACCCCAGCCGAGCCGAGCCGCTCCCTCCCTACGCTCACGGACACCGACCTCATGACCGCATTCGCACGACAGGACATCCTGGATCGGCTCCGCGCCAAGGTGACCGCCGGGGAACCAATCATCGGGGGAGGTGCCGGAACGGGGTTGAGTGCCAAGCTCGAGGAAGCGGGAGGGATCGACCTGATCGTCATCTACAACTCCGGACGCTTCCGCATGGCGGGACGGGGCTCGCTGGCCGGGCTGATGCCCTACGGTGACGCCAATGCCATCGTGATGGAGATGGCCGGAGAGGTGTTGCCCGCCGCGCAGAACACTCCCGTCCTGGCCGGTGTCTGCGGAACCGATCCGTTCCGCCTGATGCCCGTCTTTCTCCAACAGGTCCGTGCTGCTGGATTCTCCGGTGTCCAGAACTTCCCCACCGTCGGCCTCTTCGACGGCACCATCCGCACCGGGCTGGAGGAGACGGGGATGGGTTATGGGCTCGAGGTCGACATGATCCGCCTGGCCCGTGACATGGACCTCCTGACCACCCCCTACTGTTTCAATCCCGAGGAAGCGACCGCGATGGCCGCAGCCGGCGCGGACATCCTGATCCCGCACATGGGCCTGACCACCAAGGGCCTGATCGGTGCCGGCACCGCCGTGTCGCTGGAAGACGCCGCCA
>CAWVUS010000052.1:0-21262 GCA_963933195.1 uncultured Planctomycetaceae bacterium
GGCCATGGCGGCGCCACCGCGTCCACCAACAGTTGACGGTGTCGTGGCTGACCCGGGCACCGCCGCGCTGGTGCCGATCGCGACGGAGGCCGACGGAGTGCTTTGCTGGTATCTTGATCCCGAAGCTACGGCCGCACAATCCAACGAGCCGCGGCGAATTGGTCGACTGGAGTGGAATTCGTTGACGCGGTGGGTCAACCAGTTGCGAATTGCCGATCGACGGATGAAACGGCCGATCGTCGCCGATGTTGAAGGCCTGGAGCATGTGATCTCCAGGCAGCGGTTGCTGCCGTTGATCAGCCGCGAGGTGATCGGGACCGGGCTGTCACTGAAACTACACCAGGAGTGGCTTGACGAGCGTCGTGGCCGGGCGCGGCCGGGATCTTTGGCATGGAGTTGGATCCGGGCGGAGTCGAAGTCCGTGGTTGTCGAGCCCGAGCAAATCGAGTTGCAGGTTCGTTCGGCGTTGGCCGCGGGATTCCGAGGACTGGGGTATCGCACCACCGAACGGCTTGATGCTGATCGGCCGGTCGCGGGCGAACGCCTGCTGATGCTCGGCCTGCTCAATCTCGAGTTGGAGTTGCTCGAATCGTTCCTGGCCACATCGACCCGGGTCGGCCGTTTGCCGGTGACCGTTGGTCGTCGGATTGATCCCAATGATCCCTCGGCCGGGACCACCACGGCCAACGAGAGTCTCGACGTGTCGAACGATCGCATCCGCCGTCGTCGTCGAGTGGTGGCGACCAATCCGCTGGAAATGGTCCGAACGGATGGGCCACGGGTGTCCCGGAAGGTCGAGTCGGTGCTGTTCCGCACCGATTACGGACGATTGCTGATGATCAATTGGGTGGGCGAGAACGTCCAATTTGTTCCCGGCCAGATGGCCTTGGCGAACGTGTCGGTTGTGGTGCCCGGTGGGGACGAGACGGCGACGGCATGGGAAGTGACAACAACGGGGCTGAGGAGTCTCGCGACGCGTCGGGTGGCCGGTGGCGTTGTGTTGGAACTGAATCGTTTCGATCGCAGGTCCAACATCATACTCACCTCCAACCCAGCGCTGGTCTCTCAACTCCGTCGACAGGTTGCCACGATTTCGGGACGGGCCGCTCGCATGGCTTTGCAGTTGGCCCAGGCGCGGTTCGGTCGTGTCCGCAACATCGATCGACGGTTGGTCGAGCTGGGGCATCCGCAGCCGGATGCACCCCGGTTGGTGACCCGGGCCGCCAGTTACCTGTCGCAGGCTGCGGCGGCACTGGACCAGGGCGAGGCGAACACCTCGCGTCTTTACAGTGACGCGACATTGCAGACACTAAGAATCCTGCAACGGGCTCACTGGGAGCAGGCCATCCGCGAATCGGCATCACCGGTCGCCAGCACGCTGTCGCGTTGCTTTCAAACTCTGCCCCAGCACTGGGAACTCGTCGCGGCGGTTCGGTCGGCCGGCGCGGCCTCCGATCCACGACTCGTGGGCGGCGATTTCGAGAATCTCGACGAGATGGTCCGGGCCGGGTGGAGCAGTCGACGAGCGGCGATTGCCGGGATGACCATGGTCGCGGAGGTCTATCGCGGCAGTCGTGGACGAAATGGGGAAGCCGGAAGTTGCTTGAGGCTCTCGGCACAAACGGACCTGAGAACGGCTGTTCCCAGCCGCCTGCCTCGTCACACGGTGATCGTTGATTCACCGTTGGTGCCGGTGAAGGCCGGTGACCTGGTCCGCATCTCGGGGCGGATTCGACTCGTCTCGGCACGACCGGGTTCGCTGGATGGCGGCGTGCTGGAGGACACCCTGGGAGGTCCCGACGCCCGATTGCACTGCCGTCGGCCGGGCGGCTGGCGCAGATTCGAGTTGTTACGGAAAGCACAACGGGATGCCGATGTGCAGTTGCGTGTCGCGTTGGAAGGGATGGGAGAGTTGCGGGTCGATGATCTGCAGATCGAGGTGCTTTCCAACGGGTTGGCAGCCCCGGATCGATTGCCTACAGTCGAGTCCGAAACTGGAACCGTCCGTCCGGCGGCCTTGCGGAACTCCCGCGGCAATCGCTGAGCCGGTCGCGACCGTCCGAAAACTGCCAACGGTTGGACTCCGATGCCTGTTGCCACACCCTCACAGTACGCTGCGATGATCGATGCGGCCCAGGCGGGCGACTACGCCTTCCCGGCCATCAATGTCACGTCACTGGTCACGATCAACGCGGCATTGAAGGCTTTTGCCGATCAACGCTGCGACGGCATCATCCAGATTTCCCTGGGGGGCGGTGGATTTGCCTCGGGACTCAACGTGGCCGACAACGTGGTCGGAGCGATCGTACTCGCCGAAGCGGCTCACCGATTGGCCGACGAATACGACATCCTCGTCGGACTCCACACCGACCATTGCCAGCCGGACAAGGTGGATTCGTTTTTGCGGCCGCTGATCGCGGCGACGGCAGCGCGTCGAGCTGCCGGGCAGGGCAACCTGTTCCAGTCCCACATGCTTGACGCCTCGGAACTTCCGCTGGAAGAGAACATGGCGTTGTCACGCGATGTCCTGGCCGAGTGTGCGGCCGAGGAGATTATTCTCGAGGTGGAAGCCGGCGTGGTCGGGGGTGAGGAAGATGGGGTCGACAACACCATGGCCCCGGCCGAGAAACTCTACACCTCACCCGAGGACATGCTCTACGTTCACGAGCAACTCAGTGGCATTGGCCGTTACCTGTTTGCGGCCACCTTCGGCAATGTCCACGGCCACTACAAGCCGGGCGTGGTCCAGTTGAAGCCGGAAATCCTGAGAGACGGGCAGGCGGCGGTGATCGCCGAGAATGGCGAGGAGGCGCGGTTCGACCTCGTGTTCCACGGGGGGTCGGGAACTCCGGTTGACCAAATCCGTGAAACGCTTGGGTACGGCGTGGTGAAGATGAATATCGACACCGACACCCAGTACGCGTTCACTCGTCCGGTCGTCGATCACGTGTTGAAGAACTACGACGGCGTTCTGAAGGTCGACGGCGAGATCGGCGTCAAAAAGGCCTACGATCCTCGCAGCTATCTCAAGGCGGCCGAGGCGGGCGTTGCCAGTCGCCTGGCGACTGCCTGCGAGGACCTGCTGTGCAGTGGCAAGACGATCGCCGGAACCGTCTGAGAGCCCTTGGCGGCTCCGGAGTCTGGTTGTCCGGGATTCTCGTCGTGCACCGAGACGCTGTCAGTTTGACTCTTCGGCCAGCCGTTCGGGTAGTGGTTTCGACCGGGGCAGTCCGGCCAGTCGGGCCACCAGTAACTGGGTGCGGCCGTCGGCGGTGGTGAAGAAGTGGCGGCCGATCGAGTCGTTTGCCGCAATCGGTGTGGTGGTCACGACGGTCATCTCACCCTCGGTCAAATCGACGGTGAATCGCAAGTCGTAGAGGGGGACAATGTCCTGGCGGGTTCTCAACCCCCAGCCGGCCTCGGTCGCCGTTGGTTGCAGTTTCTGTCGTCCGTGGTGCACTTCCGGCAGACACTCCAGGCGGACCCAGCCTTCTCTCAATTCTCGAACCCGGACTCTCAGAAGGTACCGCACGTTGTGATACGTCGTGCTGGTTTTCTCGTCACCGAGGTCCAACTGCTGACTGGGCAGCGGTGACTCGTGCAGAACCACCTCGGTCTCGCCTCCGTCCCGCAGATACACCCGCCACCCTTTCAGGTCGTGGCGAGAGGGCCGGTTGCCGCTGGCCGTGTCATCGTGTTCGGGTGCGGTGAGCCCGAGCAGTTCTTCCAGTGGCGGTGGTGGTGTTGCTCCAACCTGTCCCACCCTGATTCCTTGCCCGTCCAGCGCGGATCGCATTCGAGCCGGGCGTCGCCCGATCGTGTCGAGCCGATTCCAGAGTGATTCGCCCAGCAATGGGTCGTTTCTGGGACGTTTCAGTGTCATGAATTCCAGTTGGATCGCGTCCTGGCCAGATCCCAACGGCTGCCAGCGGAGACCGATCCGTTCGAGTGTTTCACCGGTCGAACTCTTCAACATCCGACAACCGGTGGCCGTCAACACGATGCCGGCCAGCAGGAGGCTGGCCACAACAGCCATCACATGGCGACGGTGAATCGACGGGCTGCGATGAGGTTGTGTCCGGGGGATGGTCATCGAGGCGATCCGGGCCGTCGGGAGAGGGGCGGGAGTCTAGAAGAGGGGTCCGGCGAGTGTCAATCCGGCCTGTGCTGGCAACCCGGACCACCGGCAATCACCGGAATCACTCGCGTTGTCAGGATCCGGGTCGCTCGTTATCATGCCCGCCGCACGCGTGTCGAGTCCGAGAGGTGAGGCTGGTTTGATCCTCACCTGGTCGAGGTCTCGTTGTCTGCTGTCTCAAGGTGCAGCCGGGAAACAAGTATGCGGGTCGGTATCGGCCACGACACCCACCGCCTCGAATCGGGACGGCCCTTGTGGATCGGGGGGGTCGAGGTGCCCAGTGACCGGGGGGCTGTCGGTCACAGCGATGCCGACGTGCTGTTGCATGCGGTCACCGACGCGTTGCTGGGTTCGGCCGGACTCGGAGACATCGGCCAGTGGTTTCCCGACGACGACCCGGAGTACGCCGGGGCAGACAGCGCCGGGTTTGTTGAAACTGTTCATGGCGAGTTGGCCCAGCGGGGGCTGGCCGTCGTCAACCTGGATGTGATTGTCTTCGCCGAATCTCCCCGACTTGCCGGTTTCGCGACCGTCATTTGCCAGAGGTTGGCCACGTTGCTCAAGATCGACATCGACCGGGTCAACTTCAAGGCCAAGACGGGAGAGGGAGTCGGCCCGGTGGGGCGGGGTGAAGCCATCAGCGCCATGGCTTCGGTGCTGGTCGACTCGAACCCGGAAGACATGGACCAGGGGCAGGAGACGGATCAGACGACATGACATTGCGAGTCTACAACACGCTGACACGGACCAAGGAGCCGTTCGAGACGGTCGAGCCAGGACGGGTGGGGATGTACCTGTGTGGCCCGACCGTTTACAAGCCCGCGCACATCGGCCACATGGTCGGCCCGGTGATCTTCGACACGATCAAGAGATTCTTGTCGTACACCGGGTACGACGTGTGTTACGTGATCAACATCACCGACATCGACGACAAGTTGATCAACCGGGCGGCCGAGGAAGGGACGGAGGTGTCCGAACTGGCCGAACGCATGACCACCGACTACTTCGAAAACCTGGCCACGATTGGTGTCGATACCGTCGATCATTTTCCCCGCGCGACGGACCACATCGACGAGATGCAGTCCATGATCGCTGGGTTGATCGAGTCGGAGCACGCGTACCCTCTTGAGGGGGACGTCTATTTTGAAGTGTCCGCTGATGAGGACTACGGCAAGTTGAGTGGACGGTCCGTCGACGAGACCCTGGCCGGGACCCGGGTCGAGGCGAACCAGAGGAAGCGGCACCCGGCCGATTTCGCGTTGTGGAAGAAGTCGCGTGATGGTGAGCCGGCCTGGGACAGTCCGTGGGGAGCGGGACGACCGGGGTGGCACATCGAGTGTTCGGCCATGAGTATCAAGTTGCTGGGCGACTCACTGGACATTCACGGCGGTGGCCTCGACCTGCTGTTTCCTCACCATGAAAACGAACTGGCGCAATCCGAGTCATGCACTGGGAAACCTTTTGCCCGTTACTGGCTCCACAACGGGTTGATGCAGTCGGGAACGGCCGCCGGCAAGGTGGGCGGAGGGCATGATCGGCACGGCGAGATCGAGTCGTCGCCGGATGGGGACCTCGAGGCGGACCAACGCGACCAGGTGGCTGGAAAGTTGGCCGGATCTCAGGGAGCGGCGTCGGTCAAGGAGTTGTTCGCGGTTCACCATCCCGAAACCGTACGGTTTTTTCTGCTGGCCACTCACTATCGCAGTCCGATCGAACTCAGCGATGAGAGGATTGCCGAGATCGGGCGGAGTTTGCAGGGGTTTTACCGGCTGTTCGAGGCGTTCGAGAGGATCACCGGTGGGTCGGTCTATGACCTGGATGTGGCGATGAGCCGCGAACTGTCCGTCACCGTCGATGACGAATTCGCCTCGCACCGGGATCGGTTTCTCGAGGCGATGGATGACGACTTCAACACCGGCGGTGCGGTGGGAGCGTTGTTTGATCTCCGCAAGGCGATCAACGCCCACATCGACAACCGTGGCCTCGACGACGGGTCGTCCGAGGTTGATGAAGCGTCCCTGGCCCAGTTGGTCTCGGCGGTCACGTTGTTGAGGGAACTGGGTGGCTTGCTGGGAGTGTTCCGGAGTTCCGTGGAGGCTGGTGTGCAAGACGACAGTGACGGGTTGGCTAACGAATTGATGCAGGTCTTGATCGAGTTGCGCGCGGTGTCGCGTGAACAGAAGAATTACGAAATGGCTGATGCGATTCGTGATCGACTGGCGAGCCTGGGAATCACCATCGAGGATCGCAATGACCAGACCTTGTGGCGCAGAGAATGACGCACTCCGTCTCCAATGAACCCGGTGGTGCCCCCGCTGGGACCCGGGCCCACGTGGTGGGGATTGACCCGGGGTTGAACCGGACCGGGTACGCGGTGATGTCGATGGTGGACCAGAAGCTGGTGTTGCACGAAGCGGGCCTGGTCCGTTCGACGACGGATCGCTCGCTCGCCGAACGCGTGGCGGAGATTGGCAACGGGTTGAGCGAGGTCATCACCGAGTTTCGCCCCTCCGTGCTGGCCATCGAGCAGGTGTTCTCACTGGGCCGCAATCCCAAGTCCGCTCTGCTGCTGGCTCATGCACGCGGTGCGATCCTGATGACAGCAATCCAGGGTGAGGCCGAGGTGGTTCACTACACGCCAACCCAGATCAAGAAACTTTTGACCGGTAGCGGAAGGGCGGACAAGGAGCAGATCGGGCGAGTGGTCCAGGCGGAACTTGGGCTGGACGCTCCTCCGGCTCCCCACGACGTGGCCGATGCCTGCGCGGTGGCGATCTGCCACCTGCACACGCACCAGGGCCCTAGCAGGAGACTCTCGGCGTGAGAACACGTATCAGTGGTCGATTGAGCGAGTTGGGCGAGACCGAGGCGACGATCAACGTGGGGTCGTTTGACTACGCGGTTTACGTTCCCGACTTCGTCCAGAAACAGTTGCGAGGCCACGAGGGTGAAGAGATCAGCCTGAGGACGATCGAGTATCTCGAGGGCAATCCGCAGAAGGGGCGGATGACTCCACGATTGATCGGTTTCACCAGTGATGCCGAGCGAGAGTTCTTCGAACTGGTGTGTTCGGTTGATGGTGTCGGGGTCAAGAAGACGCTCAAGGCGATGGTGCGGCCGGTCCGGGACGTGGCCGAGGCGATTGTCGAGCGAGACGCCGACCGGTTGACGTTGTTGCCAGGGATTGGGCCGGCCGTGGCGGACCGTATCATTGCCAAGTTGCACCGCAAGATGACTCCTTTCGCCCTGATGGTTGGCGGCGAATCGGGGGGCGATGGCGCTGAATCAGGCGGTGACCTGGCCAGCCAGGCCCTGCAGGCCCTGGTCGGACTGGGACACTCGACGTCCGATGCCCGGGCGAAACTGGAGGCGGTGTTGGGGGCCGGGACATCTGTTTCATCGGTCGAGGACGTGTTGCGGGAGGTCTACCGACAGCAACGCGGCGAGGATTAGCCGGTGGTCGTCGGACGCCGTGGCCCTGGAGTTGAGAAAAAAACTGATTTCCCTCAAATCTTATCAAGCCCCCGCAGGTCACATGCCGATCTCCATAGTGAGACGAGCCAAGACGGCGATCACCCAATCGGGTGATCCCGGGGCAAGGAAGCCCCCGCGTTGTTGCTCGTCGAGTCACGGAGGACACGACCATGCGACCGCGGCTGAGGATCTTTACCGGCGAGGACCATGTTGCGACGGTGCCGGAACCGGCCGTCAACATCCCCTTCGCGGAACTCACAGAAATCCTCTCGGATGCCAGTCGCACTGACCGGACCTGGCTAAGGGATTTTGCTGACGATGAAGTCCGGATCTCGCCGGATCTCTACGAGGTCCTGTGTGCCTTTCGTCATCTTCGTCCCAGCGCCTGATGGACGGAGTTGTTTCCGCGCACGCTCGCAGCATCTGGCAGGCGGGCGTTGATGCGGTGGACTCCGGTTGCCTGGTTCGCTCGGCGATCGACTGTGACGGGATGGCCCTGGATGTCTGCGGTCACCGGCATTTGCTGGAGGCCATTGGACGGCTGATTGTGGTGGGTGGTGGCAAGGCCGGTGCCGGTATGGCGGCCGAGGTCGAAGCCCTGCTCCCAGCCGATTTTCTCGCCGAGCGGGTGAGCGGTTGGGTCAACGTGCCGGCCGACTGCGTGCGATCGCTCGAGGCCATTCGCCTGCACGCGGCGAGACCAGCGGGTGTCAACGAGCCGACCGCCGAGGGCGTGACGGGTTCCAACGAGATCCTGAAACTCGTGGCCGAGGCGACGTCTGATGACGTGGTACTGGTACTGGTTTCCGGTGGCGGCAGTGCCCTGTTGCCGGCTCCGGCTGCGGGAATCAGCCTGGCGGACAAGCTGGCCGTGACCCGGCTGTTGATGCTGTCCGGAGCGACCATCAATCAACTCAATTGCGTCCGCAAACGGCTCAGCGCCGTCAAGGGGGGCAACCTGGCTCGCGCGGCCGGAACGGCCGGGGCCCTGCACTGCCTGTTGATCTCCGATGTCATCGGTGATCCGCTCGACATCATTGCCTCCGGTCCGACCGTGACCGACACCGGCAGCGACGCCCAGGCACTGGAGGTGCTCAGACAATTTGCTTCGCGAGATGAGGATGTGCCGGATGCGGTTTGGAAATTTCTGGAAGCGCGGGAAAAGGCAAATGACGGCGCGGTGCAAGATGCCGTTTTTCAGCGGGTCAGCAATCATGTGATCGGCAACAACGAGGTGGCCGTGGCGGCGGCGACCTCTCGTGCCGAATCACTCGGCTATCACGTCCACTCGCTGGGATCCGACAACCAGGGCATTGCACGGGATCACGGAGTGGAGTTGCTGGAACTGTGTCGTGAGATCCGTGCGGGAGAGGGGCCGGTCGCGGTACCGGCGTGCGTGATTTCGGGAGGAGAACCGGTTGTACAACTGGCCGAGACCGAACAGCCACGTCGAGGTGGCCGCAACCAGGAACTCGTGCTCGCGGTGATCCAGCAGGCCTGGGAGACCGGACTCGACCGCATGGCCATTCTTTCTGGAGGAACTGACGGCGAAGACGGTCCGACCGATGCTGCCGGTGCGTTCGTCGACCAGGATCTCTGGAAAACCGTACGGTCTCGCGAGTTGAACCCGGAACCGTACCTGGCAATCAACGACTCCTACACCTATTTCGAGGCGGTCGGAGGCTTGTTGCAGACCGGGCCGACGCACACCAACGTCATGGATCTTCGTGTTGCCCTGGTGGCTGACTGACTGCTGCCAGAGGAGTTCCAGGAGACTCACGGGGCCTCGGACGGAACCTGGTCGGGTTGTCCAGGGAAGACCGTGTAGCGCAACAACAGTCCACCGACGATCAATGCTCCGCCCACCCACGTGGTCGCCGGAGCGAATTCCCAGCCAAGCAGGCCAACCCAGACTGGGGTGAGGACCGGTTCCAGCAAAACGATCAGGGCGGCTTCCTGGGCAGGCACCGATTTCAGGCCGCGGGCAAACAGGAGGTAGGGGATCGACATCTGGACAATCCCGAAGGCTGCCAGCAACAGCCACTGGTCGAGTGAAAGAGACGGGGGGTGCCAGGCGAGCCAGGGCAACAGCACCAGGCAACTGGCGGCCTGGTTGACGAGAACCAGGAAGACGGGGGATTCCTGTCGCAGGTGTCGGAGCGAGATGATCACCACGGCGAATGCGAGCCCGCTGGAGACCGCCAGCAGGTTTCCCAGGGAGGACTGTCCGTCGGTGGTGGCTATGATGATCGCGATTCCGGCCATCGCCAGTCCAACGGCGACGACGTTGCCCCGTCGCCAGGTCTCGCCCAGGATGACCAGGCCCAGCAAGAACGACCAGGGAGTCGCGGTGTATTGCAGGAAGACGGCGGCGGCCGCGGTGGTCAGGGTCATTGCCGTCAGGAACAGGACGTTCATCGCCGCGAACGCGGTGGCCATTGGCAACAGGCCGACTCGCCAACGGACAGACGAGACACGGACAAAGGGCACCAGGCAGACGGCGGCAAACAGGGCACGCAGAGCGGCCAATGTCGGTCCGGGAATGTCGCGTAGAGCCTCGACCTTTACGAACAGGCTCGTCGTGCTCCACAGCACGGCGGCGGCGACCAGCAGCCACCGGCCGCGGGTTGCCGAGACCAGTCGGGACTCGGTGGAGGGATCAGGCATTGGTCGGGCGGATCATGGTATAAGGTCTCCGCCGTGTTTGAAACGTTCGACCATACCGCTGACCTGGGGTTGAGAGTCTTTGCCGACGACCAGGAGGGATTGTTTGTCGAGGCCGCTCGGGGATTGACGTCGTTGTTGATCGAGGAACCCGGTGCACTGCGGTCCGACAACCGGTTTGACATGCCGGTTGTCGGTAACGACCGGGAACTGCTGCTGTTTGACCTGCTGAACGGATTGCTGTTTCAGTTCGAAACCACCGGATTTCTCGGTCGTGAATTCTCGATCACCAGCACGAAAAGTGGTCTCGAGGTGGAAGCTCGCGGTGAGGTGATCGCCGGTCAGCCTGACCGGCTGGCTCGAGAAATCAAGGCGATCACGTATCACGGATTGAAGGTTCAACAGCAGGCCGGTCGATGGATGGCTGAGGTGATCGTCGACATCTGACCCTGGTGACCCGGCATGACACAGCACGCCTTTCACGGACCCCTGGAACGGATCGACGACTGCCTGTGGCGGATTCCCCGGTCGTACAAGCCGGAGATGCGGGTCGACGGGCTGATATTTGCCAGTGATGTGTTGATGGAGCACATTCGCGGCGATCAGGCGCCTGAACAGGTGGCCAATGTGGCCACCTTGCCGGGAATTCAACTGGCCAGCCTGGCGATGCCCGATATTCACTGGGGGTACGGATTCACCATTGGCGGCGTTTGTGCGACCGATCCCGAACGTGGCGGAGTGATTTCGCCGGGAGGGGTTGGCTATGACATCAACTGTGGTGTCCGGCTGATCCGCTCGACGATCCGCGAAGAGGAACTGGCACCGCACCTGGTCCGGTTGGTCGAGGACCTGTTTGCCACCGTGCCGGCGGGCGCGGGCCGGAGTGGTCCTTACCGGTTCGATCGAGGCGAGTTGCACGATCTGATGGAACGCGGGCCGCTGTCGTTGATCAGCCGGGGATTGGCGACCGAGGAGGACATCGAGATGACCGAGGCACGCGGGTGCCTGCCGGGAGCCGAGCCGGGGCGTGTCAGTGAGAAGGCCCTGGCTCGTGGAGCCAACCAGTGCGGCACACTGGGGTCGGGGAATCACTTCCTGGAAGTCCAGGTGGTCGAGGAGGTGGTCGAACCGGAAATCGCGTCGGTGCTGGGTCTGTTTGCCGGCCAGGTCTGCGTGATGATTCACTCGGGGTCCCGCGGCCTGGGCTACCAGGTGTGTGACGACGCGCTGAAAGCTCTGCGTGGTGTTCCCGAGTCGTATGGAATCGCGTTGCCCGACCGCCAACTGGCCTGTGCCCCGGTGCACAGTTCCGAGGGCCGGGACTACATCGGCGCCATGCGGGCGGCGGCCAACTACGCCTGGTGCAATCGACAACTGCTGATGCAACTGGCTCGTGAGGCGTTTTCCCGAGTGTTGGGCTCGAGTTGGCAGTCACTGGGGATGGACCTGGTCTACGACGTGGCCCACAACATTGCGAAATTCGAGGAACACGAGATCGAGAACGAGACGAGACGGGTTTGGGTCCATCGCAAGGGAGCGACGCGGGCTTTCCCGGCCGGCCATCCTGAGATCCCCCGGAGATATCGCGACGTTGGTCAACCGGTACTGATTCCCGGTGACATGGGTCGAGCGAGTTGGGTGTTGGTCGGTCAGCCCGGCAGCATGCGTCGTTCCTTCGGCACGACGTGTCACGGGGCGGGACGAAGAATGAGCCGAACCAAGGCGGTGCGGCATGCTGAAGGGCGTCGGATCGACCAGGAACTGTTGGCCCGGGGCGTGGTGGCCAGGTCGCGTAGCCGCCGGGGCCTGGCCGAAGAACACCCTGATGCTTACAAGGACGTGAATGACGTGGTCGACGTCGTTCACAACGCCGGTCTCTCGAGAAAGGTCGCCCGGATGCGTCCCGTTGGGGTGATCAAGGGATAGGAAACCGCTAGTCTGAATCGAGAGACGGGCCCAACCGAGACCGCAATGGAACCGCTGCCTCTAATCGCTGCCGTCATCGGGGTGATCGTGGGAGCGTTGTTGGCCTGGGCGATTCGGGGCCGACAGTTACGCCGTCAGCGAGGAACGCTCGAGACCCATCGTCTTGAGCACGAAGAGACAACGGCCAATTACGAGATGAGGATCCAGATGCTTGAGGGCGATCGTGAGACGGTGCTGGGTGACCTTGAGCAAGCCCGGAATGAGAAGGATGAACTCGAGGCCGGTTGGTTGCGTGACCAGGAGGTTGCACGAGAACTGCAGACCAAGGCCGAAGCCCGGATTGACCGGTTGTCCGCTGAACTGGGGCAATTGCGAGAACAACTCGGACGGGCTTATCGCGATGCGGATCTCCAGAAACAGGTCAGCGGTGATCTCGAGGAGCAACTCGGCGCAGCAAAACAGCGATTGCAGGGTGTCGAGGAGCAGGTGCAGCAGCAGCAGTTGCAATTGGCAGCAGCCCGCCGCCAACGGGATGAATTCTCCGAGCAACTCGAAGCCGACAACGCGGTCTCGGCAGATCCACCGCAACGCCGCCGATGGCGGATCAACACCTTTTTTGAAGGCTAGCCCGGCGATCCAGGGTCTGCCAGTTGGACGGCGGCCGCCAAATCGAGCGTGCCCTCGTAGAGGGCCCGGCCGACGATCGCTCCCTGGAGGTTCGGCCTCGTCACGGTCAGTTCAACAAGTTGTCGGACATCGTCGATGGTGGTGACGCCTCCGGAGGCAATCACCGGTGGCCCCAGTTCGGCGATCTGTTCGAGATCCCTCAGAGTTCCCGGGTCGATGCCCTCGAGCATTCCATCGCGTGCGATGTTGGTGTAGATGATCGCGGCCAATGGCAGGTCGGAGTATCCGGACGCCAGTTCCAGTGCCGATGTCTGTGACACGTCACGCCAGCCCTCGGTGGCCACCATCGAATCTCGGGCGTCCAGTCCCAGGCAGACCTGGCCAGGAAACGCACTGGCGATATCGCGAAACCAGTCGGGAGCCTTGAGTGCCTGTGTGCCCACGATCACCCGGTCAAGCCCCACATCCTCCAGTAGCGTGCGGACTGCCTCGTCGGTACGGACGCCGCCTCCCAACTGACAGGGAACATCGACGGAGGCGACGATGTCACGAACGATGTCGGCATTGGCCGGAATCCCGTCCCGTGCGCCGTCCAGGTCAACCAGGTGCAGTCGCGGCCCATTCTGCCCGACCCACCGTGCGGCCATCGCCACCGGGTCGTCACCAAAAATGGTCTCCTGCGCGTAGTCTCCCTGGCGGAGTCTCACGCACCGTCCCCCTCGCAGGTCAATCGCGGGAATGATTTCCAGCCCGGTATTCAACTTGATCTCTTGCTGCTGATTCACTTCAGAAATCCACTACGGACGGACGGTTGAAAGCTGACGGCATCGTTTTCCGGGTCATCAATCGCCAGGACCTGGCGTTGTCGGCCGGTCAATCCGGCCTGTGTCTGGCCGCTGAGCAACTGCTTCTGGTACTGCTGTTGTGGACGGTCGGAACGTGCAAAGAAGATGTGCAGGGCCCGGCGGGGTTGGTCGGTGAGGTTGGGCAGGCCGCCGTGCCAGAGATGCGCGTTCATCAACAACACGGTGCCGGCCTCTCCGGTGACCAGTTCCTGGTCGGGGTGGTCCGTCTCGGGATTCTCCAGTGCATCGGCCGGCAACTGTCCGGAATGGTGAGTGCCTGGTACATAGCGGACGGTGCCGTTGTCCGCGGTGAAATCGTCGAGCATCCAGAGGCTGTTGAAGACCCAGAAACCACGCTCGTCGGGCAGGGCGCTCATGTCGGCGTGCAGCGGCTGGGTCCGTTGACAGCCGGGATTGATGCTGCGGGCGTTGAGGCTGCTGAGCTTGAAATGGGGGCCGAGAACATGGCCGGCGTAGGCGAGGAGGTCGTCCCGGACCATCAGTTGTCGAAACAAGTCGTCCTTATCGGCCAGGTTGGCCAATCGCCGGCAACCCGCCTCGGGCTTGAACTCGCTTCCGGCGGCTTCTCCTTCGGATTCGAAGAGTTCCTCGAGCCGGGTGGTAATCCGCCGCGTGGTGGCGGGGTCACAGAAACCAGGCAGGGCCACGCAACCGACCTCATCGAGCTGGTCCAGGTGTGCACGGGGAGGGGACATCTGGCGTGTGCCTAGAGGGTGCTGAAATTGGCCAGCAGTTGCAGTCCGATTCGTTGGCTCTTTTCCGGATGGAACTGTGTGGCAAACATCCGTCCACGGCCGATCATCGAGACGAACGGCAGCCCGTAATCGGTTTGGCCCACCACGCAGTTGGCGTCCGAGGGGCTCACGTAATAACTGTGCACGAAGTAGAAACTGGAGCCGGGTGGAATGTCGGCCAGCAATGGGCAGTCGTCAACAACCGGGTCGAGCGTGTTCCAGCCCATGTGCGGGATCTTCAGGTCTTCGGGAAACTCTCCTGCTGAGCCGAATCGGATGACCTCGCCGGGCACCACGCCCAGTCCCTCCCACTGGCCGTCTTCGTGGCTCTGGTCCAGCAGCAGTTGCAGCCCCAGGCAGATACCCAAAAACGGTCGGTCGGCGTCGATGTGCTGTCGGATCGGGTCGATCAACTCCAGTCGTCCCAATTCGCTGATGGCGTCGCGAAAGGCACCGACGCCGGGCAGTACCAGCCGTTGAGCTGTGGCGATTTCCTCGGGACGTGAACTGATCACAGCTTCGTGACCGAGGCGTTCAAACGCCTTCTGCACGCTGCGGAGATTGCCCATGCCGTAGTCGACGATCGTGATCATGATACGCCTGATTGTAGCGGACCCGCCGCGACAGCTGAATTCTCGAGACGCTCGACAGCCACCGAGGACCGACCGGAACTCGCCTGGTTCCTAGGCACCGCCCCCCCGCCAATCTGATTCGTGCCGTTGGCCACGACCGGCTTCGTTCCCGGGCCAATCGGTCCCGGGACCGATTCTCCAGCGTCCCTGCGACGGGTCGACGCGTTCGCCGGCACTGTAGTGCAATTGATCGGCGGCCCGCCATTTTTCGAGGTCCAACGGTTCCGGGTCGGGGATTCCCAGGGCTCGGCGGATCAGCCGCGAGAGTGTCAGCATGGGGACAAACATCAATCCGCCGATGACCAGCAACAGCACCAGGAAGGGACCGTAGCCGAAGGTGGCCTCGAGGTGGTCCTCCCAGAGAAATTGGAAGGCGCACAGGTACAACAACGCGCCCATGGCCAGGAACGGCCCGTAAGGCAATTCGCGCTCGCGGCGGAGAAACCAGTTGGCCAGGGCAAAGACGATGCCCAGGAGCGGGGCCATGAAGAAGATGACCAGGGCCTGTTGCCAGCCCAGGAAACTGCCAATAGCGGCCATCAGGGTCACGTCACCAAAACCCATGGCTTCCTGTTTCAGCACCCAGTGGCCGGCGATACGGACCAGCCAGATCATTCCACCACCAAAGACAAGACCAACAATGCTGACAGCCAGGCCGTGCAGGTGGGGCGAATCGTCGATCCACGCGGGTACCCGTGGTGCATCGCGCAGAAACACCATCCAGGCGGGGATGTTACGCGAGCCCACCGTGACGGTGTCGAAGAGTGTCTGGACACTGTCGGGAACCTGGAACCAGACCGGGAGTATGTAGACACAGCCCAGGGCCGATCCGGCCAGTCCGACAACCATCGCCGGCACGGTGACACTGTCGGGAATGATTTTGAGGTCGAAATCGATCAGCGAGGCGACCACGAGGGTCTCGATCAGGACCATGTGGTAGAGATAACGGACATGCAATATGGCCTCGGCGGACATCCATCCGGAGACGGGACTGGGGCTGAGATCACCGGCGAACAGGCCGCTGGCACCAACGAGCGGTCCGCCGGTGGGTCGCGTGATCCCGACCTCGACCAGGTAGACCACCACCCACAGCAACCCGTTGAAAAATTCGACCAGCGGATACCGCGCCGAGATCGACCGGTGGCAGTGCCGGCAGCGGCCGTGCAATTTCAACCAGCCGACCACCGGGATGTTGTCCAACAGCCGGATCGGGTGGAAACACCGCGGGCATCGCGACGGGGGATGGAACAGGCCCTTCCACCCGCCGAGGATCGAATCGTGGTCGGGCAGTCGGTGGACGCATACGTTCAGGAAACTGCCGATGATGCTTCCCAGCAGGAAGACCGAGAGCAGCGCAAACCAGGTTGGTAAACCACCGGGCACCACGATCAAGTCTCTCCGGAACCAGTGTCGCTGTTGACCGCGTCGACACCTGCCGCGGCCACTTCCTCGATCGTCCGTCCGGTGGTATCGATCGTCAATGTCTGGCAGTCGCGGTAGAGGTCCAGTCGCTGGGCCAGCACCGTGGTGATTTCTTCGAGCACGCCGTCACTTGTCAGTGCGGGACGGCGGTCACCGGTGGTCGTATCCGCGGCAATCCTGTCCGCGAGTTCCTCGGGAGTCGCCGTCAGCCAGATCACCGTGGTGCCCGCCTGTTTCCACTGTATCCGTGTTTCGGGGTCGAGCACCGCGCCGCCACCGGCGGCAATGATCACTGAGTCGCCGTTGGACAATTCGGCGATCACCTCTCTCTCGAGACGCCGGAATTCCTCCTCGCCGCCTTCGGCGAAGATCGTGGAGATGGACCGACCGGCTCGGTTTTCGATTTCCATGTCCGCATCGACAAACGCCAGGCCCAGTTGCTGGGCCATGGTTTTTCCCACGGCACTCTTGCCGCTGCCGCGGTATCCGATCAGGACGACACGCATCGTGGCGGGGTCCGGATTCGAGGGTGGGATTGGGGAGAAGGAAACTGTGTCAGCGGACCGCCGAGATGCCTCGTCTCAAGGTCTCTCTCATCACTTCCAGCGGTGCTGGTTTCCCGGTGAACTGTTCGTACTGCAGGGCTGCCTGGCGGATGAACATCTCGATGCCACTGACCGTCGGGCAGCCACGATCGCGAGCCTGCTTGATCAGCAGGGTGTTCTCGGGATTGTAGACGGTGTCAAAGACCAGTGTGTTTTCCCCGAGCCATTGAGGCTGAAAGGGTGATTCGTCGAGATTCGGATGCATGCCGACGGGTGTGCAATTGACCAGCACATCGGCGAACTGGGCACCACGGTTTTCCCATCCGGTTTCCTGGCATCCCAGGCCGACGGCCAGGGCATTGGCGCGTGGCCGGGTCCGTCCGGTGACGGTCACCACGGCACCCGCCTCGACCAGTCCACCCGCGATAGCTCTTGCGGCTCCACCGGCACCCAGGACCAAACACTTGGCTCCCTGCAGCGACCTGGATGGAGAATCGGCTTCCAGGGCCACTTTCAGTGTGGTGATCGCGGCCGGCAGGTCGGTGTTGGACGCCGTCCAGCCCTGGTCGCCGACGCGGCACAAGGTGTTGGCCGCACCGAGTTGCTCGACCGTCGAGTCGTTTGTGGTGGCGAGTTCGAGAATGGTCTCCTTGTGTGGGATCGTGACGCTGTAACCGTCGATCCCGAGCCATTCGAATTCGGTCAGGGTTTTCATCAAGCCATGGGCGGGGACGCGGAATGGCAGGTAGACGGCGTCGATCCCATCGGCATCGAAGGCGGCATTGTGAATCAGGGGACTGAGGCTGTGGCCGAGCGGGTCGCCCAGCACGCCGAAGACCCGGGTGTCGGGGCCGACGCGGTCGAAGTGGTAGGTCTCGGTCATCTCCTTGAACGACAACTGGCCGGGAGCCAGTGTTCGCTCGCTGGAAAAGGTGGCGTAGGTGAACGGCGAGCCATACTTCCCACACAGCAGTCGGCTGGTCAGTCCCAGTTCGCCCATGCAGAAACCAATCGTGGGGATCTCCGACGAACTGACCAGCTTGAGCAGTCGCACCGAGTCCTCGGGCTTGTTGGCCATGGTGACCAGCTTGACGATGTCCGGGTCGAGGTCGCACATCCGCTTGTGGATTTCCTCGAGATCGTCGGGAGTCTCGTCGAAATTGTGGTGCGAGACGATCCGGCGGGTCTCGCCGTAACGCGGGACCGACTTGGCGATGTCGTCCTCGATGTCGACGTAGTCGGCCCCGCCGACGATGGCCGACCTCAGCGCCGTCTGCCGCTGTTCTTCGGAACCGCTCCAGCGGCCCTTGTCGGCACGCCGCCGGCAGGTGATGACCACCGGGGTGGGACGGTCGGCGATCAGCCGGTTGACGTCCGGCACGTGCGACAGCCAATCCAGACGCAGTTCGACCAGTTCGGCTCCACGCTCGGCCAGGGCTCGGTGTTCGGCCAGCACCATCTTGTGTCGGGTGCGGCCGATACTGACACAGATCATCGCTTTTCCGAATCGTCCAGGGTGTTCGCGTTATCCCAACCGACCGAACTGGCGGTCGAGTTCGGTTCGACTGAGCACCAGTGCCGTGGGGCGTCCGTGCGGGCAATGGTGAGCATCATCAATCAGGTGACTTTGTTCCAGTAAGCTGGCCATCTCCTCGGACGAGAGCCGGTGTCCGGCCTTGACTGCCGCCTTGCACGACATCATCTGCAACAGTGACTCGAGTATATCGCGCCGGTCGGGTTGTTGGCCGGGTCGTTCGAGTGTTTCGGACAGATCTCGAAGCAGTTCGGGGAAGTCCGGACGACGCAGCATGGCCGGGTAGGCCTGGACCAGCACGGTGTTGGTCCCGAACGCCTCGATGACGAACCCCAATGATGCCAACAATTCGCCAGACTCGGCCACCGTCGCCGCCTCGCGAGAGGACAATTCGACTGTCTCGGGCACGAGCAGCTTCTGTTGCTCGACGTCACCGTCGAGAACCCGTTGCTTGAAATGTTCGTACAGCACCCGTTCGTGAAGCGCGTGTTGATCGACTACCGCCACGCCATCCGGGGTCTCGATCAACAGGTAACAGTCATGAACCTGGATTCCACGGATTCCGCCGCCGGTGGTCACAGGCCGGTCCGACTCATGATGGGCCACCACCGGACCTGTGGTCGCAGTCGAGACATCCTCGCCCGGTTGAGGCCAGGACGTACTCGGACCACCCGGGGCCGGAGGGGGGGGCGGGGCCGCGGGTGAGCGCGTGGCCCAGTTGAACGTCGAGGGGTTCGCACCACCTTGTGGTGGCGAGATCGAGAGCCGTTGCTGGTGTGGGCCAGGGGCGGCACCGGGCTGAGCCGCCACCGTCGGGTCGACCCTCAGGGCGGTTTCCAGCGGCAGGCCCAGAAAGGTGGTGCGGATGGTCGAGAGCAGCAGGCGATAGTGTTGCTGGCTGTCCTGGAAACGAACCTCCGCCTTGGTGGGGTGCACGTTCACGTCGGCGAGTTCGGGGGGCATTTCCAGGAACAGGTAGGCGATGGGCTGTCGGCCGACCATGACCAGGCCACGGTAGGCCTCGGTCAGCGCGTGGCTGAGTGACCTGTCGGCGATCGGGCGGCCGTTGAGGAACAGGTACTGTCCCTTGCGGTTGGACTTGGTCTGGCTGGGATGTCCCACGTAGCCCCAGACGCGGCAGTCCCCCGTCTCGTTCTCGACCCAGATCAACTTCTCGGTCAACTCGCTGCCGTGGAACAACTCGAGGCGATCAATCAGTCGGTCGGTGGGCGGCAGGTCGAAGACGTCGCGGCCATTGTGCGACAGTGTCATGTGCAGTCGTGGATGGGCCAGTGCCACCCGGGTGAATTGTTCGGCGATGTGGCCAAATTCGGTGGCCGGCCGCTTGAGAAACTTGCGGCGAACCGGGGTGTTGGCGAACAGGCCGGTGATGTCGAACGACGTGCCGGGTGGCCCGGCGGCCGGTTGCGGGGACCCGACGTCGCCGTAGTCGACGATCAACTCGGTTCCGGCGATCGCCTCGGCGGTGCGACTGCGGACGACGAATCGGCTGACCTCCGCGATCGATGCCAGTGCTTCGCCACGGAATCCCATCGTGTGGACGCCAAACAGATCCTCGGCCGTGCGGATCTTGCTGGTGGCGTGTGCGGTGACGGCCAGCAGGATGTCGTCGGGGTGGATTCCTTCTCCGTTGTCGACGATCCGGATCCGCTGGCTGCCTCCCTCTTCGATCTCGACATCAATCCGGGTCGCCAGGGCATCGACGCTGTTCTCCAGCAGTTCCTTGACCACGCTCGCCGGCCGCTCGATCACCTCGCCGGCGGCGATCTTGTTGACGATCCGGTCGTCGAGTTGCTGGATTCGTGGCATTGTGGAAAACGGTTCCTTCCTGCATCGCGTGGTGGCGACCTGTTGCACCGGCGGTGTGCCCCCTTGATACCGGCGGGGGAGGGGAATCGCAATGGTCGACAAGGTCGTCGTTTTCAGTCCGGTTTGCCACTTTCGGGAGTGTCGACTACCCTTTGGCCGCTTGGCGATGTTCTCGGTTCAACCAGTCCTGCGGACCCGGCGCGACAATGATCGGTAGAATTCCCGAGACCCAGTTTGACCTCCGGTTTCGTGTCGGGCCGATCCCGGTCCGTGTGCATCCGATTTTCTGGGTGACGGGAATCTTTATTGTCTGGAGTCCCTACCAGAACGATCCTCCGATGCTGCTGGCAGCGGTCCTGGCGGTTTTTCTCAGCGTGCTGGTCCACGAACTAGGACACGCCACGATGACCCGAAGATTCGGCTGGCCATCGGAGATCGTACTTGGAGCGTTTGGAGGCTACGCCACGACGGCCCGCACGACAACGTTTCGGAACCTGGTGGTGTTGTTTGCCGGTCCGTGTGCCGGATTCCTGTTGGCCGCCGTAGCTTTCCTCTGCCTGATCGGGTTTGAGGAAATGTCGCAGCGTGCGACCCAGACACTCAGTTTTCTGGTGTTCATCAACGTGGCCTGGTCGCTGCTGAACCTGGTCCCGGTCTTGCCAATGGACGGTGGTCAGATCGCCCGAGAGATCCTGGTGTGGGTCAACCCGCACAGGGGAGAGCAGCGGGCGATGTTGCTTTCGGCGGTCGTCGGTGCCGTTGCTGCCGTTGCGGGCCATTTTCTGTTGAGGCAGACGTTCCTGGCGATTCTCTTTGGCCTGTTTGCCTACCAGAATTTCTCCGGCTGGCAGATGCGACGACGTGGCGGTT
>CAWVUS010000053.1:0-21009 GCA_963933195.1 uncultured Planctomycetaceae bacterium
AAACTCTCATTAGTAGCGGCCGCAGTCGGTCGTCCAACTAGCCGTGCGGCTCGTCATCAACCAGAGTCACAGGCTGCCACTCCCCCTGTGGTCCAAAACACGTTTCCTGGCGTGAAGGAATTCCAATGCAACGTCCCACTTCCGTAACTGTATTCGGAATCCTCAACCTGATTTTCTCCGTTCTCGGACTATGCGGAGTCGGTTTCGGCATTCTCGGACTCGTCGTCCTTCAAAACCCTGACATGGCTGGTGACGGCCCGACCCCACTGCCAATCAAACTGATGCAGGACAATCCTACGTACCGGGTCTTCAGTTTTGTCTCGGTCGGACTTGGCGTGTTCTCGTCATTTTTGTTGGCCGTCGCAGGAATTGGTCTTTTGAAACTCAGGCCGTGGGGCCGCACGTTGAGCATCATCTACGGTGGGTATTCTATTCTGATGGCCATCGCCGGCATCGTGATCAACCTGGTGGTGTTTGCCCCTGAACTCGAGAAAGCTCAACAGCAAGCTAGCCCGCAAGCGACAGCGGAAGCAATGGGCGGAATGGTTTCCGCGGGATTCGGTGGATGTTTCAGTTTAGTTTACCCGTTGATTCTCCTGGGCTTCATGCTGTTCAACCAAAACGTCCGCAGGGCTTTCGGAACACTCACACCCGAATCCGACGTGATGTACATCCCCGAGGATTCCTGAAATCCGGGCCAGTTGTCCCGACATTCGAACATTGCAGCCCCCCTCGCAATGATGCCCCAGCTCAGTTTTTCCACTTCGCCACATCGTCGAGCCGTGAGCCGGCTAGCCGTCCGGACCTGGCTGCCAGCGTCCCCTGCCACCGTTTTCCATTTTTTCTCGGACCCCTCCAACCTCGAGGAACTCACACCTGGCTGGCTGAAATTCCGTATTGAGACCCCACTTCCGATCGAAATGCAAAATGGCACGACGATCAGCTACCGGCTTCGCGTTCATGGATTCCCCATATTCTGGAAGTCCGAGATCCGTGATTGGTCTCCGCCATTTGAATTCGTCGACACACAACTCACCGGCCCATACCGTTACTGGCACCACCGACATTGCTTCTGTGAATCCAACGGGGGCACCTTGGTGAGTGACGAAATTGATTATTCCCCTCTTGGAGGAAGAATCGTTGACCGATTCTTTGTCAGGCGCGACCTCCGACGAATCTTCACGTTCCGCACGGCCCGTCTCAGTGAACTCTTCAGTTCGCGGGAAGGGCCACTTGCGGAAGAGGACAGCCTGCATCGGTGACCCGTTCGATTGCGAAACCTTTTGTCCACCTCACCCGGAACCTCTGAAAGGTCCGTGACGGTGGGACGTATTAACTGCCGACGGCCACAGACCACCGCCGGCCGTCACAAATCCCAATCGGAGGACAACTCGATGACACGCTTCATTCTCTCCCTGTCACTGCTGCTGGCAGGCACACAACCACTTCCGGCCGAGGACCTGGTGCCCGAAAGAGTCCTGACGTGGTTCCACTTGTTGAGACCCGCCCCCCGGGATTTGTTGGTCTATCAACTGGACTGGGCGCCCTCACTGGAAACTGCACAAAAAAGAGCGGAAGCAGAAAATCGGCCCATTTGCCTGGTGGTGATCCATGCCAAGTACGGCAACATTGCTTCGGGGCATTGCTGAGCAACAGCAACGCAGGTCCGTGGGACCTCCTTGAGCGATCCTCGAGTCGTTGCGGCACTGAATCCGTACATCGTCACCGCCTGGTCGGGCCACCGGGGTGACGCGGACATTCCGCAACCTATCCGCGAACTGTGGGCTCGTAAGTTTCAGCAAGGGCGCAGAGAACAGGAAGTTCGACAAAGCAACGTCGATATCGCGATCCTGGCTCCCAGTGGAAAGCTGGTTCACAGTTTTGATGCAGTCGGCAATGCGAGTTATGGCCGGCCCGACGAACTGATCAACAGGACGCTTGCCCAGATCCGGCGAGCCGCGTCGCGTCTCCCATCCAGCCCACCGAGACCTTTGGTCACAAAGTCTCCTCGGTTGCGTCTGCCTGATGCCGAAACTGGCAAATCAGGCATCCGTGTGTTCGTCACGTTTGATGACCACTTGATGCCCGCCTACCGACGCCCCGTCGTCGAATTTGTGCCACTCACCCCCCGCGACTGGCAACCACTCTCCTGGCCTGCCAAAAGACGCGACGTCGATGCATCTCTCCTGAAGAAATGGCTTTCTCAAGTGTATCCCCCAGGCGTAATGGAACGCGTCGACAAGGTGACAAAACAACCCTTTGCGATCACCCGAGTGACTGGCAGTTTGTCACTATCCCCTCATACGCCATATGCGGGAGAACGGTATGCGGTTGCGAGCGGACGGGTTCGCCTTGGAGACTCCTCTGACGACGAGTTTTTCTTCGAGGGAACCCTCGACCTCGTATTGACTTACGCCAGGAACGACCCCGAGGTACAAACAGTCAAGGGAGTCTTTCGTGGACTGTATCCACGGTCGGACCGTCGTCGTGGAACAACACGCAAGATTGCCCTTGATGCCGTCTTCGAATCACGGCCCCGGTAACTCAAGAACAGCTATCCACAAGAAAGTTTCGCATGGACCGTCGACAGTTCATCATGTCCACGACAACCGCCGGTTTCGTGTCGGTCGTGGGGCCGGCTGACCTCCCGGCGAAGAACAAACCTTCCCGATCAAAAAGGGCGATGACGCTTGGCTTCAGTACCTACGGGGCCAAGACATTAAGCACCGAGGCCGCGATCGACGCGATCGCCAAAACCGGTTTCGATTCGATCGAAATCACCATCTGGTCAGACTGGGACGCCAACCCGGAAACGATGATTCGCCGGCGCCGAAAAGCCATCCGAAAGCGCCTGCGAGATCGTGGCCTGCAATTGACCAGCCTGATGGAACACCTGCACATTGACGACGACAAACGCTCGACCGGTCAACGTCTTGAACGACTCAAGTTGGCTGCCGAACTGGCCCACGACTTGTCTCCCGATCAACCACCCCTGTTGCAAACAACAATTGGTGGGGGCGGCAAATGGGCCGAGAAGCGTGGCGGGTACATCGCGGAAATCAACCAGTGGAACAAAGTCGCCAAGAATCACGACCTGGTGATTGCCGTCAAGCCTCATCGAGGAGGAGCGTTCAGCCGGCCCGATGAAGCGGTCGAATTGATCGCGAAACTCGGACACCCTAAGCGGATCCGCATGTGCTACGACTATTCACATTACGACTTCCGGGATATGACTCTCGAGGGAACCATCCGAACGTCATTGCCTCATGTGGGCCACATCGCGGTCAAAGACGTAATACGACGCGACAACGCACTTCGATTCGTCCTGCCGGGGCAGGGGGGACGCATCAATTACGCAACACTCGTCTCGATGTTTCACAAGGGTGGCTATCGCGATGATGTGTGCGTCGAAGTCAGCGGCCAGGTCTGGTCTCAACCTGGATACGATCCGATCCAAGCTGCCAAGGCGAGTTACCAGCACCTGTCCGCAGCGTTTGCCGAAGCCAAGGTCAAACGAGCCAATTGAACCGGCACGGTTATCCGCAACTCAATCGACTTGCCAGATTGATTCGGCAGATTTCCAACGAACCCTCCACAGCCGCTCTTGTGAGGATGAAGCCTCGTTCTCCAGCAGAACGTGCCGGAAATCAATGAGCCCGAGAGTTTCCGGTAGCCTATCTCGCGCTGAGCTCAGGTCGAACACGGCGGACCGTTTTTGTTGATCCAAAGCGTGTATCATGCTTTCACACAACTGGCTGCACTCCGCCCGTCCTTCCCGCACAATCACTGGAGTGAAATCGCCCACTTGTCCCGTATGCCATCGAGGTTTCTTCCATGAGCCGGCCACAACCGACCGTTTCACGCCTCCTGCTCGCCATTGCAGCCACAGCGACGCTACTGGCCCCCGGCGCCAGAATTTCGGCCGCGGAACCGAGCACCACCAAAGGGATCGCCGTTGTGAACCCCCGGCACTTGTCCGGCAAGGAGGTCATCGCCACACGCACACCTCTTGGGATCCCCAACGACTACAAGCCATTCGTCACACAACTCAAGAGTGGCGACCTGCTTACGGTGGCCTTTTGTTTCGGGCCGATCCCGGGCGTCAAAGGCTATGTGGAGCGAGCCATCTTCTGGCGTTCCACGGACGGCGGGAAAACGTGGGGGCCACGAGAAGAGAGAGTAGATATCCAGGGAAGGGAATTTGGCCTGACGACATTTTCGAATGGTTCACTTTTGATGACCTGCCATTGGCTGGCCCGTGATGCCTTCAATCCATCACGACATACCCACAGCAAGATTTTCCATTCCACAGATGAAGGCCGCACCTGGTCGGAAATCCGGATCGGACCTGACGGCTTTCCCGACAAGGCCGCCACGGTCGCCGACTGGATGGGTTTCGAAATTCCCGACCCGAAACGACCGGGCAAGTTCCTGTCGTGCATCGGAATCAGTATGCAGGAGGGGCACAAGAACGCACCCAAAGTGGTGCGAATCTGGAGATCTGCCGATGGAGGAAAAACCTGGGACCGTTCACTTCGACCCGACACGCAAGGCTGGATTGACGTTGATGGCTTCTTCTCTCAAACCGTCACATTTCGAACCCGAACCGGAAAGCTGCTCCACCCGGTACGCGTCGATCGAACGGGGCCGCATTGGCACATCCCAGGAACTCCCGAGAGTCTCAAAAAGGAAAGCGGCGACCAGGGGGACCGCATGATGCTCTGGGAATCCAAAGACAATGGCCGCACCTTCCGCCGCCACAACAAGGTGGGAAACTTTGGAACGTACGGGGAAATGTACCCGAGATTTCTGACGCTCAAGGATGGCCGAATTCTTTTGACCTTCACCGTCCGCAGCAATCCGACAGACGGACATCCTCTCGGCCTCCGCGCCATCATCAACGACAATGACGGGGCGAGCTGGAACTTCCGCAACGACCGATTGGTCATCAGCGACGTGAACACGGGGGCCAGTGGTGGAGGATTTGGAAACACCATCCAGACGGCCGACGGCTCACTTGTCTCAGTCTACAGTTACCGTGGCAAGGGCGGCAAAACCCATATTGAAGCGGCTCGCTGGACTGTTCCTTCCAAAAAGTGATTTGCGTCACAACGGAACAACCGGCTCTCATTCTCTGACCAAGGAGTCGCAGACCATGACAACTCCGATTTGTCGTCGAGTTGCGGGCCTTTTGCTTCTGTGCCAGTTCACAACCGGTTACTGCGACACGCCCCAGTCCGACACAACCAAAAACTCGGCGGAGACACAGGCTACCGTCACGGGTTTGATCTTCCCTGGTGACAATTCCGGCGTGTCTGTCCGAAACCGTGACGGACACTTCAAAATCCAATGGACCCCACACACCCAAATCGCCCTCGTGGTGAACACCAGGCTGTTCAAAGGCCTAAAGGGTCGCACGCTGTCCTACCGAATTCACTCCAGCCGACAAATCCTCACCTACCAACTGCCACCCGGCCCGGTCACCGCAATCATCACTCCGCGGGACCCGCGACGTACCGCGGACGCTCTCAACACCGCTCGGACGGAAAAGTGGATCTCCGAAGTCGGCTTGCATCTGCGTTTCGGGGAACCTCTACCTCCCGAGCATCTTCCGACGCCGGACGACCCACGTTTTATCGGTGCCTGGAACCCGTCCACCACTCCTCGCAGCCTGACAATCAACACCACTCAGTACGAATTGTCACTCAAGAAGGGGGGGCAGACCGACGCATTACTCTACGGCGTCATCACTCCCGCTGACTGCAAACCATTTGTGAATCGAGCCACCGTTATCGGCAGTCGCAAAGGGAACATTATCGTGGCTTCAGAGATCCACGTCCTGCCGATCGGCGACCAGGTCGCCGGTGACGACCCTCAACTCCCAAGGTATCTCTTTATCGGCGATTCGATCTCGGGCAACTATTCAAAAGGCCTGCGGAAAGCGTTGGGCGGTATGTTCAACCTCCATCATCCACCGACTAATTGTGGCCCGTCCGGAAAAGGAAAAACCAAAATAGTCGAATGGCTCGGAGCGTATGAGGAACAGCGACGACACTGGGACGTCATCAGTTTCAATTTTGGCCATTGGGACGCCGGTAACGACAAAAACACCTACCAGGCCAATCTCGAATCCGTGATCAAGGAACTCCACAAGACCGGGGCCAAGTTGATCTGGGTCACAACTTGCCCGGTTCCTCGAGGGTTCCCACCAGCCGGAGACTTGACCTCGCGGGGCAGGGCACCGCGCCGCACGGCGGGTGTCATGAAAAAGTATCTCAACCCCTGGGCCAGGGAAGTCGTCACACGCCATCCAGAGATCACCGTTTGTGACCAATGGCAGTTTGTGAAAGATCACCAGAACGGCCTCTACAAGAAATGGTGGGACGGCAAAAACGTGCACTTTGGCGGCGACCAGGCCTCTGCATTGGGGCGACTCCTGGCGAACCATGTCAAACAAGTCACCAAGCACTGATCGTTTTTTTCCGTTCCTGTTCCAACAACGCCAAACCGGCCATTTATCGACAACAACCTCAAAGGACAAAAGATGACCTTTTCGCGACGCGATTTTCTCACGAGTACCATCGCCGGCGCAACCACTGCCGGCCTGGCGGGGCGGCTAACACCACTACACGCGGCTGAGAACAAACGCAGGTTGAAGATCGCGGCGATCACAACGATCTACTTCAAGTACTCTCACGCACAACACATCGTCGACCGTTTTCTCGAGGGGTACAGTTGGGAGGGACGGCATCATCGCCCGGACATGGACATTGCGTCACTGTATGTCGAGCAAGTGGGCGAAAACGATCTGAGCCGCGAACGCCTGAAACGATTCCCGGGCATGAAGCACGCCGAGACCATCGAGCAGGCTCTCACGTTGGGCACCGGTTCCCTGGCTGTCGACGGCGTGCTCTTGATCGGCGAACACGGCAATTTCCCAATCAACGAAAAAGGACAGACCCTCTACCCTCGTTACGAATACTTCCGGAAAATTGTCGACGTTTACCGAAAGAGCGGCCGGACTGCCCCGATTTTCAATGACAAGCATCTCTCGTGGAATTGGAAATGGGCGCGCGAGATGTACGACACCGCCCAGAAAATGGATTTCGGTTTCATGGCCGGATCTTCAATGGCCGTCGGCAGGCGAATGCCGGCCGTTGACCTTCCATGGAAGGCTAAGATCCGCGAATCCCTCGTTATGCGGCCCGCCTGGCTCGACGGCGGCGACATTCACACGCTCGAAGCCCTGCAGGCGATTATTGAACGCCGGAACAAGGGTGAATCGGGCATTCAGTGGGTCGAGGCACTCAGCGGTGATCGATTTTGGAAAGCCATGGAGGCCGGGTCCTGGGACAAGGGTGGCTGGGACAAGCAACTGATGACAACTGCGTTCACCCGCAGCAATATGATTCAGGTCGTCCGCGACAACTACGGTGTCGTGCTTCCCACTATTGCCGACCTGAAACGAATGGCTCCGGAATCCTACGCTTATCGATTTCAATACAATGACGGAACGCGTGCTACCGCACTGGCTTTCCAAGAGTCCGCTGGCCAGGGACGCATCCTCAACGACACGCCGGTTGCGGTCCGCATGAAAAATAACGACATCTTTTCGACGCTCGTCTACCTGCCCTATTACACGATGCGCAACTTCTTCAACCCACTCGTCAATCATATGGAGACACTGTTCTCCACCGGAAAATCTCCATATCCGATCGAACGGACTCTTTTGACGACCGGTATGACAGCGGCTGGCGTCGAGTCACTGTTCCAGAAACAGAAACGGCTCGAGACTCCACACCTGTCAATCAAGTACAAGGCGACCGAACGATCGACCTTCTGGAGAACATAGCGAATCGCCCTACAAGTCGAACAATTCGCCTTCCTCTGCGACCCCAACGCCGACAGCAGCCACCAGTTCAGCTTCACGCGTTCCCGGGCATGCCACCGGGTTGCTGTGGTTGAGATGAATCAAACGGATTTCGACCGACGCTTCCCTGGTCAACCGCCCATACTCTTCCAGGTGGTCGCTGATTCGGGGATGCGGAATATTTGCCAGCTCGCGACCGGGCAATTCCCGGTCGTCATAAAACGTCCCATCAAGCCACGCCACGTCGACGTCAGACAGCCAATCGGCCCAGTCGCCGGGCCATCTGTCGATATCCGGCAGCCACAGCACACGCCGCGAGGGGCCCTGGACCACAAACGCCACGGTTTCGGAGAATTCATCCCGATGCGGCACCTGGATCGGCCGTACCGACAAGTGTTTCCCCAATTGCACCGGTACTCCCGGGGTCATTTGGTGCAGAACGACATGCCGCTCTCTTACCAATGACGCCCATGGTTGATTCGCTTCAAGAAATGCAGCCATGCGAGGCATCACCCACAGCGGAACTCCCGGGCTCGACATCACCTCGGGCCCAAGGTTCGCCAGCCCGGTGTAATGCCCCACGTGCGCGTGCGTCAAAAAGATTCCATCCGGAGCTCCCGCCTCCGGATGGGCTGCGGCACGATTCAAGTCCGCCAATTGCGAGCCGAATTGTGGCGTGGCGTCAATCAACCAACGACCGCCACCATCATCGACCAATCCCAGGCAACTGGGTCTGCGTGCGACCGCGGGATCATCGCGGCCCCCGCGACAGGCCTCGCATTCACATCCGGCCTGTGGAATTCCTCCATCCTGGGCGGTCCCCAGGACGATCACCCTGGCGGACGTCAAATGGACCGACTCAACAGTCACACCGACTCCTCGAGGATGCACTGGACCTGTCCCATTGATCGTCTCTCCACCAGTACAATTTCCTGTGACGAAACATCCAACGATGACAACAGCCGCTGACTCCCAGCCACTGTTTTCTCATCGCGTCCCATCATTCATTAGGATAACGTGTCTCCCAAGACAGATGTCTCGCGCCCATTCCCCTCCACCACAAAAACTTCCTCCGGACAGAATGCCCATTACACGAATAGCCCTGCCGGTTGGACTGTCCATCGTGTTTTTGCTTTCCCGCCCCTCGGTGGCGCAGGAACAGCATTGGGCATTTCGACCGATCGACCCACCCCACATCGCCTCCGGCCAACATCCGATCGACGTTTTGGTGACACGCAATCTGCGAGCCAAGACTTTCAAACCCGTCGCCGCCGCCAATCTGCACACGCTGGTCCGACGACTGTGCTACGACCTGCACGGACTTCCACCGTCCCTGCGGCAACAGGAAATAGCCAAACAGAAGGGCTTGGGAGGCCTGGCCGACGACCTGCTGGCCTCTCCGCATTACGGAGAACGGTGGGGGCGTCATTGGCTGGACGTCGCCCGATACGCGGACACCAAGGATGGCGTACTGATGTACGGCGACACCCGGATCAGGCCGTTCGCATACACCTACCGCGACTACGTCATCCGTTCATTCAACCAGGACAAGCCGTTCGATCGTTTTGTACACGAGCAACTGGCCGCCGACCAACTTGGGTTGGCAAAAGACTCTCCGGACCTCGCGGCCCTGGGTTTCCTGACGCTCGGCCGGATGTTCGACCGAAACCGTCATGACATCATCGACGATCAAATTGACGTCGTCACTCGTGGTTTCCTGGGCCTGACAGTCGCTTGCGCAAGATGTCACGACCACAAGTTTGATCCAATTCCGACCGCGGACTACTACTCGCTTTACGGTGTTTTTGCCAGCAGCGAGGAGCCTGTCGAACGGCCGCGAATCGAAACTCCGAACAAAGACGGGCTCCCCTTCGAGGCCGAGTACCAGAAGCAACTGGCACAGGTCAATTCGATGCTCGACCAACAACACGTGTCGTTGATGACGACCGCACGGTCACGAACCGACCGCTACCTTCTCAAGGTCGCCACCTCTGACCCGGACATCAGCGAAACCTCAATATTTTTCCTCTCGCTACTTCCAAAACAACTTCGCCCTCAGATCCTGCACCGTTGGCGCAAACATGTCGCCGACCACTCGCGATCTGGCGACCCGGTGTTTGGCCCCTGGCATGACCTGGTCAAACAGCGAACGCCGGGAACACTCCGCGTCGACACCTCTAAAGCACTTCAGGCGAAATGGAAACAACAGGGGGTGGATTCCCGGTTGCGTGTCGCCTTGGCCCAGGCTGCTCCGACAAGTGTGGCAGGCGTTGTGAAAATCTATTCCACGGTCCTACAGGCGGCCGCTGCCGACGAAACACTCCCGGAGACTGACCAGTTGCGCCGTCTCCTGGTCAGCAAGCACAGTCCCGTCTGGTTTCCGCTTCGTCAAACCTGGTACTACATGTCTCGCAAAGACAAGGACGCGTTTCGCGGTCTTGTCAGAGGATTGGACATCCTTGCTGTAAAATCGCCGCACGCGGCAGCTCGAGCGATGTCGCTGACTGACACTGACGAGTTGTTTTCGCCGGTCATCTTTCGTCGCGGAGACCCCACGCTTCCGGGACGGCCTGTACCCCGACGATTTCTTCAGTTGCTAGCTGGCAAGCAGGCGCAGCCGTTTCCCAACGGATCGGGGCGCCGTGATCTCGCATTCGCTATCACGTCACCCAACAACCCGCTAACTGCCCGTGTCCTGGCCAACAGGACCTGGATGCATCACTTTGGTGAACCGCTCGTGCAGACTCCCAGCGACTTTGGACTGCAGTCGGAACAGCCGGTCCAGATGGAGTTGCTGGATTTTCTGGCCGACCACCTGATCCGCGGGGGTTGGAGACTCAAATCGTTGCACAAACTGATTGTGACTTCTGCCACATGGCAACAAAGCTCACTGGTCCCAGAAACGGACACATTCGCCAAACAACTCAGCGCCGACCCCACAAACATGTACCTGTGGAAAGCCAATCGTCGTCGACTCGACCTCGAGGCCTTCCGTGACACGCTACTGGCTGTTTCGGGCCAATTGAACCCATCAATGTTCGGACGCCCAGCCTCCATCACCGCCCCGGAGAATCATCGCCGAACTGTCTACGCAATTGTGGAACGGCAGAACATCCCCGACGTCGTTCGGAACTTCGACTTTGCCAGCCCGGACTGTTCCAATGGTCGCCGGCAGGTCACCACTGTCCCTCAACAAGCACTCTTTCTGCTCAATTCGGACTTTGTCACCAGGACCGCTCGAACCCTTGCCAAGTTGAGTGAAACTGCCCCACCTGCCACTTCGCTTCCTGGCCCCACCCTCGACCGGATTGACAGGATGTATCGGCTGGCGTTCCAACGACCGGCTACTGCCGAAGAACGCGAACTCGGCCAGGCCTTCTCGTCATCACGTGGCTGGGCTCAATACGCCCAGGTGTTGCTGATGACCAACGAACTGATGTTCGTCGACTAACATCCCGGAGTCTTTCCGGAGTCATGTCACACCGACATCCGCTCCAGTTGAAGCCATGTCCGATCCCGCCCCTTCCTGGCGTTTCCATTCAACCATCCGCGATTTGATTACGAAACCGCACCAGCACGACCTCCTCCGACTGTTTCAGACTGCGTTGAATTTGCGGTACAAGCCACTCTCAACGCCCAAAACACTCATTCACTGAGTTTCTGCCGGGTGAGCAGGGCGTTATGTTGACTTGTCGGCCACCCTACCGGCCAACACCCCTGGATTCGTTGGCCACAACTGTTGTCCAACTCAAGGACCTCCCGAGTGATTGATCTTCCCCGCCTCGCAGCTCCCCCCGTGTCACGGCGTGATGCACTGGCAACGCTGGGGACGGGAATCGGCCTGTTGGCATTGCCGGGCCTGCTCGAGGCCAAGTCGACGGCGCTCGAACCGCGAGCGGCCCACCACACGCCTCGAGCCAAACACATCATCCACATTTACCTCAACGGTGGACCTTCACAGGTCGACACCTGGGACCCCAAACCCCTGCTTGACCGACACGGTGGTCGTCCCATCCCTATTGGGAACCTGACCACCGAACGAGAAACCGGAGTGGCGCTGGCGTCTCCCTTCCGGTTCCAGCAATACGGAGACAGCGGCCTGTGGTCGAGCTCGGTATTCGAAAAGACAGCATCGCAACACGCCGACCGGCTCTGTGTCATCCGTTCGATGCACTCCAACACGCCCAATCATGAACAAAGCATGAGGCTGATGAACTGTGGCGACGAACGCCTGTCTCGCCCCAGCTATGGCAGTTGGTTGACCTACGGGCTGGGCACGGAAAACCAGAACCTTCCCGGCTTTGTCACCCTCTGCCCCGGGTTGCCCGTCGCCGATTTCTCCAACTGGCGTTCGTCATTCCTCCCGGGCGTCTACCAGGGAACCTATCTCGACACGCGAAAGAAGGACGTCGAGAAACTGGTCGCCAACATTCGTAACAAGACGTTGTCCCTGGCTGACCAACGCCAGCAATTGGACCTCCTCTCCAAGCTCAACCAGCGTCACCGCCGTGCACGGCGAGACGATTCACTCCTCGAGGCCAGGATTGAATCCTTCGAACTGGCCTTCCGGATGCAACTGGAAGCAACAGACGCATTGGATGTATCGCGAGAAACACAGGCGATTCACAAACTCTACGCAACCGACACCGTCCACGGACGACAGATGCTGATGGCGCGGCGACTGGTCGAACGAGGTGTGCGAGTCGTGCAGTGTTACCATGGCGATGTCCAACCCTGGGACTCGCATGAAAACCTGGCCGATCAGCACGCCAAGCTGGGTCGCCAGGCTGACGGCCCAATCGCCGCCTTGTTGACCGACCTGGCTCAACGCGGCTTGCTGGACGAGACCCTCGTGATCTGTGGCGGAGAATTTGGACGCACTCCGGCTGTGGAAATCCCACTTGATTCGAAACGAAACCCAACCGGCCGCGACCACAACCACCACGGCTACACCGTCTGGATGGCCGGTGGAGGGATTCGAGGCGGGATGACTTACGGAACAACCGACGACTTCGGATACCGCGCTGTCGAGAACCCCGTCCATGTGCACGATCTACACGCCACGATGCTCCACCTGATGGGATTCGACCACGAGGAACTGACCTACCATCATGCCGGACGTGACTTTCGCCTGACAGACGTCCACGGCCGAGTCCTCCGCGAACTCCTGGCCTGAAACTCCTGGCCCGTCCTCTCACTCTCTGGCGGTCCGCTTCGTGTCCTCAAACCCAAATCCCAAACGGTGGCAGTGGATCACGGCTGGATCTCTGTTCACCGGTTACGCCGCCTACTACATCTGCCGTTCGAATCTTTCGGTTGCGACCCCCTTACTGCTGGCCGAGTACGCCGACCGCGGCTTGACCAAAGAGGGCATGGGGCTGATCGCATCGGCCGGTGTCGCCACTTACGCACTGGGCAAGGTCGTCAACGGCCTTCTTGCCGACCGCATTGGAGGCCGCCCACTATTCCTGTTCGGCCTGTTCGCATCGATCGTCTGCACCATCATCTTCGCCCTGTCCGGCAATCTCTGGACGATAGCTGGCGTTGGCGTGTTCGCGGCCATCTGGGCTGCCAACCGTCTATTTCAGTCCACCGGATGGGTGGCACTGGTCAACATTGCCTCCCGCTGGTTCCCAGTCTCCCGACACGCCACAGTCATGGCCTTTCTTTCCTGCAGTTTCCTGGCTGGTGACGCAGCAACACGGGCCTACCTGGGCGGAGTCATCCGTCTCGGAGAAACCCAGCCCGACCTGTCCTTCCTGACCGATTGGCGAGCAGTCTTCCTGATCGCCGCGGCCACCAGCATGCTAATCGGCTTGGGCCTCACCCGACTGCTCAAGCCCACCCCCGCCCACGTTGGTCTCGCCGAACCTTCGGCCAACCCCACCAACATCTACGGGGACACTTCACAATCCAACACCCGGATTCCTTTCACACAATTGCTACGACCGTTGATGCGAAGCCCGATTTTCTGGACTGTCTGCCTGACCAATTTCAGCCTGACCCTGATCCGCGAAACCTTCAATTTTTGGACCCCGACGTTTCTCGCCGAAGAAGCGCTTCTCTCACCCGGCCAGGCAGCGGCTGCCAGTCTCAGCTTCCCGCTAGTTGGTGCCGCGTCGGCAATGATCGCCGGAGTGTTGTCTGACCGACTGGGAGGCCGTCATGGCCGGGTCATGGTCCCATCGGTCTGTGGGCTCATCATCTCGCTCGGCCTACTCGGAACCATCAACCTCTCCGGACGTCCTCTGATGGCCATTTCACTCGTATGTATGGTCTCGTTCTTCCTCCTCGGACCATACAGCTACCTCTCGGGCGTCATGGCCCTCGATATCGGCGGAAAACACGCCAGCGGGACCGTCTCGGGGCTCAGTGATGCTGCGGGGTATGGAGGAGCAATTCTCTCGGGTTATACCATCGGCATATTGGCCGAACGTTTCGGATGGAACACCGCATTTTTGGGCCTTTGTGCTATTGCCCTGTTGGGGCTGTTCTCCGCCATCTGCTACTGGCGACTCAATGAACGCCTTCTCAACGCTCCGGGCGACTCCGCGACAACCAACACACAACCGGAAAACTGAACCATGTCCGCCACACCAGAATCGACGCCCTCTCTCTCCTCGACAATCGCACAACTGGCACACCTTTTTGCCAAGCACGGCGGTGACCTCTACGGCGGTGAATCTGTCACCCAACTCGACCATGCACTTCAAGCCGCCGCGCTTGCCCAACAGCAAGACCGCCCGGCTTCGGAGATCGTGTCCGCTTTACTCCACGACGTGGGGCATCTCTTGCACGATCTCGGGGATGATTGCGCTGAACGGGGCATCGACGACACTCATGAAGAGGCCGGCGCCGCGTGGCTGGCCTCCGAGCACGCGTTCAGCCAAATCGTCACAGAACCGATTCGCCTCCATGTACCGGCCAAGCGTTTCCTGTGTGCCGTTGATGCCAACTACCATTCCGAGCTTTCTTCGGCGTCCCAATTGAGCCTCTCACTCCAGGGCGGACCATTCACCGAACTGGAAGTGGCCGCCTTCCGGGAAACCCCCTACAGTGAAGTGGCGGTTCGCCTTCGCCAATGGGATGACCTTGCAAAAGATCCCGACCTGGAAACTCCGCCCCTGGACCATTTCCTCGCGTTGATCGACTCCTCACTTCTGAATGAACAATGACAATCTCGCAGCCCCCACCCAACGCTTCCCCAATCCGACTTGTCGTCTTTGACTGGGCCGGGACAACCGTGGACTACGGCAGCCTCGCTCCAGTCCACGCCTTTGACGCGGCGTTTCGGGAACATGGTGTCGAACTGACTCACGCGGAAATCCGCGGCCCAATGGGGCTTCACAAGAAAGACCATATCCGCGACCTCTTCCAGCTCGACACGGCAGCCAGCCAGTGGAAGGCTCACCACGGCCGCGAGTGGTCCGAGGCGGACGTCGAGACGATCTACGAGTCATTTTTGCCGCTCCAGATAGAACAGGCACAGAACTTGTCGGGTTTAATCCCTGGTGTCGTCGAATGTTTCGAAACGCTCAAAAGCCGCGGAATCACAGTGGGGTCATCAACTGGCTATCCCCGTGTCGTGGCCGACCCCACGATTCAAGCCGCCGCAAGCCAGGGCTTCCGACCTGATCTCACCGTTTGTGCGGACGAAGTCCCGGCCGGGCGACCGGCTCCCTGGATGATTTATCGCAACATGGAGCACCTCGGAATATTCCCTCCCAGTTCGGTCTTGAAAGTCGGTGACACGGTGCCCGACATCCAGGCAGGGACCAACGCCGGAGTCCGAACCGTTGGAATCACTCAAACCGGTAGCGAGGTGGGCCTCACCCAGGCCGATTGGGACCAACTTGACGAGGACTCCCAGGAAACGGCCCTGGGCCGAGCCAGCGAACTGTTCTTGAAATCCGGCGCCGACGGTGTACTCGCCTCGATCGCAGAACTTCCCGCATGGCTCGACGAACACACATCCTGAGCCATCCAGGTCACCCTTATGGACTCCGACTACCTGCTCCTGACTCCGGGCCCGCTGAGCACCACGCCCGGAGTTCGAAACGCGATGAACCGAGACGTCTCCACGTGGGACACCGAATACAACGCCGTCGTGCAGAACATCCGTCAGCGTCTGGTCAAGATCGCCACGGACTCAGCTGACTGTTCCTCGGTCCTGATGCAGGGCAGTGGCACTTTCGGGGTCGAAGCGACGATTGGTTCGGCTGTCCCTCCAGGCGGGGAACTGCTGGTCGTGTCCAACGGTGCCTACGGCGCCCGGATGCTTAAGATCGCCGACCGACTGGGAATCCAATCGATTCCGGCCCATTTTGACGAAACACAACCCGCCGACCCCGCCGAGATCGCTACCCTCCTCCAGGCCCATCCGGGTGTGACTCACGTCGCCGCTGTACATTGCGAAACGACCAGTGGGATGCTGAACCCGGTCGAGGCCATCGGTGACGTTGTCGCAAAAGCAGGCCGCTCATTTATCGTCGACGCCATGTCATCATTCGGCGGCTACCCCATGTCGCTCGAGAGCCTCTCGGCCGACTACGTCATCTCTTCGGCCAACAAGTGCATCCAGGGGGTGCCGGGCTTCTCATTTGTCGTGGCCCGCACAGCTGCACTCGAGGCAACTGCTGGCCGAGCTCGATCCCTTTCCCTGGACCTGCACGACCAGTGGCAGGAAATGGAAACACACGACGGAAAATGGCGATTCACATCGCCGACACACACAGTCCTGGCCTTCGCCCAGGCGATTGATGAGCTCGATGCCGAAGGCGGTGTCGCCGCGAGGTTCGCACGATACACCGACAACCAGGCCCGGCTGGTCGCTGGAATGCAAAAGATAGGCTTCCGCACACTCCTGCCGGGCGGCCTGCAATCCCCCATCATCACGTCCTTCCACGACCCGGTCTCCGACTTCGACTTCCAACGATTCTACAACGAGCTCAAGCAACGCGGTTTCGTGATCTATCCCGGAAAAGTGACCAAGTCCAACACGTTTCGTATTGGCACAATTGGAGACATCCACCCGGCCGACATCGACCGGCTTCTGGTTGCTGTTTCGGAAGTGTCCACGCAAATGAGCTTCTTCACCAGTCCCGCTCCTCCAACGACAGGACCCGGCGAATGAGCCACACCTGCACCGTCTCGCTGTTTCAGGGCGTGGGAAACGGGTTCACTTCCAGCAACTTCGAATTGGAACCGGCGGCCCCCGGTGAAGTGCTTGTCGCCGTAACGGCGTGCGCTCTGTGTCGCAGTGACCTGCACACAATCGCTGGCAGAAGGCCCTGCCACACTCCGGCCGTACTCGGACACGAGATCGTCGGCGTGGTGGTTGAAACCGGCGGTCCAATCAACGACTGGAACGGCCGTTTGCTGCAATCCGGCGATCGGGTGACCTGGACCATCGCCGCGTCTTGCCACGAATGTTTCTACTGCCGCCACGACCTTCCGCAAAAATGCGAACACCTGATCAAATATGGCCACTCCGACATGGAATCTCGCGGACCATTGGGCGGACTGTCCACCCACTGCCGCCTGTTGCCGGGAACCAGCATCTTCACAATCCCAGACACCCTCGAAGATCACCAGGTTGTCCCGGTCAATTGCTGCACCGCGACATCGGTGGCGGCCGTCCGACGCGCCGGTTCGATACGCGATGCGACAGTACTTGTGATGGGTGCCGGATCGTTGGGAGTCACCGTTGCGGAGTACTCATTACGGGAAGGTGCCGGTGCGGTCGTGCTGGTCGACATCGATTCTGGCCGACTGGAATCTGCCGCTTCGATCGACGGCGTCACGGTGTTTCACAACGACCCGCCCAGCGACGCCATGCCCGAACCGCTCAGGCAACTCACTAACGGCCGCGGCGCTGACATAGCGATTGACGTGTCTGGAGCCACCTCCGCAGTCGAATCCGCCCTCGGTTGGCTCCGTACCGGTGGGCACATCGTCCTGGTGGGCAGCGTCTTCCACAGCCCACCACTCCCACTGGACACCGAAACCGTCGTCCGAAAAATGCTCACCATCACCGGGCTACACAATTACCGCCCCGAGGACCTCTCTGAAGCACTTTTGTTTCTCAGCGAACTTCCGCCCTCCGCCCAATCGTTGTCACTGGCTGGCACCGCATTCCCGCTCTCGGACATCGAACAAGCTGTCGCCGCCGCCGAATCCAACGATCACCTTCGTGTCGTGGTCACTCCGTCTTCCTGACCCGATCACCCGACACTCCACCTCCCTTCGGACCGACACCATGACGCGCATGTCGACGGCATTCGTACTGCTTCTGTTGGCGCTGACCACAACCGCCAGGTCCGCCACTGCGGCGCCGCCCGTCAAACGTCCGAATTTTCTGTTCCTCGTTTCTGAGGACAATTCGATTCACTACCTCAGGCTGTACGGTGCCAAAAACGGGAAGACACCGACGATCGACGGCCTGGCTCGGAACGGACTCGTTTTCAATCACGCCTTCTCTTGCAGTCCCGTTTGCTCGGTGGCCCGCTCCACTCTTGCCACAGGCATATTTGCTCCCCGCGGCGGATTTCAATACCACCGCAAGATCAAGCCGGCCACTCTTCCGGCCGGGTTTCTCCCGTGGTCGGGGGTGCTCAAGCAAGCCGGGTATTACACCACGAACCGCCGGAAGACCGACTACAACTTCAAGTTTCCCATCAAGCGACTCTGGAACGCCTCGTCAGCCAAAGCGTCATGGAGACATCGACCGACAAAACAGACCCCGTTCTTTCACATGCAGTCCTTTGGGCAATCTCACGAGAGTTCGTTGCATTTCCCAAAGTCACAATTGAAGACTCCCACAACCGTTTCTCCCAAAGACGTCACGTTGGCGCCCTACCATCCCGACACACCAACGTTTCGTTATACCCACGCCCGGTATTTCGACCGCATGGGAGTCATCGACCAACAGGTCAAAAGAGTCCTCGCCCAACTCACCGCCGACGGACTCCTCGAGGACACTTTCGTATTTTACTTTGGCGATCACGGTGGAGTCCTTCCCCGCAGCAAAGGATACGCCTACGAGAGTGGTCTCCACGTCCCTCTTGTGGTTCGCATCCCCAACAACTTCCGTCATCTCGTCGACCACAAGCCCGGCAGTCGGCTCGACGGATTCGTCAGTTTCATCGACTTTGGGCCAACCGTTCTGCACCTGGCTGGCCTCGGAATCGACAAACAAATGGACGGACGCCCCTTTCTGGGGCCCAGGGTACCAGCCCGCGATCTCGCCGCACGGGACGAGGCCTTCGGTTATGCCGACCGTTTCGACGAAAAGTACGATCATGTCCGAACACTACGCAAGGGACGTTTTGCCTACGTCCGAAATTACCAGGGGTTCTACCCCGACGGCCTGCAGAACAACTATCGATACCGCATGCTGGCCTTCAAGGAATGGCGAGCGCTCAACAAGGCAGGGCAACTCACCCCCGCGCAAAAACAATTTTTCCTTCCCCGGCCCGCCGAACAACTTTTTGACCTCCAGTCCGACCCACATCAAGTCGTCAACCTCGCCGGCAAACCCAAACATCGAGAGACCCTGTTGGACCTCCGTGGCCGCCTCCGAAAACAGGTTGTTGAGATCAACGACCTGAGCCTCTACCCCGAAAGCCACCAGGTCAACCACATGCTCGACGACCCCATTGCTTTTGGCCGATCGCACCACGACGAAATCGCCGTCTTGCTAAATATCGCCGACTTGCCGTTGGCCCCGCTCGAGACAGCCCTGCACGCTCTCAAAACCCACTTGCGTTCGAAGAACCCCTGGCACCGCTACTGGGCCTGCCAGGCGGTAGCACTCATCGGACACCCGGCCCGCTCGATGTCGGCCGCGATCGGGCCGTGCTTGGGGGACCCACACCCCATGGTCCGCCTCCGCGCCGCAGAAACTCTCGCCATCATTGGCATCACCAAGCCGGATCCGTTGCCACATCTCTACGCCGTATTGAACAGCGTGTCCACGGAGGCCGAGGCGCTGTTGGTCCTCAATACGCTGGTCTTTCTCCAGGACCACCGCGGCTTGAAAGTCGCCCAGGATCAACTTCGCCCCAGATCTCCGGGAGGCCAGGTCGCTCGGCGCCTCGATTACTTCAAAACTCTCAACGTCAAGTAACCTTTGACGCCCCTCGCTCGCGAACCTGTTGGCCTACCCTGAGGACCACCTCGTCCACCACAGCAAACCGATCGCCGTGCATGAGGAAACCGTGCAACACACCCGGCACGCATTCTCGCATCACGCTCACCCCGGCGTCCTCCATCGCAACAGCATAGGCATCCCCCTCGTCCCGCAAGGTGTCGTACTCCGCCGTCACCACATACGCCGACGGCAGCCCCGCCAACGACTTGGCCCTCAGCGGTGATGCAACGGGTTGCGAAGGATCCTGTCCACCCATGTACTGCTGCCAAAACCATCGCATCGCCTCACGCTCGAGCCCATGACCTTCCGCGAACTCGAGGTAGGACGGGGTATCGAAGTTGGCATCGGTAACGGGATACATCAGGACCTGGTAATCGACCGGCCCGACTCCCGTTGCCAGTGCCTGCTGGGCAACTACCGCGGCAAGATTTCCACCCGCACTGTCTCCGCAGACAGCGGTGATTCCGCTCACCCCCCAAGCTTCGCGACACCCAACCGCCCACGTCAAAGCCGCCATGCAATCGTCTACAGCAGCTGGGCACACCGATTCGGGCGCCAGCCGATAATCCACAGACACAACAATCGCCGCACACGAGTTCGCCAGTTTCCGACAAACTTCTTCATGGCTCTCAATAGAACCAATCACCCAACCGCCTCCGTGAAAAAAGACAACCAAATTTGTCGGATCGACCGTTTCATCCTGCGGGTGATATCGGCGAACCCGCACCGGCCCACCCGGCCCATCAAAGTGTTCATCAACAACAAGCCGAACCTCTGTCAGTGGCTCCTCAGCATCCACCAACCGTTCCCTGGCCTCTGCCACGGACTGGGTATAAATCGGAGGGAGGCCCATGGCCGCCAATTCCTCCAGCATGCGTACCGACTCAGGATGCAGCGTCATCGCCTGACCTCTTTTCGAGTTCTTCCAATCGAGGACCGGCGAACATGATAAACCTCTGAGCCGCCGAGCGACCACCACGCCACAGCT